>MEUC01000007.1 GCA_001771545.1 candidate division WOR-1 bacterium RIFOXYB2_FULL_42_35 | reverse complement strand
ACGCCGGTAGAAGAATTTAGACTTAGCCAAGAAGGCAAGCCAGAAGCAGACCAGGTGAAAGGAGTAGTACCGCCGGTACGAGCTAGTGTTTGAGAGTAGGCAACCCCAACAGCACCATTAGGCAGACTGGTAGTGGTTATATCAGGAGCAGCGTTAACAGTGATAGACAAGCTTTGAGAATCAGTATTGCTTAAGCTGTCAGTAACAGTAACGGTGAAAGATGCTGGTCCACCGGCAGCAGTAGGAGTGCCGGATAGCACGCCAGTGGAAGAATTAATGCTTAACCAAGAAGGCAAGCCAGAAGCAGACCAGGTGAAAGGAGAGGTCCCACCGGTGCGAGCTAGAGTTTGAGAGTAAGCAGCACCAACAGAAGCGTTAGGCAAGCTTGTAGTGGTAATGTTAAGAGGTAAGGTTGGAGTAGCATTAGCAGCTACAGCTGGAGTTGCGTAGTTAGGTCCTTGATCATGAGCAAAAGCGGCGTAGTAGTAGGTGGTGCCATTGGTCAGGCCGGTATCAGAAGTAGAAATACCGGAACCGACGTATTCGACGGTAGTACCGGTAGTCACAGTTTGGCCCACTGTGTAGGTGGTTCCAGCAACAGGAGTAAAGGAAGGAGCAGAGCCTGCTCGCTTAACGATTAAGGTTTGATAGAAGCCGCCGTCGGTAGGGTTGGTCCAAGAGAGATCAACCTTGGCATCACCTGCGGTTGCGGTGAAAGCGGTTACTTGAGCTGGAGGATTGATGGTAATGGATTGGCTAACGGATTTACCGTTGGCAGTAATGGCAACAAGACCGGTACGAGCGCCGTTAGGGACATTAATATCTATTTTAGCGTTAGACCAGTAGTTAACAGTAGCAGCCTTATTGTTAAAGAAAACAACAGTGCCTTGGGTAGCACCAAAGTTGTTGCCGATAATTGAGATAGCGTCAGTGGCCTGGGCAGCGGTGATCGCTGTGCCAGGAGTACTGTACATCTCAAATTGAGTAAAGGTAGGAGTAGCAAAATCAGGAGTAGCATTAGCAGCTACAGCTGGAGTTGCGTAGTTAGGTCCTTGATCATGAGCAAAAGCGGCGTAGTAGTAGGTGGTGCCATTGGTCAGGCCGGTATCAGAAGTAGAAATACCGGAACCGACGTATTCGACGGTAGTACCGGTAGTCACAGTTTGGCCCACTGTGTAGGTGGTTCCAGCAACAGGAGTAAAGGAAGGAGCAGAGCCTGCTCGCTTAACGATTAAGGTTTGATAGAAGCCGCCGTCGGTAGGGTTGGTCCAAGAGAGATCAACCTTGGCATCACCTGCGGTTGCGGTGAAAGCGGTTACTTGAGCTGGAGGTGTAATAGTGAATGATCTTGTTCCAGGTTGACCATTAACAGTAACAGTAACATTTCCAGAAAGAGCGCCATTGGGAACCTGCACGTCGATTTTGTTATCAACCCAATAATAAACAGTGGCAGCTTTGTTGTTATAGAAGGTAATGGTGCTAGAACCTTGGCTCCAACCAAAGTTGCTCCCGCTAAGAGAGATGTTCGTATAAGCTTTTGCTGCAGTAAGGGGTGCCCCAGAAGATGTTAGCGCAAAACCTGTTATGTTAGGGGTAGCATAGGCAACCGTAAAATTAGCATTACTAACATCAGTCTTCGAATTACCGGCTTGGTCTGTGGCAGTAATTTTGATTATTCCAGCAGTAGTAATGTCTGCGGTTGTTGGGGTCCAGAAAAAAGAGCCATCATTTGGTGTAGCATTGGCTAATGTTGTCCAAGGTGTTGTACCGTTAGGAGAAAATTCAATTTTAATTGGTGTTGCCGGGGGAGCCGCAATGGTTGAATGGGCATCAGTTGCAGTCCAGGTGATATCATATTGAGTGTCAACAGTTAATGTTTCAGTGCCATTAGGGGCAGTAACTGTGACTGTTGGATTAGTTGCATCATATCTAAAAGTAAAAATAGTTGTTGCGGCAGAGTAATTTCCTGCATTATCAAAAGTCCTGACCCTTAAATAGTACGTTCCGGCTGTTACGGCTGAAGGGGAATAACCGGTTGTGGTTTGTGTTTGGGTGGTGCCTGGATCTGCGCTGGCGTTAGTGCCCCAGTACACAGAATACCCGGAAACTCCGGAGGGACCAACATCAGCTGGAGCTGACCAGGTAAAATTAGGGTTAGAAACAGTATTTTGCCAGGTATTGTCAACTGTCCCACCAGTTTCTATTGCTGTACTAGGATTATTAGGAGCGTTTTTATCCACACTAAACGAGGGATTACCACTGTTATATTGTGTCCAGCCAGAAACTTTGAGTGCGTCATCCTGGACTTGGCCTTGCCATCTGTAACTTCCGTTGGACAGCGAATTGGCTGTAATTGTAACATTGCCGCTTCTGGGAGACAGGCCGTAAGTAGTTTCCTGGTGAGTAGAGGTGCTAGAAAAAGCTGTTGTTGTGACCTCAAAACGTGCCCGGATCTGATCCCCTGGATCAGTCATGTTGTTAATTGTTAAGGTGATGCTGTCACCGGCCTTAAGCCAGCTGCCATTTGAAACTGATTGAACAAGGTTGCCAACGCTTGGTGTTTGCGGATTAATGTCTGCTGTGGGCTTATCTGTGCCGGTTGAAAAACTAGGGGTAATTTCCCAGTCTGGGGCAGTAGGTTCTGGATTTCCTTCACCGCCACCAATGATAGTATAGTATGCTGAGTTGCCATACTTGGTTGCAGCAGTAATGGTTGTTGCATTCCAGGCGCGTACAAAGACCTCTGAGCTATTGTTTTGTCCACCTATTTGTTGAATAAAGGTTCCAGCGGGATTGTTTGGTGGGAAATCTGTTCCTTCACCGACTTTAAAGGTTAGGATTAAAGTGTCATCCTTAGTAGGGTCCATGGAACCATCCGGGAGAGGGGCATCCGCTATTTCGTTTGCCCCAGCATTAATATATTGTAAAACGCAGTCATCAGGCAAGAGTGCCCCAGTGTTATTCCGCACATTAGTAGTGTAACCTGGCACAAGACCGCCAATCATATAACCATTAACACCACCAGTGTTAGCAGCTAAAGCTGCGCTTGCTAAGCCGGTCAAAATCACCAGGGTTACCAAGAGCAGACTTAACCATCCTTTGTTAAAAAATTTAATTTTCATTTTGTTTCCTCCATTTTCCTTTAATAAGGTTTAATATATTCCCAGGTAAAGTTAATTGTCCCTGGATCAGAGACCCAATAACCTTTGCCTGGAGAAAATTTCATTGTTGTCGGGCTACTGCTTGTGTACCATTTGTTTCCACTATCAATAAGTTTGCCGGTAGTATTTTTTAGCCAAGCTATATCATAGCCGCCAGAGGACTTAAGTTCTTGCACTTTAGCGGCAAACAAAGAAAATGTTCCGCTTGTAGCATTTTCAGCCAAACCAGAATTATCTAAGGCCACAGTTACAGGGAAAGGAGAGCCAACCAGATTATATGTTTTATTAGATTTCATTGTGAAAGAACGATTAGTTTCGGCAATACGACCCACGATAGTAAGATGTTTTTTGGTAGCTGATTTTATCCAGAAACCATCATTAGGAGCTGTTGTAATAGTGGTGGCGGTGCTGCCTGTATACCATTTGTTACCACCAGTAATGGTTTTTAGCCAGGCAATGTCATAACCATTGCCATTGAATTTTTGGATCTGATCGGCAAAAAGAGAAAAAGCTCCACTAGCTAGCTGACTGCCAATCACATTGTCCAATAAATTGTTTGCTGGAATTAATGGTAAAGAGACAAGGTTAAAACCAATCTCAAGGCTAATATCAAATTTGCCGACCACTTCTTGAGTTAAATCGTCAGTTGTAACAGCAGTCGCGCTAACAGGAAGGATTTTGTAAAATCTAGTGGTGCCATCACCCACTTTGATGTTCGGATCTGTATAAGATGTTTCGGAAATGGCTGTTGAATTTAGTTTTTGCCAGCCAGTGTTGTTAAGAGTGGTATCTTTATACCAAACATTAACTGCTTGATTAGGAGGATTGGTTTGCCAACTTATAGTGACTGGCGAACTGCTAGCGATGTCTCCCTCGCGTTTACCACCAGAATTGATCACGATTACTCCTGGTGTAGTGGAACCAGCAGGCACAACTCGAACTGCATTGACATCAATAGAGATGTCTGTGCTCCAGTTGCCTGAAGTGTCTTGAGTGTAAACAGTATAATAGTAGGTGGTGCCACCGGTTAGACCAGTATCAATATAGGTTTGAAGAGCGGCTGGCTTTGGCGCCAGGATATCAGCGACCAAAGTTCCTGTTACTAGGGTAGGATAATCGCCATCAGGGCTGGTACCACGCATAATTCTAAGTAAAGCAATGTCATTTTCCGGGGGATTATTCCAGGTTAAGGTAGTTTTTTCTGTCTCTCCATCGGTCCCTTTGATGTCTTGAACTGTAGACGGGAGAATGGTATCTGGTGTCGGGATAATTTCAAAGCCATTAATCGCAGTAGCTGTGTCGCTATTGGGATTTACTACTGTTAAATTCCATTGGCCGGTTAACTGATTAGCAGCAATTGTAAAGGAAACCTTTAGTTTGGTGCTTTCTGTCGAAACAACTGTGCCGGTAATTGTGCTGGTCACGTATGCCTGTTGTCCATTGACCATGACTAAGGTTTTTTTTGTTAGGGTAACATTTGGCGTTGTCAAAAAATTGGTTCCAGAAATTCCCACAACTACGGTTTTTCCTACTGGGCTAATAGAAGGGTAAATGCTAGATATTGCCAAGGTAACAGGTGGGGTATATTTATTAATAGTAAAGGCATTGGACTCGTAAGCAAGGGGAGCGGGAGAGGTACCCAGGAAGGGGTTGTTGTTGATAATTTGCAAGTCGTAGCCTGCGGTTACATTGGCAAGCTGGCTGAAAATGTTATTGTCAATAGTTGCCGTAATTGTTGTTGATGATTTGACGGAAACATTACTCAATACGTAGCTGTTGTAGCTGCCGTCTAGAAGATAAGGAAGAGCGCCGGGCAAAAAGAAATTACCAGTAATAGTTACGTTAACATTTGTGCCGTAAGTCGTCGTGTTGGGAGTTATGGCCGTTATTTGCGAAACAATAGGTTGTAGACCTGTGCTATAGCCGCCAGTCCCTCCAGTTAAAGGATAAAAAGAGCCATCCCCACTGTAGGTTAAGACATAGCGTAGACCGTCCGGAGACATTGCCACACCGTTAAAGTTACCATTAATAGTAGCAACAGAGGTTGCTGTTGTATCAACTGTTACTGGCAGGTTGACACTGTAAAGTCCAGTACTAGTCTCGGCAAAATCTCTGGCCTGGGTATAATAAAGTTTGCTCTCATCTGGAGTGATATTAAAACCTGTCCAACCATAATCACCAGCCACCGAACTGATGGTTTTCATGTTATTTAGATAAGGATTAAAACTCTGAATGTCAAAAACCTTTATATCTCCTCCGGTTGCTCCGTTAACAGCAACATATAATCTAGTACCCAAATGATTGACTTTGAGTTGGGTCGGTTGGGCAGAAACAGAGACCGAGCCACGATAGGCAATAGTGGTAGGCCCTAAAGATTCGCAAACATGAACCTGGCCAGAGCTACTTTTTGAAGAGACAAAAATCTGATAATTTTTAATTGTACTAGTGCCTACTGTAATATACTTGACCGGGCTAAGGGCAATATTGTAAGCAGCTGTGATACCGGTTAATTCTCCGGCATAACTCCATTTATCCTGAACCAGATCATGATCAAAATAATAAACCTTGTTTTGGATCGTATCAGCAACATAGGCTCGAGAATTATCAGAAGCTATTGCAACGCCAACAGGGGTTGCTTGATTACTTGTAACCCAGGGTACAGTCCAGTAAGTTGTGGTCGGTTTTCCCGATGAATCCAAAACATAAAGTCTGAGTTCGGAATTCGGATAATTGTTAACACTAACCAGTAGTTGCTTGCCGTCAGGGGTAACATCTAAGCCATAGCATTTAGCAGTGGCTGGGATTAAGCTTTTAACTTGATTGGTAGTTGTCCAGCCATCAGTTACTCTGTCGTAAGCAACAAAGCCAGGGGTAGAACTGTTGCCAGCCACATAAAGCGTTTGAGTAATGGGGTTAACCACGCTTTGAACCGGATTGGAAACATAAGCCTGGGCAACACCGATGGTTGTTAGTAGAATAGCAATAATAAGTGTTAATTTTTTAAGCATATTTTCCATCTACTCAGCCCTGGCAAAAACCCGAAGATCCATTTGATGTGTTGCTCCCGGGCTAAAGTCTTTATTGTCATAAGCCAGTCTTACGGTTAGGCTAAATTCTAGTTCGCCGGTACGATGAAGGGCTTTGGCTAGATAGCCGCTGCCTGGCACTCTGGTTGGGGGGAATAATGGATTTGAAATTGTGCCTAAATTAACATTTGGTTTTAGTACGGTAATGTTCTGGGTATTGTTAGGATCAGTAATGGTTGCTTCCAGCAGGGTAACCGGAACGACAGTTCCTTTAGTGCCATTTGGTCCTGAATAAGCAACTAACCCTGCTGCTTGATGGTTGGTTCCTACCTGTAAAAAGATATTGGCGCGAGCAACCTCTCCACCGCCGATAACTTGGCCACCATCAAAAACGAGATTAACTTCAGCAACACGCAAATTGCCTTGAGAGGCTTTAAAATCACCGGCCGTAATTACTTTTCCGCTGGGAGTCATATCAACGCCGGCTCTAAGGTCTTCGAGGATACTCCATTCTCCACCACAAGCAGCGAGACCTAGACCGGCTCCTAGACCGGCTCCGACTGCGGCAACTTGACCCATAAATATTCTGCGGCCTGGAATAGGTGGAGGGTTGATAACAGATCGTACTTTTCCAGCTACAAGACCAGGGATTCTTCTAATTGCTCCAAACACGGTCATACCACAGTCCTCCTATATAGAGACGCTTTCTCTATATAATTATCGACAACTTCCGGCAGTAATTTCACTTTATTTGTAACCATTCAGGCCTTTATTAGTTATTGACGAGAACCCCAGACTAAAGCCTGGGAAACGTTATTTCATAATAGTTCTTTTCTCGTCTATTTACCACACTTTAGTGTGGGGTGGCACCTGAATAGTTGCCTTTATTTGTGATTTTCTCTAAGTTCTCAAACGTCATTTTTAGAGTCCTTTTAGGAACTTCTCAAACATTTATTTTGTCGTCTACAAAAGTGCTATCAGGATAATTTTTGACAACTTCAGGAAAACAACTGGAAGGTTAAGAGAGAGGTTGTGCCCTCATCTCAAGCCATACATCTAAGTGTTTTGACTGAAGCGCAAAGACTTTCTTTTTCGATCGGCACAGCGTTGATTATACCATAGTATAGTAGGGGATGTCTATGGTTAGTCTTGTCTTAGTCTTGTCTGTAGCACCAAATACCAAGGGCAGCCCAAACGAGCTGCCCCTGATTTAATTATTGCAAACTATAATTGATTAGCCTACAAAGCCAGACGGTTTAGCAGGTTCAGGAATTGCGCTTGCTCCAAGCTGCCAGCGTTGCATTTCTGCAACCATTCTGTCTCGACTCTTTGCAGCCTCTTGAGCAATTTGTTGTTTTTCTCTGATTGCTGTTTTAGTTTGGTCAAATACTGCTCGAGCAGTTTGTTCGGCTTGTTCTGCCTCTCTTATGGCAGCTTCTTTATTAGGTAGAAGACCACTGATCAGTTTTGCTCGACGTGGTTCAACGACTGAATCTGCTGCTTGTGGTAGCGCGGCAATGTTTGCCTCTAGCTCATCTTTAATAGCAGATTTTTCCTGTTCAATCCGTTGCCTAAGAGCAGTAATTTGACCTTGATAATCTTTAGCTATTGTTGCTGGTTCTGTTTTTGCCCTTTGTGCTAATTCTCTTAGGGTTGTTTGAGCAGTTGCCCTGGCTTGTGTCCTGGCTTGGTTCGCTGTTTGCTCTGCGGCTTTCTCAGCAGCTGTTCTTGTTGTTTGGGCAGTAGCTTTTTCTTCAGCAATCTCTGTTGCATAGTCTGTTTCCATGTCTTTATAATCAGAGTCAATTCTAGTTATTTCTTTGTTATAAGTAGTTTCAGCAGCTTGCATAGCAGTTTGTTCTTTTTGGCTTACAGCGGCTATTGCTGTATCTCTTGCTTGTCGAGCAGCTTGTCTAGCGGTTTTTTGCTCACTATTTTTGGCTGCAACAGCTCGATCTCTTTCAGCTTCAAGACGAGCTGTATCTTTTGTTAGCTCTACATTTTTAGCTTTTATATCAGTTGCTGCCCGGGAATTGATTTTTCCCTCTTCGCTTTCTTTAGATTGTGCGGCTGCTTCTTGGGCTTCGCGTACTAATCCCTCTAGCTCGGTTGAAAGCGCTTGGAATTTCCCTCTTTTTTTAGCAAGAGCTCTAACTGTTTCTGCTAAAGATCTTTGTTGTGCTTCTAGTGTTCTATTAAGTTCAGCGGCCTCACGAGTAGCTGTCTCGATAATCTGTCCAAAATGCGCTTCAATTATTGCTACTGTGAACTCATGTGTAGTTGGCGCAGTAGCTGGTTTTTGAACAACAGGCCCAAAAAATGCTTCTTGATCTACTTGCGCTGGTGTTGTAACAGCAGGTTTTACTGGTCGTGGAGAGGCTGCTGGTCTACGATCGCTTCTTCCTAGCCTAACTCGCGGCCTTGTTGTTGCTGGAAGATCAGCGCGACCTGTCCTTGGCCTAGGGGCTCTTTCTGCTACAGGTTCTGTCGGCTCAGCAACAGGCGCAGCGGCTGCTTCAGCTTCTGGTTCAGGAGCTGGAGTAACTAGAGTACGAGGTCTTAGATTTTCATGAGCGGTAAAAATATTTTCAACAAGTTGTGCAAAAGCATCAAGAGATTTTAATGACATTAAATCTTGGCCTAATTGTTGATTGTTGGCCATTGTCGCTTCTCTGAGCACCAATCTAAGTGCTTCAATTACTTGTCTTACATCTACATCAGAAACATTTTGCGCAGCTTCATGAATTGTCGAAATTGCGAATTGTAATCTTGTTTCCGCGGTTTTTGCTTCTACTGCTGAAGGAGCAGGGGCAGATTGTGCTGGGGCTGTTTCTACTGGTTGGGCTGGAGCGGCAGGAGTTTCTTGGGCAGGCACAGGCGCAGGCGCAGAGGTTATTACAGGGGGCTTGATGTGTTGAGCTGGATCAGCTAATGTTCTTCTAAGATCAAGAACAGCTGCCCTAATTTTAGAATCGGTTTCAGCAATTTGACCTGCTTCGGCTCCTTGGCCAACCGTAACTGATTCGCCAGTATTTCCTGACCCGGCAGGATTAAACCATTTATCTTGATTTCCAATCACAGTTAAAGCTTTGAGAACAGCTTCTCTTCCCGCATCATCAATAAGGCCTAGATCAGCTAGTGGTTGGCCAGGCATGACTTTTGTTATTAATTCTAATGCATCGCCAATGGTAGCACCTAGTATCTTGCGGCAGATCTCTTTCTGTTCTACTGTTAGCTCTCTATAAGTTGTGATAACAAGGAGGTATTTGTGGGCAAAGACTGCTCGATCGAGTAAGGCCAAAACCTGTGTCCTATTAGCAGAGATATTAATTCTGGATACACGATTCTGACCTGCGAGGGTGAGAGTTAAATGCTCGATAACTGCGGATAATGCCACAGTGCGCAGTTTGCGTAGGTTTCCGTCCTGTAAATTTTCAGGCAGTACAAGAGCCTCCACCTGATCTAAGTAGGTTTCATAATTAGCCAAAGGAGTATCCAGTTTAGGATGATTTCTAACCAGTTCTTGTAGGGTTATGGTTTCGGTGGTTGGTGCGGGGGCAGGAGCAGTTGGGTCTGCTGCAGGGGGAGCGGCTTCTGCTTTAGGTTCAGCAGCAGCTTGATCTACAGCTGGTTGGGGAGAAGGAGCCGCTGTAATCCCCAATCGTCCACGTTCACTAGCATCAAGATTGGCTAGGGCAGTATTAAGTGCTTCTGCGCGATTTCCGGTGGCAGCTTTCAGTGTGGTTTGTAATTCTACTGCTTTGTCTCTATCTAGATAACCTATATTCCTTCTGATTGCCGCGGGATCCATTTCTTTATTGCCAGCAAGATAGTTCCTTAAGTTATCGAATCCTTTTTGTGGTGTTATTTTAAGTCCCATGATTTCCTCCTATTTTTTTATTTTATTAATTTATTGGTTTTATAAGACAATCTGATCTTCTCTGTAAACTTTCTATTTCATCCACTTTCCTCCTTAAGATCATTTTATTAAGCCAAATCGTCTAATAGTTCATTGGCAGCTTGGGCTAGGTCAGGGTGTTGCTCAGCAATAATTGGTAAAACAGTTTTAGCTAAAGCTTCTAACATTTGATCTGGCATTTCTGCTTCTGGACTTGATATTGCGGTCAGAAAGCCTATGGCATTAGCTTTGCCGGTTTTCTGATCTTCTAAGAGGGCAGCTAATTTTTTTTGCCCGTCATTAAGGGTTCTTTCTAATCTTGCAGCAAGATATTCAAGGCTTTCAATACTAGTATTAACTGTTCCATCTGGGGTGTGTAAGCCATGATCTTGATCAAGATCAAGGTCATCCCTTAGTTCTTTGACCTGTGCCACTAAATCTAGATGTTCTAGTATGATACAAGGAAAAGCGGCTGATTCAAATAAGGCTGCCAGGACAGCTCCGTCTACTTCCTCGCTTGTTCCTCGGAAAAGATCAATCACACTTTGAGCCTTCGCTTTGTCAGTGATTGCAGTTGCTAAAGCATTTATACCGGCCGCCATTTGTTGTCTGGAGGCTAGAACTGCTTGGTAGATAGGAATTGAGTCGGCTTTCTCTGTATTCTGTGCCGCGACTATTCCCAGCTGTGCTTGTCTAGCTTCTAGTGTGCCTAGAAGACTACTGCGAGCTGTGGCTGCTGCTGCTGCTGGATCTGCCGCTGTCTCTTGAGTTCCAGCTTGTTCTGCTGCGCTTTCAGCCCTTACTTCATCTCCAAGATTGGCAAACAGATCATCAAAATCATCGTCGTTTTTTTTCAATGTTGCTGGCTTAAACTCTTCAGCGTTACCCCCAGTGACTGTTGGTTGATCTGATTCATCTGCAGGGGTCAGATCAAGTTTATTCGGATCTGTCCTCTCTCTATCGAGACCGGTTCCAGCTGTTTGCCTAGCTGTGGGCAGGTCTCCAAGTGTGGCAGAAGGATCGAGAAATCCATTTAATGTTTCTGCTGCCCGTGGCGCCTTTCTTTGAAAGTCACCAACGGTAACTCTTCTTGTTTCCTGATCTAGTAAAACGGCCTCTTCTCCTCCTGTAGCGATTGCTTCTGCTTCAGGAGTGTCCACAGCGGCTACAGCGACTATCTCTGATGTTTTCAGCTCGGTATAAAGGGTCTCTGTTAGTGTAGAGGCGGAAGTTCTATTAGGGAAAACTGTATCATCTAAAAGATCACCTTCTGGGACGGATAATTTAGGTTCGGGTACCTCACCAGCCTCTCCAGGAGTTTGCCTGAAATCGATACTTAATCTTTCTTCACCTTCAGCAGGTAGTTCTACTTCAAATTCTATATCTTCCAAACCTAGTTGGTGTGTCCTTCCATCAGCAAAAGCTACTGGTTTTGCTTGTGCCGAAGCTTCTTTGGGCTCAACTGGAAGCCTTGCTTCTGTCCGTCGTCCCTCAAAAAGGCTTATGTCTGTCGGTTGCTCGTGAAAATCAACAGCTGGTTTTGCCACGGTAGGGGCATTTTCAAAGCCTGGTCTAGGATCCCTTTGTGCCTGACCGCTAGCCCTGGCATAGGCTGGCACTTGAAACATAGCCAGACCAATATTATCTGATTGGTCATCTTCTAGTTTTCCAATTAATCGATTAAGCTTTGTCTCTACATCAGTTTTTTCATCGGTGAGAGTATATTGTACCTCTGGAGTTGCCAATATCTTGTCGCCTTGTAATTTATTAAGCAAATAATCAAGTTTTTCTTGTGCTAAATTGTCCTGGTTACCAAGGAAGTCTCGAACTGCAGTATCTTCTAGAACTTTGTTGCTTTGCATTCTTTTCACTAAATAAGCAGACTTTTGTTTTAGTGATAAGGTTGGATCAGCAAGAACTCGTTGTGTTTCCGGCTCTTCCAGGATTGCTACCTTAATACCATCGGAGCAGACCATAACTATTTCGTCGGCTTCTAATTCATAAGTCCTGTCTTGGCCGATATGTTTGACAAATAAGGCTAAAAGGGCCTGTTTTTTTTGGGGTTCTAGATCTGAAGATAATATTTTTGTTTCAGTTGAGTAATTTGAGCCCTGATCAAAGGTGGTAAAGGATAGCTGGGCAGGTTGCTCTTTTACTTGACCAAAGAAAGCTAGAATTTCCTGATTCTCTCCAACTATGTCTACAACAGCTTGCCTTGGGACTATGCTACGGTTAGGAGGGAGGCTGGCACCAAGGGAGGATACAGCTTGATTGCTAAAACAACCATTCTGATTCCCTTCACAGGCTGCAATAAAAGCTCGTACTGGCATAGGGGCACTTATGTCATTTCCTTTGTTGTATTGGTAGTATTCAATTTGCACATTGTGTGGAATGGTTAGTAGCCAGGAAGAACCATTAGTTTTAATAATGATGACCATGCTGTCTCCACAACTGGTGGGGCGGACAGAAAAGACTTTATCTCCGGTTTCTCTGATTTCAGCGGCAGCCAATGTGCTCATGTAATCGGAGGTACGAAGGAAGGAATCTTTTTCTCTTAAGCCAAATTTATGATTTGTAGCTTTAACATGGGCCATGGCCATGGCTTGTTCTGGCGAAGCGCCCCGCAAGATATCTGTGCCAGCGTTCCTGATTGCTGCTTGAGAAGCTTTTTCGCCACTTCCGCCACCGGCACCATCGGCTGCTAATAGATGGGTTACTTTTTCTCCCTTGGCATTAACCGGATGTTCGATTACAGCGACCGCATCTTGTTGGTGGTACCTATCCATTTTATCTGTTCTGGCATAAACTCGACTTTCCTTGCTGCTTCTGCCAGTTGCCCAATCAATCTCACCAGAGACAACCCGACAAAGTGCTTCGGCGCTGGGAAAGCCTTTTAGTCCTTCTCCTTGGGAGGCTAAGGAAGCAAAAGCGATGTCTACTTTATCAATTGCCGGGATTCCAATATCACCCGTTGGAGATAATATTCTTTGGAAAAGACCTATTTCCAGGGCGGCTAATTTTTGTCGTGTTAAAAGAAAGTTTGGTCGCGCAGGTGGTTTATTTGCGGCTGGGACTAAGGCGGCCATTTTTTTTGCAGTAGCCTTTCTTTTTGCTTCAGTTCGTCCTGCATGGTTCCATCTGCTAAAATCAAACAGGCCAAAATTCCAACCTCTTCTTACTGGTGGTGTTCCTTGATTCATTTTTTTATTTCTCCTTCATATTATTTTAATGCTAAACCAGAAATTTTCACCGATAAAGCTACCAATTCCATCGAAAAATCAACATCACTTCTTACATAGTCTTGAGATAACATCCCCATAACTAAGAGCCTAATCTCTTCTTTTCTCGCTGCAGTTACTGGATTGGCGATTTCTAGGTTTAGGGCTGCTACTACTGATTTGGCTTCTTCAAGTGTTTTTGGTGTGCTCATCGCTGGTTTGACTACTCGCTGGAGTGAATATCTGACTTCAGCAGCACTCTCAGGTCTATTAGCAGGATCATGAGATAGACACCTTTTTATAGTTGGCCAATATTTATCAGGAATATCACCCTGAGCAATTTCTTTGGGTGTTTGCCTAGCCCACAGACTGTAAGCCAAATCATCATTGTGATTGAAGGGAAAATCATGATTGAAGACTGTATACATAAGCACCCCAAAAGCATAAAGGTCTGCTTTGACTAATCTAGGCATTAAAACTTCTTGATAGGCTTTATCAAGATTAAACAGTTGATCATATAAGGTTTTTTTCTGTGAGTCGGTTAATGTAAGCCTTCTAGGCTTGAAATCAGCAACAAACTGTTCTTTGGTAACCCGGCTCAATCTTCCCTTTGATGTTACCAATTGACCTGAGCCAGAAGAAATTCTAGTAGATCGCAATTCGTCTAATAGTTCGGATGGCTGAAGTTGCAGCAACCCTGATATTGTTTCCAGGCTTGTAGCTGTAATAGGGTCGTCTGGCCAGAAGTTTATCTTGTCTTCGAGTTCTGGGGCCATGTAATTTAAGGTGCCAGGCTGAACGCTTCTTGTCCTAGTTGGACCATCGCTTTCCCCAATACTTTTACTAATTCCCAAATCAGAAAGACGAATTTCTGGGGCAGGTTTTTTGCCCTTTTCTTGTGGACCTAAAACTACAAAGGCATTGCCAGTTTTAATGTCGCGATGGGCAATTCCTTGACCGTGTAAACCATCTAAAGCGTCGCAGAATTGGAGGAGTAACGGTTCCCAGAAATTAGGGTTACTGTCAAATCCAAGTAGCTGATCAAGTTCTTTATAGCGCTGAGCGTGTGGAGACTCCTGGGAAACACCCCTTTTGTGGAGTTTCATAACATTAATTAATTCTGTTATAGTGGGAGAGTTTATATATGGCATAACATAAAATGGTGTCCCATTCTTAGATACTCCGATACCCATAATACCAATAATGTGTCTGCTTGTTCCTAAGGTTTGCAAAAGCATTGCTTCTTGTCTGAAGCGTTCCTGTTGTTCTGGCTCACTTCGCTCAAAGCGTTTTATGGCCACGATTTTTTCTGGATCATCAAGGTTAGTAGCCTTCTCAATATTGAAATCAGTTTGACTCAAGCCAACTGCTCGATAAACGGTGTCTTGACCATGACCAAGCTCAGCAAAGATTAAATATCTGGTGCCATCATCAGTGGACAGGATAAGATCCCCATTTTCTAAGGTTGTTTGTGAGGATCGGATAAAGCCTTCTAATGCTCTGATCCCCCTTGCTATTTGCTCTGAGTTTGAACTAGACAATCCTTGGGGAGGCTGTTGTTGTAATGATCTTAGTTCTCTAATATCCCTAAGAGCCAACATTAATTGTATTTGTAATGTCATGGCCGGTAAAACAGATCCGACTTCATCAGCTAGTTCATAGTCCCAATATTGATTTTGGATATTAGTTAATATATTTTGGAATTTAGGAGATAAGGCTAAGGCTTCCATGGCGGTGATTGTTTCATTAAGCTGCTCTAAAACATTGCTACTTGCAGGTAAAGTTTGCCTGATTCTTTGAGCTTCCTCCAGGTGACTTTCCCATTGCTGGGTCTGTTGATCTGCATCAAGGCTTTGCCATCGCTGACAAAGAGAAAATGCCTTTGACATTGCTGAAATGTCATCAATATCTCCACTGGTAAAACAATACTCGATAAAGGCTTTGTGGGGTTCCATGGCAGGGTCTCCAAGAATCCTGGCAAGACGTTCTTTGTCGGCAATTGCAGCAATTGGTTGACCTTCAGTAGGGCAAAGTGTCAAAGCTTGAGCGAGCATTCTTACCACGTCTTGAACCTGTTGCCCCCCCCCCACATTAGCAATAGCAGTATCTCTGATACTGTCAAAATTTGGCTCCGCAAGTGCTATAGCAAAGAGCTCTCGATCTTCGCTAGAGCTGCCAAGATTTCTAGCCCTAATAATTAAGTTAACTTCATTGTGGTCACTTTCCTGTAGGCGGCCTAGAACAAGGTTTTCATGATCGGCCATGCTTGGTTCTGTCAAAATTTCAGCTACTCTGGCTTTATTGGCGTTCTCGGTAATCGGCTGATTTGCTGTCAGCTTTAATGCTTCAAGCAAGAGGGGTAATTTTTCTTGTAGTTTCCAATCAGTAATACTATCTAAAACGATTTGCCGGATGCAATCATATTCTTCTGACAAAAGTTCTAAGGCTTTGAGTTGTAGTTTCGAGGGATCAATTGTGCCATCGTCTTCATTTCTGTAAGCATCAATTTCTCTGGCATGGCCTAAGGCTTTCCATCGATGGGATAAATCGTTACCCTCATTACCAGAGAGTCTCTCAAACATATTAATGCTATATCTGCCGCCGGCAGAAATTACCAGGGAGGCAACTTCGGCGCGATTGCTCTTATGTTCCATGTGTTTGGTAAAAATAGCTTTAGCCAAGGCTCTTTTGGCTTTTCTACTGTGGTGGTTAATATGGATAATTAGGCTAGGCAATACAGTAATCACCCAGGGGAGAAAATCTCCCAAGGCATCTATGGCCATGGTCGAACTTGGAATATAAGTTTCAATTAAAACGGGTACAATTGAAGCGGCCACGATTGATATGGGAAAAGTGGCAAGTCTGCCAATCATTTTTGCTTTGCCCCACAATGATCTAGTTTCTGTTTTTTTGTCTAGTTTGATGATCTGATCCATCAACTCTTTTAAGCTGACCTTTTCCATCCGGCTGATATAATTAACTTTCAATAATCTCTTTTCTACTGTTCTGCCGGTGGCTAGCCCCAATACAATTGCTAAAACGACGATTATTGGCGTAGCTGTTGCGGCTGCTAGACTTATCCCTACTGTAGCGCTGATCCCCGTTAATCCAGCTAATATTTTGAGTTTTTGAGGGAAGCTTAAATTGCTAGGTTTCCTGGCGCTGGTGCCTTGCTGTGGTCGTTTTGGTGCTGGGGACACTTTTTCTGTAGCTGTATATACAGCAGAATTAGCACCATCCGCACCATCAGCAGCTCTTCTTCCTGGTTCGGGATTTCTCCTAGGCCGACCTCTTCCTGCAGAAGCAGTTGCTCTTTGGTCTGGGGTTTGTCTGCGAGCTCCTCCTGATCTTTTTTCTCCCAAGGGCTTACCCCCGGGTTTTTTCATCTGCATTACATGATCCAGAGGAAGATCAACTCGTTCCCCTTCTGGCGTTGTTGCGCTGGGTAAATTAAACATACAGCCGAAAGCTTCCATGGCAGCTGTTAAAGTGCTTTTAGGTCTTTTGATATCTTCTCTGGGGGCACCGCTAGACGAGTCCTTATCAATTCTGCCATAGGCTCTTGCCGCCGACAAAACCTCTCGTCTCTGTTGGGGACTCATTGGGTGTTTTGGTCCAACTGTTACCATGTTTTCCTTTTTGGACATGAAAGTCCTATACTATTATCGTTAGGTTCATTGGGAAATTTCACTTTATTCGAAAATAGTGTTAAAATATCTTCATGTTAAAAAACATCAAAACAGTCTTCTCCGGTTTCGGCAAAGCTGGAGAAAAAGTTTCTCAGCAAGATGGTGTTTATACTTTGGAAGGTGAGGGGACAGACATTGGCTGCAATATTGTTTTGCTCGATGAAATGCCAACCCCTTCCTTATTGGAGTTTGAAGTTCGGGGCAAGCTTGATAAGAAAGAAGATTGGACTAGGTTGCGAGTAGAAATCTTTGATTGTTCTAATCTGTCTGAAGCAGCTACTTCCTACGAAGATGATTATCTTACGGTTGACCTTGATCCGAAGAACTTTAAACATATGTCTTTCCCTATCTTGGGGATTGTTAAAAAACCTCATCGGGTTCAGTTTATGGTTGTTGGACCCAGCCACTCTCGCTTAGAAATCAAGAACGTCTGTCTGCGTTAGTTCCTGCTTTTTTTAATTTCCCCTATATGTAATAGTGTAAGGCTGCCGTGTCTTAAATTTAAATAATTATGCCCTCATCCCCATCAACATAAAAGTTAGCGCCCCCTTCTCCCAGAGGGAGAAGGGGATTAATGTATTTTTTGGATTCCTCTTTTCAGATTACCCTCTCCCTCTGGGACCTACTTGCCGGCCCGCTTCGCCGCGAGGCGAGCAGGCAGGGAGGGAGGCTGTCCTAAGCGTAGATGGGTGAGGGTTTTGATTTAACGAAGTGGTTGGCGGCTATTCTGTTGTGTTAGAATTGAATATGGACATTAATCCTTATCAAAGACTTAAGACAGCAAATTACAAAGGTTGTGCGATCGGAGCCTTTGTTAATGGAGCAAGTAACCTTGCAAGCTTTCAAACAACGATTGATAAAAATCTGGCAATTGTGCATACCTATGTTCATTGGCCCGCCTCCGCTCTACGAGCTACGGCGGGCAAGCAAGATCTCCTTCCTGTTGAAGAGCTGAATGCCGTTTATAATAATGGCAGTATTCCCTTGCTTACTTGGGAGCCTTGGGTCACTAATCAGCAAGGGGTGCTAGCTGCAATTGCCTCCGGTCAATATGACGGTTATGTTAGAGCTTTTATCCAGGCTGCTAAAGATACTAATAAGCCTCTTTTCTTACGTTTTGCCCATGAAATGAATGGTAACTGGTATCCTTGGGATGGTTTCCATAATGGTTCGGCAGCAGGGCCAGCCAAGTATAAACAAGCCTGGTCATATATATATAGTGTAATACAAGAACTACAGGCTGATAACATCATTCTGGTTTGGAGCCCAAACAACAATAACCTGCCAGACGAGGTTTGGAATAATATGGCAGATTATTACCCGGGAGATGACTATGTCGATTGGTTAGCGGTTGACGGTTATAACTGGGGCTATGCCAATTGGGAAAGCTTTGAGCAGATCTTTGGCGCTGCCTATACTAAATTGCTCTCCATAAGTAATAAGCCAATTATGGTTGCCGAGTTTGCTTCTGCTACTGGAGAGGGGAATAGCAAGGCTGATTGGATAACGGATGCCTTGTCTAAAATAAAAAACAGCTATCCTCTGGTTAAGGCTTTTTGTTGGTTCAATGTTAACAAAGAACGTGATTGGCGTGTTAATTCTTCGTCTGCCTCTGAAGCCGCTTTCAGAAACGCCTTGAAAGAGAGCTATTTTTTAGATAGAATAGAACACTAAGGTCCGAAAGAGGCCGGTTCAATTTCTTGGAATAGATATTTTTACCTGCTGACAGGTGTAAATTTTCCAGAAAAGAAAATTATGAAAAATAATAATTCGAACCTTTGGGCAAGAATAAAACGCAACCGCTTTGCTTATTATTTTATTATGCCAACCTTGTTGGCCATGTTGTTTCTCCATTTGTCTCCTATTGTCCAGGGCATCTATATGTCTTTTCTCAAGCTCAATCAGTTTACTCTGCAACAATATCTCCTAGCTCCTTTTGTCGGTTTTGAAAATTATTATAAAGTTTTAATTGACGTTAACAGTCCTATTCGCATTGGCCTGATTGAAGCAGTGCGCAACACCTTTGTTTATACGGTTGTTGTGACTGTTGGAACTTTAGCGGTTGGTATGGTGGTGGCCTTAATGGTTAACCGCAAATTCTTTGGCCGACCGATTGTCAGGACCTTATTTCTTTTTCCCTGGATTGTGCCGACGTATGTAACCGGTTTGCTGTGGGGTATTATCTGGCTTAGAGAAGGCGGCTTGGTCAATGTTATGTTGGTTGACTGGTTAAAAATTTTACCGTTTAAGATCTCTTGGCTTTCAGGGCCAAACACCATCTGGGCAATTATTATCCCTTCCATCTGGCGTTTTTGGCCGCTGTCAATGTTAATGCTTTTGGCAGGATTACAGACCATTCCGGAAGAACTTTATGAAGCTGCCGATATTGATGGGGCAGGTCCTTGGCGCAAATTTTGGATGATCACCTGGCCGATGCTCCGACCGGTTTGGTTTATCCTGATCCTCTTCGGCTTAATTTATAATACTTATTCTTTTAACATTGTTATCATGATGTTTGGTTTTGGGGCAGGGTATCCCGGGGAGTGGGGAGATCTGATGATGACCAATATCTTTAGAAATTCCTTCCAGTTATGGAATTTTGGTACAGGGGCAGCAACTTCAGTACTGCTCTTAATTGTCATGATTACAATCGTTAATGTTTGGTTTAGATACTTTAAAAAATCTGAGGAGCTGCGATGAATATCTCTTACTACGCCAGAAAACGAATAACCGACATAATTATCAGTATCGTCATGCTGGCCTTTTTGGCTATAACATTGCTTCCTATCGGCTGGATGGTCTATTCTTCCCTTAAAGATTCAACTGATATTGCCATTGGTAAAGTTGGGTTGCGGCGGGCAGGCTCTGATATTTTAAAAATTGTACCGACCGATGACAACTTATTAATTTTGTCGGCTGATGGTGGAATTAACTTGTATCAGGCCAAGGATTTAAAACGACTCAAATATGTTTCTTTTAAAACAGCGGCCACTTCTTATTTTGTTGACGAAGATTTTATTTGGATTGCCTCTGCTAATAGGGGTTTAATTAAAGTTAGCCGGGAAAATTTGCAGCAGACCCATTCTTTCGGTCCTATTGCAAAAGGCGATGTTGATCTCAACAAAGTTACAACGACTTGCATCGAGAAAAAGGCTGATTCCCTTTATGTTTCCTATGAGTATAAACGTTACAATGATGTAGCTGTCTATGATGCCGAAACACTGCGCTTCATTAAGAACTTGCCCCGAGCCAAAGGAATCTACTTCCCCAATGCAGGTGTCATTAAAACTGAGCAATTTGCCGGTATAGGCGATGAGGTATTTTCTCGGGCCAGCCATAAGGGGCTGCTTTATCTGGGGACAGGGAGTGGCAAGCTTTATAAGTATGATCTGCAAAGCAATAAAATAGTTGCCCAGATTAGATTGGCCAGTGGACATCTTTTGGTGCGCTGGCATAATTATATCGACATGTGGAAGAGTGTTAATTTCGGCCTCTATCTAAAGAATTCTTTAATCATTTGTGGCTTTACCATGTTCTTTGCCATGATTATTGCGACCTTTGCTGCTTATGCCTTATCGCGTTTCCGTTTTCCCGGTTCGGATATGTTTAGCAATGCTATTTTAGCAACTCAGATGATTCCAATGATCATGTATTTGATCCCGATTTATATCATGTTTGTCAGATTCACAGCCATGTCCGGGATTCCGGTTAAAGGGACTTATCCCGGGATTATTTTGATTTATTCAGCCTGGTTTTTACCTTTTTCTATTTGGATCCTGCGTGGTTTTTTTGCTGCCATTCCCAAAGAGTTGGAAGAGGCTGCTTTGATTGACGGTTGTTCCAGATTAAGGGTTTTTTGGTACGTAGCTTTGCCTTTGGCCTTGCCTGGTATTGTTGCAACTGGTATTTACATTTTTTTACAAGCTTGGGATGAGTTGATGTTTGCCTGGGTCTTGACCAATGCCGATACAATGACAATTCCTGTCGGTATCCGTCTCTTTGTGGGTAATTACCAAAACCGTTTTGACCTGATGATGGCTGCAGCTACAGTGGCAACCATCCCGGTAGTAGTAATTTTCTTCCTCTTGCAGCGTCATATAGTTAAAGGATTGACTGCGGGAGCAGTTAAGGGGTAAGCCGGATGAAATCCAAAAACCAAAGATCAAAGTTCAAAACAAATCCAAAATTCCAAATCCCAATTTTAAAATATTTTGGAACTTTGGGCTTGGGATTTATTTTGATTTTTGCACTTGGGATTTTGAGTTTGGGATTTCATCAAGCTTGGGCCATGGCTCGTTCCGCCTCCGGTAATGATATTTCCGCTAAACGTGAAGTTTTTCTCGGTGTCTTCCGCGAAGGTGCTCCTCGCAATATGAATCACATTAATAAATTTACGGAACAGGTTGGGAAAAATCCGGCCATGATTATGTGGTATATGGATTGGGAACAAAATTTCCCTTTTGAGGATGCTTCGGATGTGATCAATTATGGGGCTGTGCCCCAGATTGTTTGGGAGCCATGGTATTGGAGTAACCATAGCAAGGTTCAGCTTGATGATGTTATTGCCGGCAAGTGGGATCACTATATCCGTAATTGGGCCCAGGAAATCAGAAACTTTAAACACCCGGTTTTTTTACGGTTAGCTCATGAATTCAATACCGGTACCTATCCCTGGAGTGTGCCTAACAATGGTAAGGATGCAAACAAATATATCAAGGCCTATAAGCATGTAGTTGATGTTTTTAAAAAAGAAAAAGTTAATAATGTGAAATGGGTTTGGTGTTTTAATAACGTTTCTAATCCTAAAGAAGCTTGGAATGACTGGATCCTGGCTTATCCAGGCAATGATTATGTCGATTGGATTGGGATTGATGGTTACAACTGGGGAGAAACCCAGGAATGGAGTGGTTGGGAGGCTTTTCGCTATCTTTTCCGTGATCAGGTGCGTTTAGCAAAGAAACTTTGGCCGGATAAACCGGTCATGATTGCCGAATTTTCATCTGCCGAGAAGGGGGGAGATAAAGCTGTTTGGATCAAGGATATGTTGGGTTCATTGAAGAGTAGTATGCGTAATATAGATGCTATAATCTGGTTTGATGTTAGGAAAGAAGCCGACTGGCGGGTTAACTCTAGTAATAAATCTTTGGAAATGTTCCGACAAGTTATACAGGATCCAATCTTCTCTAGTTCCGGGGAAGCTATGGCTAATTTTAAGCCCGTGATTTATGATATCAAAAAGACTCAGAAAACAGCCCAGGCCTTAAGAGTCCCTGGGAACCTAACTATTAACGGGGATCTTGCTGATTGGAACAAAAGCCAGCCAATTGTAATGGTTGATGCCTCTTTTCTTAAGGAAGGTTTGTCCTGGCAAGGTCCGGAAGATTTGTCTGGTCAGGCGTATTTTATGTGGGATGAGGAGAATCTTTATTTGGCCGCAGAAATTAGCGATAAAATTCCTCTAGTTAATAACAAACAGACTCAAGATATTTGGAATGGTGATGCGCTTGAAATAGTTTTAGGGCTTAATCCTGCTGCAGAGCCTAGTCGCAGCTCAATTGAACGTGGAGATTACCAGCTTGGCCTTGGAACCGGCAATGACAAAGGGAATAATCCTGGGATTTGGAACTGGCAGCGTCGCAGGTCACCCAATGGGAGTGAGATTGTGGTTAAAAAGACCGGCAGCCCTGCTGGGTATATTCTCGAGGCAAAAATTCCCTGGGCCTCTTTTCGGGCGGAAAAATATTTTACTCCCACCAAAGGACTAAAGATTCCTTTTGATATTGCTTTTGATGATGCGGACGAAACAGGTTTGCGCGAACGTCAGTTTATCTGGAATGGGGATTACTACTTTTATAAAGACCCAAGCGTTTGGGGAATTCTTGAACTTAAGTGAAATTTTTCCGCAAAAATGACGAAGAAGTAACAGGAGAATAAAATATGAAACGTTTAATGATCGTATTTGTTGTCTTGTCTCTTCTTTTAGGTTCTGCTTCTTTTGGTTTTGGCGGGCGCAGTTCGGAAAAACAAAGTTCAAGTACGTCAACCACACAAGATACTAAAAAAACTATCCCTACTGCTAAGATTACCGCTGGTGGGTCTTATCTGATCAGCAATTTTGAATTTGGCAGTTTAAAGTCACCACAAGAATGGTGGGTTTTTGATATTAAAAAGGCCGAGCCAATTGCCAATACTGATTACTCTGCTGGGGATCGGAAGGTTGCAGCCGAGGTAGGTAATTATTCTTTAGCTTTTAACGGCACAGCTACCAATTGGTATGCCGGTGGTTGCGGCACTTACATAGCTAAGGAAAATCAGGACCTATCAATTTATGACACTTTTAAGATTGATGTTTATGGCAACGGGCTTGGTTCCGGCACTTTAAAAATTGAGCTCTTGGATGATGATAATAACAATTGGCAAGCTGAGCAGGATTCCAACAATAGCTATGCCCCGGTTTATGACGATAAATTAGTTTATGATATTTCTGTTGATTGGAGTGGCTGGAAGCGTCTAGAAATTCCTTTGGCTGATTTTGTTGATGCCAATGACGGGGTTGGTGATGATATCTGGAATCCCCAACAAACCAATGGTTCTGGCGGCTTATTAGAGTTGCAGTTTATTTGTCTTGGTTCCAAAGCAGATGGAGCCATCAAATTTAACGTTGACAACATTTATCTGTCAGTTGAGGAGTAAGACTCCGTTTAGGCAATAGGGAGACAGCGGTGAAGCGGATTGTTTTAATTCTAATGATAGGCAGCGCTTTAATTCTTCCCTCATTGGCTGCCCCACGACCATTCGTTTTTAGCGAACTTTGGAATAACGCCGCTTATTATCAAACCAATTTAGAGAAGAAGAACTTTACGGCTTTTTTGGGTCGCTATGAGGGGAAATTTGGTTTAAATCTATTCGATTTACCCTGGCAGGCTTATTTGGTCTATTATGGCTCGGTTTCTCAAAATGCAGATTATTGGAACAATTCATTTTTTTATGGAGTAGGATCACGTTATAAACCTTTTGAAAGTTATAAGGCCGGTAGCTGGCAGGACGAATGGATAAAGGATGTTAAGGTTTATGTTGAGAGTTTACAGCCCACGTATTGGCAGGGGGCTGCTTCGGCAGAATCTGCCGGCTTGGCCACTACTGATCTGCGCTACGGGCTAGAGGTTTGGCATGAATGGAACTTGGATAATGTTAATGAAAATCTTCCTTGGGGTGAGTTGTGGACCAATTTTGCTTGGCGTACTACCAATTTTGGTTGGGAAGACTTTAATAGCTATATTTTTTATTTTCAACCAAAGTTTGGCCGTCACTTGGGCAATGGGATTGAAGCCTATCTTAAGGCTGATCTGACGATCTCCGGCAAGTCTGGTGCCAGCTATTCTTTCCTTAATACAGCTGCTTATGGGGTGGGCATAAGAGTTGAGCCCTGGCGGATGTCTGGTCAGGCCAATGATCTTTTTAAGAAGTTTAAAATGTACGCGGAAATTCTGGGGGTTTCTTATCTTAAAGACCAACCAACCGATCCCAATAAGGTTGTTTCTTCCGACGTGAGATTTGGGATAGATTTCTCCTACGGACGTTAAGATGTATTTAATTGTAGGCCTGGGTAATCCTGGTAAAGAATACGAAAATACTCGCCACAACTTAGGTTTCCGGGTTATTGATGAGTTGGCCGCCCGCTTAAAAATCACCTCTTTCAAATCAAAGTGTCAAGCCCTGATTGTTAAGACCGAGATAGATTCCGAGCAAGTTGTTTTAGCCAAACCCCAGACTTTTATGAATAATTCCGGTTTAGCAGTCAGAAGTCTTATGGACTGGTTCAAGATTAAGGCAGATAAATTGATCTTAATTTATGATGATGTTGATTTGGGTGTTGGTCAGCTGCGACTGAGGGACAAGGGGAGTGCTGGTGGACATCATGGCATTGAGTCGGTAATAGAAAATATTGGTATTACAAGCTTCATTAGGGTTCGTATTGGTTTAGGTCGAGACAATCTAACTGGGGATGTGGCTGATTATGTTTTGGCTCAAATTCCTAAAGCAGAACAAGAATCTTTAGCTTTGGCAACTACAACCGCGGCTGAAGCAGTAGAAGCAATTCTCGCCCATGGTTTAGCTAAAGCCATGAATTTATTTAATAAGTAACCCTCTTTCTCGACCAACAAAACCGACTCACGTACAGACTTATTCGTCTACGTATTGACTTCCCCTTTATGTTTTATGCCTCGTCTAGGCCGACTTTCGTATCGATTTATTCGCGCTTGACTATTACCCAGCAATACTACATAATGTGCGCTGGAAGTTGTAAAAAGTATCAGTTCCAGCAAACAAAAATCTCATTATGGATAATTTAATAGCTAAATTATACAGGGCACCGAAAACTGTCTTGACCACCGAAGACTTAGCTTTAATTTGGGAAGAAAGCGACCCCAAAAAACTGAATGCCAAAACAGCTTATTATGCCAAACAGGGAGCCTTAACTCGATTGACCAGGGGTGTTTTTTCTAAAGAGAAAAACTACAATCCCAAGGAATTGGCGACCAGTCTTTATACTCCTTCCTATATAAGTTTTGAAACAGTGCTGCGGGAAGTAGGCGTTATTTTTCAGCATTATGACACTATTTTTGTGGCTGGCAAGTGGCCGAAAACCCTTACGATTAATAAACAGGCTTTTATCTTCAGGAAGTTAAAAGATACTGTTTTGTACAACCCAACAGGAGTGGTAAATAAGGAGAGCTATAGCATTGCTACTTTGGAGAGGGCATTCTTGGACATGATTTACCTGTTTCCTGATTATTACTTCGACAACTTGCAACCGCTCAATTGGGAGCAATGTGCTGAAATAGTAAAGATTTACAATAATAAGCAGCTGGTCAAGCGGCTTAATAAATACAGGGAAAGTTATGCTTAATAAAGAAAAGCACCAATTAATAATGGGACAAATCTTAAGGGAAATCCATAGTGACGTTTCGTTGGCGCCTCTCTTAGGTTTTAAAGGCGGCACTTGCGCTTACTTTTTTTATGGCCTGCCGCGCTTTTCTGTGGATTTAGATTTTGATTTGTTGTCGCCAAGCGAGGAAAACCAAAAACTAGTTTTTGATAAAGTTAAATTGATTTTGGCAAAATATGGCGAAATTAAAGATAACCGTATAAAACGATTTACTGTTTTTGCCTTGCTTTCCTATGGGGATGATGACCATAATATTAAAATCGAGATAAATACCAGACAGCTAGTCCCTAATATCAAAGAGCAGTACGAATTAAAAGAATATCTTGGTATCTCCATGTTTGCGGCCAAAAAGGACTATCTTTTTGCCGGTAAATTGATAGCTTTAACTTTGCGGACGCAAATAGCGATGCGCGATGTCTATGATAGCTACTATTTTGCTAAAAAAAATTGGGATATTAACGCTGCCCTAATTCTGGCTAGAACAGGTAAAAAGACCAAAGACTATTTAGGTGATTGCGTTGCTTTTATCGAAAAAATTAAGGACAACCAAATTCTGCAGGGACTGGGCGAATTGTTGAACGAGAAAGAAAAAGCTTGGGTCAAGAACCATCTTAAAACAGAAGTTATTTTTATGCTCAAAAATTATATCTCCGTTTTAAGGTGATAGCACGTTCCCGAAAAAAAACTCCAAAATTATTTTTCATAAAAACTGCAATTTTTACCAAAAAGTGACGATAATACTATAGAGAGACATAAAACAGATACCCAGGGAGGTGCATAAAACAAGCTCAAAGATCAAAGTGTCAAGATCAAAGTGATAAAAGTTACAAGGAATTAAAAGGAGGAAAAGAAAATGGGAATTGCAGAAAGAGTGGCTACAAGAATGGTTGACTATTTATATAGGCAGATTGTTGAAAAACCGGCCTTGCGAGAAATAAATAAGGGTTATAGACAATACCTTGCTTCCTTGAAAAGGACAGCAGGTGCTGGTATGGAAAATTTGAAAATCACGGAGGGCCGTCCACGTATTCATGTTGCAGATATAAATAGGGGTCCTTTCATGGTAAGTGCGCTAAGAGAAAAATCCGGTGATATAACTGAAGATCTTGGCACTATGTCATTGGGTACTATGGTTACTTATTTGCAATGGCAGATTTCGAGAAATCATCCAGCTGTCGAAAAAAGAGGTCTGTCAAAGGAGCCAATGAGAGAGTTGTGGTCTACATATCAATTCGCGACCAAAGATATCCACGGTCCTGTTGGTATGAATTCGATGCCGATTAGGTTCAAAGAAGAGGTAGTTGTTTTAGGTGAGAGCCTGCGTCCCTCTATAGGTTTTGATATGGGTTGCGCTGGCAAGAATTATCCGCCAAAATAGTCTTTTGCTGTTTAGGTTAATTTGAAAGGGGAAGCTCCCAAGCTTCCCCTTTTTGTTTGGACCCCCCCCCCCCCCCCCCCCTTGACATCCTTGCAATTTTCGGCGAAAATGTAGGGGATGCAATACAAAGAGAGATTGCTGGAAAGCATTTTGCAGCACCACTTAAATAGAGGGAAAAGCGTCCTGCTTCTGGGGCCGCGACAAACAGGGAAGTCAACCCTAATCAAAAAATTTACCTTTGATCTTGTGCTTTCTTTTCTTTTGCCGGCAACCAGACAGCGTTATGAAAAAGAGCCTGATCTTTTGCAGGGAGAAGTAGAAGCCTTGGCAACTGGCAAAAAGAAAGGGAAGGTTTTTGTCTGCTTGGATGAGGTCCAGAAGGTTCCGGCTATTATGGATGTGGTGCAGTATCTAATTGACAACCAGATTGCCCAATTTGTTTTGACCGGATCAAGCGCCAGGAAATTGAAAAGAGGTTCTGATCTTAACTTGCTGCCTGGCCGCCTGGTTAGTTTGCGCCTAGACCCTTTTGTTTATCATGAATTTCCTGTTCCTTCCTTGGAACAGGTTTTGCTTTATGGAACATTGCCTGGCATCGTTAAAGAAAGAAACCTGTCTGACCGGGAAATAGATCTGGCTTCATATGTTGAAGCTTATCTTGAAGAAGAAGTCCGTTCCGAAGCCTTGGTCAGGAATGTTGGATCATTCGCACGCTTTTTGGAATATGCCGGGCAGGGATCAGGAAAAATTCTTAACTTCCGCTCCCTTTCGCAGGAAATTGGCGTTAGCCATACTACCATCATGTCTTATTTTGAAATATTAAAGGACTGTCTCATTGCCGAGTTTGTTGAGCCCATAAGCCAGAGCAGAACCCGTAAAAAGCTCACCCGCGCCAGCCGGTTTTTACTTTTTGACTTGGGAGTGCGGCGACTCTGTGCTAGAGAAGGAGGCCGGCTTTTGCCCAGTCGCCTGGGAGAACTTTTTGAGCAGTTTGTTGGCCTTGAGCTTATACGTTATGCCCGATTAGCTAAGCCTGGCACTAAAATAAGGTTTTGGCGTGATCCTGATGGGCCAGAGGTTGACTGGGTAATTGAAAAAGAAGGCCGGTTTGTACCGATTGAGGTGAAATGGACGAAAACTCCACGCCCCAAAGATCTTAGGCATCTTAAGGTTTTTCTTGAAGAATATCCTCAAGCCAGCAAAGGATATCTGGTTTGCCAAACGCCAAGAAAAGTAAAACTTGCCGCAAATATTTGGGCTTGGCCCTGGCAAGATATTAATCTTTTAATAGAAGCTTAAAATTGGAGAATTTGTGATCCCAATTTGGGGCCTGACTTTATTTGGGTAGATTAGTGACAAGTGATTAGTGATAAAATTCGAGATAAGCAACTTAATCATGTTAAAATAACCTTAATGTCCATTGAACACATTCTAGAAACTCTAAAGCAATCTTCGTATTACAATGATCATCTTTGTGCCTTAAAGGAAACCAGAAAAAGCTCTTTTTCTGGTTTAATTGGCTCTTCACAAGCCTTAATTCTGTCTGCCTTAGCCCAAGACTTTAAAAATATCCTGATTATTACTGCCAATACTGATCGGGCGCAGGTTTTAAAGTCGGAAATTGGTCTTTTCTCAGAACAAACTGTCCGGCTTTTTCCTGCCCCGGATATTTTGCCCGGAGAAGAGCTAAAACCGAGCCAGGAAATTATTGGCGAGCGTCTAACCGTCTTAAATAGTTGGGATAGTGGAGATAAAGGCATTGTTATAGCGCCAGTTGAAGCAATAATGTGGAAGACCAACCAGAAACTGGAGAATATCAAGATAGCAGTTAAGCAAGTTATCAGAATCGATTGCCTAATTGAGCAATTGATTCTGCTCGGCTATAAGCGTTTTGATATTGTGGGGGGCAGGGGCGAGTTTTCTGTGCGTGGTGGAATAATTGATATCTTTGCTTTGAATTCCGATCAGCCGATGCGACTGGAGTTTGTCGGTGATAAAATCGAAAGTTTGCGCTCTTTTGATGCGCATACCCAACGCTCAATTAATAAAATCGCACAAATAATTATTTTGCCTGCCAGAGAAAGATTCGAAGTCCCTCTTTTTGATCATTTGCCGGAGGATACGTTAGTTGTTCTGGCCGAGAAGCTGATGGTTGAACAGGCAGCGCAGAAACACTTGGATGAAGCTAAGGGATATTTAAGTTTTGCAGAGATATTGACACTAATAGAATCTTATAGGAACCTGGAATGTTCTACCTTTCTTGACCCTCACTCAAATCCGTATTTCTCTGCACCACAAGATTATCTGAATAAAATCGAAGCTATTTCTCCGGAAACAATTGTTATCAGCAAGCATGCCACCAGGATCAGAGAAGAAATTGTTGCCCAGGTTATTGAGGGGAGTTTGGGAGGCGGTTTTGTTTTTGAAGAGAAAACAATTTTGAGTGACAAAGAGCTGTTTGGCGAAAAAGTTGTCCTCAAAAAAGTTAGTCCCATAGTTAACGAAGGGGTCTCGGATGAGCTTTTGGCCGATTTAAAGCCTGGCGATTTTGTTGTCCATGAAAACTATGGCATCGCCGTTTTCTTGGGTATGACCAAGATTAAAATTGAAGAATTGGATCAAGAATATCTGGCCTTGGGTTTTGCGGAAAGTGTTAAGGTCTATGTGCCGCCCAGCCAAGCCGGCCTGGTTGAAAAATATGCCGGGGTAGGGGAGTACCAACCCAAACTGAGCAGATTAGGAACGCCAGCCTGGCAAAAGACCAAAAGCCAGGTAAAAAAACGCTTGCGTGATATGACCAAGGAGCTGCTGGAGCTATATGCGGTCAGAGAAAAACAACCCGGCTTTATTTATCCGGCCGATGATCTCTGGCAGAAAGAATTGGCCAATACTTTCCCTTATGAGGAAACGCCCGATCAGCATAGGGCCATTGCCGAAACAAATAAAGAAATGGAATCGGAGCGGCCCATGGATCGCTTGGTTTGCGGGGATGTTGGCTATGGCAAAACAGAGGTTGCTATTCGGGCGGCTGCTAAGGCTGTTTCCGCCGGCAAACAAGTGGCAGTTTTAGCCCCCACAACTATTTTAACGGAACAGCATTATAATAATTTTAAAGAACGCTTCCACAGCTCACCATTTGTGATTGAGATGCTCTCCCGCTTCCGCAGTAAAAAAGAGCAGGCTGTAACAGTTAAAGCCTTAGAGCAGGGGGGCGTTGATATTGTGATTGGCACGCATCGACTCCTCTCAAAAGATGTGAGGTTTAAAGATCTTGGTTTGTTGGTTATTGACGAAGAACAGCGTTTTGGCGTAGGACATAAAGAGAAACTTAAACGATTGAAAAAGAATGTTGATGTTTTAACCCTAACTGCTACGCCAATCCCAAGAACCTTATATTTATCGCTGGCAGGGATTCGCTCCATGAGCACGATTACCACGCCGCCCCTTGACCGTTCGCCCATTCGCACTTATGTGGTGCCTTGGAGCGAGGCCGTTATCAGAGAAGCAATCTTGCGCGAGCTTGATCGTGGTGGACAGATTTACTTTTTGCATAATTTTGTAGAAACCATTGAAGGGTTTGCCGCTAAAATAAAAAAACTTGTTCCGGAAGCTAAAGTCTCGGTGGCTCATGGTCAAATGCCGCCCAGGGTTTTAGAAAAAAGAATGATTGATTTTATGGAGCGTAAATATGATCTCTTAATCTGCACTTCAATTATTGAGTCGGGGCTTGATATTACTAACGTTAATACTATTTTAATTGACCGGGCCGAGCGTTTTGGTTTATCCCAGCTATACCAGATTAGGGGGAGGGTGGGTCGTTCTGCCGTAAGGGCTTATGCTTATCTCTTCTACCATCCAGAAAAGGTTATCACAGACCAAGCCATGGAGAGATTAACTGCAATTCAGGAGTTCACCTCGCTCGGTTCCGGCTATAAACTAGCCATGCGGGATCTAGAAATTCGTGGGGCAGGTAATTTGTTGGGAGCAGAACAATCCGGCCATATTCTGGAAGTCGGGTTTGATCTTTATTGTGAATTGTTGGAGCAGGCTGTGCGTGAGGTTAAGGGGATTAAGGAAGTTACCCCCCGTGAAGTGCAGATTGATCTTAAGGTTAATGCTTTTATCCCCAGGGATTATATTACTGATGATCGCCAGCGCATTGCCATGTACCGTCGTCTCAATCTGGCCGAAACCAAACAAGCCTTAGAAGAGCTTAAAGTGGAGCTGTGCGATCGTTTTGGCGCTGTGCCTGATAATCTCCTTAATTTATTTAAAATTCTCGATTTGAAAATTAAAGCCATGAAGGCTCAAGTTAAAAGCGTTAAAGAGCAGGGCAATAAAATTGTGATTGAATGGCTGTCAGGTAAATATAAGCAGCTTGAGGTCAGGGGACGGGATAAAATTAGCCTTGTTTCTGTAAATATTCTCCGATAATCTTCTTGTCGCGAACGATCACCAGAGGCTTGCCCTTAGGGCTCTTAATCACTAACTTTTCTGGTGTTACATCCACATTGCCTGCGCCGGAGTCTTGGGTTGAGGTGTGGGCTAAGTAGTTAACTACCAGAAGTTTTAAGATTGCCGGATTTAGTTTGTTGCCAAAGAAGACCTTGGGTTCAACGACAAATTCAGCGTGCTTAGCGGCAATAACCGAAGGGTTGCCTTGTTCCAGCCACATCTCTTTTAAGGCCTCTTCAAGCTCAGACATCTCTTTGTTGTCATTTTCTTCGGGAAACATAATTATGCTACCACCTCTAGTTTTTGTTCTTGTATTTTGGCTTTTTCTGTAGCGGCTGCATGCCTGATTAAATTAGCGAGCTTGGGATTGCAGGTGCGGGTTAATTGAAAAAGTGCGCCAAGGGTGCCTAGTTTTGTTGAGCTGCATAATTGTAAAGGGGATCCGGTTCTAATTGTTGCTTGAGCTGCTTCTTCAGGATTAAATTTTTGACCAGTTTTTATTTCCCTGGGGGCATGAGAAATTAGACGATTGGTTCTAGCTGGATTTTTTCTAGGAAGTGTTCCAGGCCTAATTTCTGCCCGATCAACATTAGGTTGATTGCGTTGTTTACATGTTTGGCATATTTGGCTTACCTGTTCTCCGGTAAACAGAAGATCAGCATCTGGCCTTCTACTTTCTGCTCCTAATGCACCTATGGCAGGGAGATGGGCTTGTGGTATTTGTTGTGTGTTGGCGGCATTAACGGCCATGTTCTTGTCCCCTTAAGCCTTTTCTTTTAATAATTTCTTTTTTGATCATGGAAGCAATATGAGGCAGGTCATTTGGTTTGACGTTAAAATTTTCATGATAAAACTCAACCACGGCCTGGGCTTTGGCTTTGGGATTAAGTAAGATGCTATGATCATTGATTACCGATTTACCGTCTATTTTTATTAAAGCCAAAATGTCAATAACTTCCATGGGGGACTTTAATCCCAAGGCTTTCAAATCTGGCCCTTTTGTTTGTTCTTTTTGTTGTATAGACATTATGGTTGCTCTTCACATAATATATCGGAATAAGTAGGCCAAAACTTGCACGATTTTTGCAATTTCTGCTTAATTTTAACGATACATATATGAGGCTTAGATATGTCAATTCATCCTGCTTATACTGTGAGTGGTTTTTATGCTTTGGCTAGGCAGGCAATCCCTTTAGAGCCATGGCAACATCGGGTACCTGATCCAATTTACCGAAACAAGGTTCGAACTAAAGCAAATATCCCTGAAAAAACAGGGTCATTAATCCCAGCACTACTGGTTTTTGCCCGATATGCGGGGTTAAAAAGTATTCCAGCTAGCACTATTGCCAGATTTCAGGATGACCCTTATCTGAAGTATTGTTTTATTGGTTTGATAGATGATCACCAAAGGATGTATTTTCCTTGCCATTCCTCTAAGAGTAAGAGTGGAGAAATTAAAGAAAAATGGAAAGCCTGCTTGTCGGATCCCGATAAATTAAAAGAAGAAGATTTGTATCGGGGTTTAGCTTGTTATCTTAATAACTTTATGGGGTGTATGCCTGGTGGAGATTTTTGTAAAATGACGCCCAATCAAATCGGTTATTCTCAAAGGAAGAATGAGGTCATGATAGCAATTGATAATGTTTTGGCCTTGAGCGATCTTAGGATTCAAGCTAAACAATTGGCAGCAGCGGCTTATATAGAACAAGAGAAACGACCTGATCAGTATGTTAATAGGGTTGCTCACTTAAAATTCTGCTTGGAAATATTTCATCATTTAGCGGAAGAACATGGTTTTTCCACAATTGACCTCTGGTCTTAACCCCGTTATAATCAATTCATTGTGAAAAAATTTACTGAATTTGTTGGGATTGTTAAACGTTTGCGCCAAGAATGCCCCTGGGATAGAGAACAAACCCTGGAAAGTTTGAAGCCCTACTTGGTTGAAGAAGTTTACGAGGCCATTCAGGCGATTGATGATCAAGACTATCGGAAATTAGCGGACGAAGTTGGCGACATGCTGCTTCATGTAGTGATGTTGTCGGTTTTCGCTCAGGAAGATAAGCATTTTGATATTAATGATGTAATTGAAAATATATCAGCCAAAATGATTAGACGACATCCGCATGTTTTTGCTAAGGGAGATGCTAAGACTAAAGAGCAAGTTTGGGAGAAGTGGGAGAAGATCAAGAAGACAGAAGCTCAAAGATCAAAGGATAAAGACCAAAGTATGCTAAAAAGCATTCCAAACTCTATGCCAGCATTGTATCGAGCTGATCGGATCCAAAAGAGGGCTTCTCGAGTCGGTTTTGATTGGGATCAAGTTGCTGGGGCGTGGGAGAAGGTGCATGAGGAACTCGAGGAAGTTCACGCTCTGTTGAAATCCAAAGATCAAAAACTAAAATCCAAAATTCCAAATCCAAAACTGAGTGAAGAAATTGGGGATTTGTTGTTTGCGATTACGAATGTGGCCAGGAAATTGGATATTAATGCCGAGGAAGCTTTACAGCAAGCGAACAATAAGTTTATTCGCCGCTTTGCTGCAATAGAAAAAGAATTAGCTAAGAAATCTTTATCTATCGAGCAGATGGATGAGCTTTGGGAAAAGGCGAAGGCAAAGGAGCAGGCGGAGGATAAGGGAAGGTAGCGGACTAAGCAGACTAAGGGAATAGAAGACCCCGCTAAAAAATGTTATAATTAGACATTCCCATGAAAGCCAACTGGAAAAACATTTTCATATATTTACTGCTCCTTTTAACTGCTGTGGCAGTTATTGCCCCCTTGTTTCCCTCTGACAAAGGAGTTAAGGAAATTGATTTCTCCAATTTTTTGGATTTGGTTGATCAGGGCAAAGTAGCTGACGTAACGATTGCCGGAGACAGGGTGTCTGGCAAGCTGACTGATAAAACCAAATTTCTTACTAGGGCGCTAAACTATCCCAGGTTAGTCCCTGATTTACGTAGTAAAGGGATTGCCATTAAGATTGATTCCCCGGTAGAAGCTAATTGGGCTTGGAATTTAGCGATTCAATTGTTAATTCCGATTGCCTTTTTCGGCTTGCTTTGGTGGCTCTTAATCCGTCAAGCCCAATCGACTAATTCGCAAGCGATGGCTTTTGGTAAGTCTCGGGCCAAACCATTGATTGGAAAAGTAAATGTTACTTTTGCTGATGTTGCTGGTGTTGATGAGGCCAAAGAAGAGCTGGTAGAAATTGTTGATTTTCTCAAAAATCCGGCTAAGTTTCAAGCCTTGGGGGCAAAAATGCCTAAAGGTTTGCTTTTGATGGGCGCACCTGGAACAGGGAAAACCCTTTTGGCTAGGGCCATTGCCGGAGAAGCGGGTGTGCCGTTCTTTTCTTTATCAGGATCCGACTTTGTGGAGATGTTTGTTGGGGTTGGCGCCTCAAGGGTACGCAATCTCTTTACTGAAGCAAAAAAGCAAACCCCGGCGATTGTTTTTATGGATGAAATTGATGCGGTTGGTCGTCATCGTGGAGCTGGTGTGGGTGGGGGGCACGACGAAAGGGAGCAAACCTTAAACCAGCTTTTGGTCGAGATGGATGGTTTTGATCCTAAAACTAACATTATTATAATAGCAGCAACAAACCGTCCGGACATTTTAGATCCGGCTTTGCTTAGACCAGGCAGATTTGACCGCCAAGTTATTTTGGATAAGCCCGATTTAAATGGTCGTGAAGCCATCTTGAAAATTCATGGCAAAAATAAACCTTTAGCTAAGGATGTTGACTATAATGTTGTAGCTAGACGAACTCCTGGATTTACCGGGGCAGACCTGGAAAATGTTTTAAATGAAGCAGCTATTTTAGCGGCTCGGGCAAACAAAAAAGAAGTTGCCATGGAAGAAGTCGAGGAAGCCATTGACCGGGTGATTGCCGGACCGGAGAAAAAGAGCCGGGTTATTTCTGACCAAGAAAAGAGAATTGTGGCTTTCCATGAAGTTGGCCACGCCATAGTTTCTAAGCTGCTGCCACATGCTGATCCGGTCCATAAAATTTCTATCTTACCTAGAGGGATGGCGCTAGGTTACACTCTGCAATTACCTACCGAAGATCGACATTTAATCAGCAAGTCAGAGTCATTAGATAAGATTGCCGTTATGTTGGGTGGCAGGGCGGCTGAGGAGATAATCTTTGGTGAAATTACTTCCGGAGCGGAAAATGACTTGGAGCGAGCAACCGCCTTGGCCAAGAAAATGGTTTGTGAATTTGGCATGAGTGACTTGGGCCTGCGCACTTTTGGCCGCAAGGATAAACAAGTTTTTCTGGGCCGCAATATTGCCGAGATGAAAGATTATAGTGAAGAGACCGCTGAAAGGATTGACGAAGAAATTGGTAAAATTATTAATTCCTGCCATAAAAATGCCCGGGAATTGTTAAATAAGCATAAATTAGAACTAGAAGCAATTGCCAAGGTGTTAATGGAAAAAGAGACCTTGGAAAACGATAGTTTGGAAGAGGCCTTAAAGGGTTTAACTGATTTTCAGGATGACCAGGCGTCTGGACACCCAAGCTAATGGTGAAGTTAATTGAATGTGTCCCTAATTTTTCTGAGGGGAAAGATCTTGAGTTGGTTGCTGATATTGTTTCCGCTATTAAAACCGCGAAGGTTTTGAATGTTCATTCTGATCCGGATCATAACCGCACCGTTGTAACTATTGTTGGTGAGCCCGACGCCGTTCAACTCGCTGCTTTTGATTTAACCCAACGTGCCATGCAACTTCTGGATATCAATAAGCATGAGGGAGAGCATCCTTATATTGGCGTAGTTGATGTTGTCCCCTTTATTCCAATTAAAGATATCTCAGTGGCTGAAACAGTTGATGTTGCCAGGGAGTTTGGCGAAAAAGTTGCCACAAAGTTTGCTCTGCCGGTTTATTTTTATGGTGCAGCCGCTAAGATTGCTGAACACAAAGAATTGCCCAATGTTCGCCGCGGTGGGTACAAGGTTCTAAAAGAAGAATTCACTAATGCTCGTCGGAAACCTGATCTTGGCGATAAACTTCATCCCCATGCTGGGGCGTTGGCAGTTGGGGTGCGAGATTTTTTAATCGCTTTTAATGTAAATTTAGAAACCTCTGACATTGATCTGGCCAAATCGATTGCCAAAAATATTCGGGAAAAAAGTGGGGGCTTGCCTGGAGTCAGGGCCTTGGGAATTTCCTTAACCAGTCGTAATATTACTCAAGTCAGCATTAATGTTTGTGACCATCGCACGACTTCTCTTAAACAGGTTTTTGATGAGGTTGGCAAATGGGCCAGGACATATAACGTTAATATTCTTGAATCAGAGCTTGTGGGCATGATTCCCCAAGAAGCGGTTTTTGAGGGGATGCAAGAATATTTAAAGCTGCCAGGTTTTTCAAGTAAACAGATTTTAGAGCACCACGTCAACTAACATTATTTCTTCTCGCTCTTCATTTAAATAATGGACTTCCCCAGTTTTGGGAGAATAAAGAGAGTTGCCAGATGAAGAATTAATTATGACTATTTGTCGGGCAAAACCGATCCTTCTAAGTAATGAGGTGACAGAAGTTGTTGCTTCAGCTAGGGTTGAGCTGGGGGAGATTAATAATTCACTGCATTTTTTCTGCCTCATAAGACCACATCAGCTACTAAAACTGCTTCTTGGTTTGGTGGTATGATGTGGCTAGTTGTAGGGTTCCCTGTGTCATAGCCGGAATTGCCATTCATGCCATTTATAACTGCGATTGGGCCTTGGAAGTTAAGCCCATGTGGTTCTCTTGATAGCCTGAAAAGGTCATGGTCTTTGCTGGTATAAGCTGGGACAATCAGCAGAGAGTATGGTTGGTTAAGCCCTCCTGCTATAAAAGCGACAAGATTGGTATAGCCAAGGTCAGAGCATTGGCTAACTAAAGTGTTAAAGTGACTTAAATAATTATAGCCATCTCCTTGAGAGATCCATTGGTTAATTGGTGTGAATTTAGTGCAGGAAAATAATGGGCCAGTCATTCCTTTAGGCAGGACAACATAAGAGTTGTAATATTGTTTTCCCATTTCAAAAAAACCGCCAAAACCAATGGCAACTTTTTGTGCTTTAGCTTGATCGTGTAAAAGCCTAAAACCAAGAGCACTTAATGTTAAACCTCTATCAACTCCTATCCTTTCGACCCCGCCAAGCATTGATAATTCTTGAAATAAGATTAAATCAGGTCTTGTTTCCCCCTCAATAGTTGCAGCCATAAGAGCACTGACTATATCAGCGTGTTTTTGTGGGGTGTTATCAGCTTCTCTGGTATGTCCAGGCGCAAAATCTGCTTGCACAATAGCTAAGCGAAATTTGGGTTCTTTGGCCTTTAAATGATAGACAGGAATATTCTTATTAGTAATTTGACCAATTAGTTCTGCTGGCATCTTTTGTCTCCTGACTATATATTGACAATAATTAGTTACAATTTCACTTAAGCTGGTTTTGTTTTTGTGTTAAAATAGAGAAGAAATGAACCAAGAAATACCTAAAATCTATGATCCCAAAGAAGTTGAGCAGAAGTGGTACAAAATCTGGGAAGAGAGCAAACTTTTTACCCCTGATAATAACTCTGATAAAAAACCTTTTACAATAGTTATTCCTCCACCCAATGTTACAGGCAATCTGCACATGGGCCATGCTTTGGATAATTCTATTCAGGACCTATTAATTCGTTATAAAAGAATGCAGGGTTTTAATGCTTTGTGGATTCCGGGAACTGACCATGCCGGCATTGCCACTCAAAACGTTGTAGCCAAGGCTTTGCGCAAAGAAGATCTTACCAAAGATAAACTTGGTCGAGAAAAGTTTTTAGAACGTGTTTGGCAGTGGAAAGAAGAGTATGGTGGCAATATTACCAGACAGCTTAGACGTTTAGGCAGTGCCCTCGATTGGACTCGTGAGCGCTTCACTATGGATGAAGGTCTTTCTAAAGCGGTGACTAGAGAGTTTGTTACACTATACAAAGATGGGTTAGTTTACAGAGGCAAAAGATTGGTTAACTGGTGTCCTAAGTGCGGTACTGCAATCTCTGATATTGAGGTTGAACATGCGAGTAAAAAGGGGAAATTATGGTGGATCAAATATCCTTTGGAAAAATCCGAAACTCAAAACTCTAAACTCGAAACAAATTCTAAATCAGAAATTAAAAATTCCAAACAAAAAACTTATTATATTGTAGTTGCTACAACCAGGCCGGAGACGATGTTGGGGGATACGGCTGTTGCAGTCAACCCTAAAGACAAACGTTACAAAAAGCTGATTGGCAAACTGTTGGTTCTGCCGCTAACTAATAGAAAAATTCCTGTTATCAAAGATGATTTTGTTGATCCGGAGTTTGGCTCAGGTGCCGTAAAAGTTACCCCAGCCCATGATCCCAACGATTTTGCCATGGGAGAAAGACACGATTTGCCGCGCATCAACATTTTGACTCCCGATGCTAAAATTACTTTCCAGGAATTTTCCGAAGAAGAAAAATCAGCGATAAAAGAATTAGAAGGTTTAGATCGTTATAAAGCTCGAGCACGAATAGTTGAGTTGCTGGAAGAAAAAGGCTTTTTGGAAAAAATTGAAGATTACGAAAACTCTGTTGGGGAATGTTATCGTTGTAAACAAGTTATTGAACCGTATCTGTCCGACCAATGGTACGTCAAAGTTGCCGACTTAGCCCGCAATGCTATTCGTGTGGTGGAAGAAGGCAAAATTAAGTATGTTCCGGATCGTTGGACAAAAGTTTATCTGCAATGGATGATGAACCTCAAGGATTGGTGTATTTCTAGGCAGTTGTGGTGGGGCCATCGGATACCTGTTTACTACTGCAAATCCGAAATCCGAAATCCGAAATCCGAAACAAATTCAAATTCTAAAGATCAAAATTCTAAACAGTATTGTGAGGAAGTCATAGTTTCAGAAACAAAACCATCCAAGTGTCCAAAATGTGGAGGGACACAGCTGGAACAAGACCCCGATGTCTTTGATACCTGGTTTTCGTCGGCTTTGTGGCCTTTCTCAACCTTAGGCTGGCCAGAAGAGACCAAAGATCTCAAAACTTTTTATCCTACAGATGTTTTAGTGACAGGTTATGACATTATAACTTTCTGGGTATCACGCATGATTATGATGGGGGTGCACTTTATGAAAAAGGCACCTTTTCACACTGTTTTTATTCATGGCTTAGTGCGTGATGCCAGCGGTAAAAAGATGAGCAAGTCTTTTGGCAATGTAATTGATCCAATTGAAATTATCGATCAGGTTGGCGCGGATGCTTTGCGCTTTGCCCTAATCTCTTTGATCACTGGGCAAGGACAGGACATTAAATTAACTCAAGATAAAATTACTGAAGCGAGAAATTTTACCAATAAGATTTGGAATGTCAGTCGATTTGTGTTGATGGGGCAAGACCGCCGGACCGCCGGACTGTCAGACTTAAAAGATCTCGAATTAGCTGATCGTTGGATATTGAGCCGTTACCAAAATACCGTTAAAGATGTTACGGAACTGCTTGAAGGCTATGATTTTGGAGAAACTGCCAGAAAGCTTTATGATTTCTTGTGGGGTGAATTTTGTGATTGGTATGTTGAGATTTCCAAGAGTGATCTTTACTCTGATGATGCCAAGCGAAAACAACGAGTCCAAGGTGTCTTGCTTTATGTGCTAGAGGGTTCACTGCGTCTGATGCATCCGTTTATGCCGTTTATCTCGGAGGAAATTAGTAGTGCAGTAGTTAGTAGTACAGTAGTGCAGGGAGAAAGACCAGGCTTTCTTTTGCAGGCTGAATGGCCTAAGTCTGATAAGAATCTTATTGACCAAAAAGCAGAAGCTGCCATGGAGTTGTTGAAGCAAATGATCGTCAAAATCCGTAACCTTAAGGCAGAGATGAAGGTGCAGACGAAAGATATTGAGCTTATTTTTGTGACGGACAATAAAGAAAGTTTGCAAGCCCTAAAAGAAGGGGAGCCTTTCATTAAAACCTTAGCTAAGGCTAATAAAGTTAACTTTGTTGATAAGGCCAAACAAAAACCAGCCCAGGCAATCTCTGCAGTAGTGGCTGATGTGGAATTTTTTATCCCTCTCCAGGGTTTGATTGATATTGGGGCAGAGGTTGAACGCTTAAAGAACGAAGAACAAAAAATTGAGCTGGCATTAAATCAGATTACCAAGCTATTGGGTAATCCCGGCTTTACGGCTAAAGCCCCACCAGAAGCTATTGAACAGCAAAAGACCAAACAACTGGAACTAAACGAGAAGAAGAAAATTATTGCCGAGAGGGTCAAGGCGTTGGTTGGCTAATTCTGTTTTCCCGTGCTACTATCCCGCTGCGCTACTTACGACTTATCTTCCAAAATCCTATCCTACAAAACCCTAACAAATCGCCCAAAAATCAAATATTGCTTGACTTGTCCGCTTGTTATGCGTAAAATAGGGAGTGCAGTCACCAAATTACGCTGATTATTGGGGAGGGATGGCATGTTTAAGAGAACAGCTAAAAATAATATCTTAAGTAAATTTTTCAGGGGAAAGGTAATAATAATTGTTGGTGCCAGGCAGACAGGGAAAACCACCCTGGCAATGGATATAATTTCTGCCCCTGAATTTAAGGATAAAGTTAAGACCTTTAATTGTGATAACCCAACAGATAGGGAAATGTTAAACAATAAGGACATTGAATTTTTAAAACAGCTTATTGGCAGTGCAAAAGTGGTCTTGATTGACGAGGGGCAAAAAGTCGAAAGCATTGGGCAAACCTTAAAACTGTTGGCAGATTATTTTAAAACAAAAAAACAAATTATTGTTACCGGATCTTCAAGTATAAATCTATTGGATAATACGCAAGAAGCACTAACAGGGAGAAAACATGTTTATACTCTTTATTCCTTGAGCCTGGAAGAAGAATATCCCAATAAGGACATTGTCTCAGTCTTAAAGGGCCTTAATGAGTTTCTGGTTTTCGGCAATTATCCCGAGGTAGTTTCCCAGGGGTCTTTTGATGATAAGATCGATCTTTTAAAAGAATTAGCGGCCAGTTCCCTTTATAAGGATATCCTTGAATTTCAGCAGGTCAAAAATTCCAGCCTGCTTATGAATCTACTAAAAGCTTTAGCCTTACAGATTGGTTCCGAAGTTTCCTATAATGAACTGGCAAATTTAGTCGGTATTGATAAGAAGACCATCGAAAGATATGTCGACCTTTTGGAAAAAAACCATATAATTTTCCGTTTATCTCCTTACAGCAAAAACCGCCGGAGGGAAATTTCACATTCAAGGAAGATATACTTTTTTGATTTGGGGATAAGGAATGCGATTATTAATAATTTTAATTTCATCGACTCAAGAAGTGATGTCGGGGCTTTGTGGGAGAATTATGTGATTGTTGAGAGGTTAAAGTATCGGGATTACCACTCAATTTACGCCAATCAATATTTTTGGCGGACTTATGATGGCAGCGAGATTGATCTGGTTGAAGACCGTGGGGGCGAGTTGTTTGGCTATGAAATCAAATGGGGAGAAAAGATAAAAAAAGTTTCTATTCCGGCCAAGTGGCGCGAATATAAAAACAGTTCTTATGAAATTATTACTCCAAAAGAAATTCTAAAATTTACTTCTCGTCCAAAACCCTGATAATCCGCTCAATCTTTTTAGTTTGGCCAGTAGCATCGTCAATTTCCAGATAAACAGCGTTAAATAGACCGGCATCTTTTTCTGATGGCTCAAATCTTTCCGGCATTTGGGTGAGGAATCTTTTTAAAATTGGTCCCTTTTCCATCCCAATAATAGAGTTATAAGCGCCGGCCATGCCAACATCACAGATAAAAGCCGTCCCTTGTGGCAGGATTCGCTCATCAGCAGTCATGACGTGTGTGTGTGTGCCAAGCACTGCCGAAACAGAGCCATCAAGATACCAGGCTAGGGCAGTTTTTTCCGAGGTAGCCTCCGCGTGCATATCGACAATAATAATCCTGGTTTCCTTTTGTAGTTTTGGCAAGAGTTTATCAATAGCTTGGAAAGGACAATCCATTGCTTGCATAAAAGTTCGACCGACCACATTAACAATGGCTGCTTTAACGCCATTTTTCTCAATAATTAAATGGTCTTGGCCGGGAACTCCGGGGGGATAATTGGCCGGACGGACAACGGTAGGATAATTATCGATATTCTTAGCTAGTTCGCGCTTATCCCACATATGATTGCCCATAGTTAAAACATCGACGCCCATCTCCAGCATCTCTTTGTAAATCTTTTCGGTGATGCCATAGCCATGAGCCGAGTTTTCGCCATTGGCGATGATTAAATCAGGAGCATATAGTTGTTTTAGGTCGGGCAAAACCTGTAAACAAACCTGCCGTCCTAATTTCCCTATTATGTCTCCTATAAATAATACTTTCATTGTTTATTCTTATCTTGCTATGTCCGATGCCCTAATTTCTCGGACCACGGTTACTCTAACCTCACCAGGATACTCAAGCTCTGCTTCGATTTTCTTGGCAATATCATGAGCAAGTTTTACGGCCATAGTATCATCAATTACGTCCGGTTCAACCATAACCCTAACTTCTCTGCCGGCTTGAATGGCGAAACATTTTTCCACACCGCTAAAAGATTTGGCAACTGTTTCCAGTTTTTCCAGTCTTTTAACGTAAGCTTCCAGGCTGTCTCGTCTGGCGCCAGGTCTGGCCGCAGAAATTGCGTCACAAGCTTGAACAATTACCGCTTCAATAGTTCTTGTTTCCACATCACCGTGATGGGCTTCCATGGCATGGAGAACTTCAATCGATTCACCAGCTTTTTTAGCCAACATGACCCCCAGCTTAACGTGGGTCCCTTCTGCTTCTTGGTCAACTGCTTTACCAATATCATGGAGTAGGGCAGCCCTTTTGGCTAGGTTAACGTTAACCCCTAACTCTGCTGCTAAATTACCTGCCAAGTGGGACATTTCAATTGAGTGTTGCAGCACATTTTGCCCGTAACTTGTTCTGTAGTGTAGGCGGCCTAAGAGTTGAATCATTACAGCCGGTAAGCCTTGCACATTAGTATCAAGGGCAGCTTGTTCCCCGTATTCCAACATAGCAGCCTTGATTTCTTGCTCGGCCTTTTTATAAGTTTCTTCAACTCGAGCCGGGTGGATTCTGCCGTCAGCAATCAATTTTTTCAGGGTCAAGCGGGCGACTTCTCGCCGCAAAGGATTAAAACTGGACAAAATAACGGCTTCTGGTGTGTCATCGACAATTAAATCTACCCCAGTGGCTGTTTCAAAGGCGCGGATATTACGGCCTTCTCGCCCAATAATTCTGCCCTTCATATCGTCTGAGGGGAGTTCAACCAGGCTGGTGGTTGTTTCTACCACATGGTCACCGGCACAGCGTTGAATACTGCTGGCCAAAATCTCGCGGGACTTTTTATCTGATTCCTTCTTGATCTTTTCTTCGTTGGTTTTAATTCTTTCGGCAGCTTCTCTTTCCAGGTCTTTATCCAATTTAGCCAGCAATTCTTTTTTGGCGTCTTCTTTAGAAAGGGCGGCAGCCTTTTCCAGGGCCTCAATGTGTTTGTCCCGGCTTTGTTCCATCTCCGACTTTAATGTTTCCAGGCTGGCTTTAATATTCTCGACTTCTTTTTCTTGGTCTTTAAGCTCTTTTTCCTTATTTTCCAGTTTGTCTTCCCGTGACTGTAGCCTTCTTTCGGATGTTGTTAACTCGGCTTTTCTTTCTTTACTTTCCTTTTCAAACTCTGCCCGGGTCCTAATCGTAATATCTTTAGCTTCTAACAGGGCTTCTTTTTTAGTCCTTTCAGCCTCTTTGTGGGCATCTTCCAACATTCTTTTGGCTGTTTCTTCGGCAATCCGAACCTTTTGTTCCGCCTTGCGTTGACGCATGGCCAAAGAAACCAAACCGATCACCAGGATTACGAGAACGATAACAAACGTTACAATCAAAATATTAAGAGACATTGTTTCCTCCTTCGCTCTTCGGGCTTCGGAGGATAATTCCCCCGAAGCGCAAAGAACATAGCGAATTAATTAAGAACTTGTCCGGAAATAGCTTTGCGAACCTCTGATTCAAGCTTGTGACTTAACTTGGTGTTTTCCTTTAAATATGCAACTGTCCCTTCGAAACCTTGACCCAATTTTTCGCCGGAATAAGAATACCAGGAGCCGCTCTTCTTGGCCAAGTCCAAGCTAAGGGCCTGTTCCAAAACATCGGCTTCGTGCAGAATGCCTTGGCCGTGAATCAGGACAAAACTGGCTGTGCGGAAGGGTGGGGCAACTTTATTCTTAGCCACCTTAACCCGGACCTTAGTACCGATAATCCTGTCGCCATCTTTAATCTTTTCTCCGGCCCGAACATCTAATCTTATAGAAGAGTAGAATTTAAGGGCTCGACCACCAGGTGTGGTTTCAGGATTGCCAAACATAACTCCGATCTTTTCCCGCAATTGGTTAATGAAAATCATCGAAGTTTTAGACTTGGAAATTACTCCGGTTAATTTTCGCAGGGCTTGAGACATTAAACGGGCTTGCAGGCCGATTTTTAATTCGCCCATTTCTCCTTCAATTTCAGCTTTAGGAACCAGGGCAGCCACAGAATCAATCACAATAATATCAATGGCTCCTGATCTAACCAAGGTTTCGGCGATTTCCAGGGCTTGCTCGCCGTAATCAGGTTGTGAAATTAAAAGATTGTTAACATCAACCCCTAATCTCTTGGCATAAACGGGATCCAGGGCATGCTCAGCATCAATAAAAGCTGCAATGCCCCCTTTTTTCTGGGCTTCAGCAATAGCATGAAGGGAAACAGTGGTTTTTCCTCCACCTTCTGGGCCATAAATCTCAATTATCCTTCCCCTTGGGAAGCCACCAACTCCCAGGGCTAGGTCAAGTGACAGGGAGCCAGAGGGGACAACTTCAATGTTGAGTTTTTTTGTGTCCCCCAATTTCATAATTGAACCTTTACCGTAATTTTTTTCTATCTGGGCCATAGCAATATCCAGAGCCTTTTTCTTTACGTCACTCATATTCGTCCTCCTAATTTTATTTATTAATCCCGACCTTTGCCTAACTATCCTTAAGGTTCTGTGCTAGTGTACATAAATGCTGTCCTCCTTCCTCTGTCCCCACCCAGAAACTTTCAGAGACTACTTTAAGATTTCGTCCCCACCCAAATGTAGCCACAATAAACCCATCGCGGACTGAGCGGCTTTTTCCCGTATTTCATAACGAGAGCCTTGTAAATTCAATTCTTTCCATTCGGTTTCTTTATTGCTAGCCAAGGCAATATATACTCGACCAACCGGTGCCGGTGGAATTGGCCCTGGTCCAGCTACTCCGGTGGTTGAAATCCCAATATCGGTTTTATATTTGGCTCTAATTTTTTCTGCCAAGGAGAGGGCAACTTCTTTGCTAACTACCCCGTGCTGATTAATCAATGAGGCTGGAACCCCAACTTCCAGAGCTTTAATTCTGGGATGATAGCAAACAATTCCGCCAATAAAGTATTCAGAACTTCCGGCCGGGTTAGTTAAACGAGAGGCCAACATGCCACCGGTGACAGATTCTGCTACTGCCACAGTTTGTTGGCTCTTTTTTAGTGAGTCAGCAATTTGTTGGTCAGTAACCTTGCCAATCATGGAAAGCACCTTAGTGAAGAAACTTTCCAGCTTTATTTCTACGGTTTTAATATCCTGCTCAGCCACAGATAAGCCCCTCCCGAAGCTAGCGACAGTAAAACGGCCAGCCAAAGAATAGTATTAGCTAACGGTACATTTAAGATCAACATTAGTACGGCGATGATTTGGGTAAATGTTTTTAGTTTAGCCAAGGGAATAGCCGCAATAATTTTGTTGCCTTGAGCTGCCCTGATGCGTATGCCTGAAACTAAAAACTCGCGTGCTACCATTATTATTACAGCGATTGAATTAGCTTTGCCAAAGCCAACCAAAGCAATTAAAACACTTATCACTAGGATCTTATCGGCAATTGGATCCAAAAACTTACCTAAATCAGAGACCTGCTTTAAGCGCCGGGCAAGATAACCATCAAGGGCATCGGAAAAAGAAAGCAACATAAATAAAATTGCTGCCAAGCCATTCAGATTAAGCAACAAGAGGGCCAAAACAAGAGGGATAAAAATAATTCTTAGAAAGGTAATGTAGTTAGGTACGGTCAATTAAAGCGCCGATAAGATCATGAACTCTAGCACCAGTAATGTGCGTTCGAACAATCTTACCCGGTGTTGTGGATTTTGGGTCGCTGAAAAACACTTGTCCATCTATTTCCGGCGCATCCCGATAAGTTCGGCCAACGCCAGTTCCTTCAATTATTGTTTCCAGTGTTTTTCCAAGCAATTTCTTATTCTTCCCTTTAGAGATGCGAGCTTGAAGCCCCATCAATTTCTCTACTCTCGATTTTTTGGCCTGAGCGGCAACCTGCCCCCTCTTGTAGTAGGCAGGAGTGCCTTTTTCTCGGCAATAACCAAAAACTCCGAGTTTGTCAAACTTTATCAGCTTGATAAAGTCAAATAACTCTGCAAAATCAGCCTCGTTTTCACCGGGGAAACCAACGATAACTGATGTTCGCAGGGCTATCTTAGGAATTCGTCCCCTAATTTTGGCAATTAATTTTTCAAGATCTTGACGCGTGTAACGCCTATTCATCCGAGTTAGTATTTTATCACAGACATGTTGGATCGGCAAGTCTAAATACTTAACAATCTTCTTTTCTTGGGCCATTATTTCTACAATTTTGTCGGTTAAATGCTTGGGATGGGCGTACATTATTCTAATCCAGCTAATCCCTTTGATTTTACAGGTTTTTTGCAGTATTTCGGCTAATTTTGGGTGGGCTGTTGTGTCTTGAGCAACATAAATGATTTCTTTGACCCCTTTTTTAACCAATAGTTTCACTTCTGAGAGGATGTCATGGACAGGTCGAACTTTTAATCTACCCCTAATTTTAGGAATTAGGCAGTAAGTGCACTTATTATTACACCCTTCAGCAATTTTAACATAGGCAAACCAGGGTGGGGTGGCCTTTACTCTTGGAGTATGATAATCAAAGAGTCCCAGGGAGTTAATTGTGCCTTTAACTCCAGGTAATTTTACTTTTGGCAGTAATTTTGGAAAACAACCAGCTAAATAAATCTCTTTTTTGTGTTTTCTCATCTCTTTAACGGTTTGTTTCACTTCGTCACGGGCACTTTTAAGAAAAGCGCAGGTGTTTATTATAATAATGTCAGCTTCTTTGGGGTTTAAGGTGATCTCATAACCAGAAGAGACAAGTTTACCCATGATGACTTCGGTGTCAGTCAGGTTTTTAGGGCAACCGAGGGAGATGATGTGGACTTTCATTTACCGATAATTATCAAACTGAAGAACTATGGAGAGGTTGGCGGCTTTTAGCTTTTCCATTGTAGCCTGCAGGTCATCGATCTTCTTGGCAGATACGCGGATTTCATCGCCCTGGATTTGGGTTTGGACCTTTAGGCCAGAAGTTTTGATCAATTTGGTAATCTCTTTAGCTTTTTCCTGAGGGATGCCTTGTTGAATGGTAACCATTTGTTTGACCTGGCCGCCCAGGGATTCTTCAAGACTACCGTATTCAAAAAACTTGAGTGGGATTTTGCGTTTAATTAATTTATCTTGCAGGATATTGTTGACATTTTTAAGCTTAAACTCATCTTCTGAAACCAGTTTGATTTTATCGTCGCCTTCTTTTTCTATTTTGCTGATACTCCCTTTGAAATCGAAGCGATTAGCAATCTCGCGCATAGCCATTTGAATGGCGTTGTCTATTTCCTGCAGGTTTGGTTTGGAGACTATATCAAATGAATGATCTTTGGCCATGTTAGTATTATAACCTAGCTAGAGATTAGGGACAATTGTTTTTTTAGCTGCAGCTAGCAGGACAGGAGAAAAATAACAATCAGTTTTAAGACGGATAATTTTTTTCAGAAATTCTCTAGCTTTATCAAGGTTCCCGGCTTCTTGATAACCGATGGCAATTGCCAAAAGGACTAATCGTTGAGCTTCTCGTATTGGTAAGCCCCCCAAATATGGGCTTCTTTCATTTTTTAGCTGTGAATTTATTTTTTCTAAAATTTTTTCATAATGAGTACTAGCACGTTCTGGTAGACCAAGCAGTCGAGCAGCAATTGCATGGGTAAAATTTCCTTCTGGTTCTCTGTCAAGGAAAGCTTGGAGTTTGGTTTTATCATCGGCGATGCAAGATAATTCTCTGTAAGTAACCTGATAAAAACTTGTTCCAAATCTAATTAGGGCAAAGTTTCCAGATAATATGCCAAATAGATTGCGCAATAGATGGAGAGCCGGTAAGGTTTTTTTAGCGAACACACCTTTAGCGATGTAGGCTCTTGTTAACTGTTCGGCGCGATATTCCGATCCCCCGAGCGAATGAACTTTTTCGTGAAATGTACTTATTTCTGCATCTTGTGGCCCTTCAGCGTTATTCACAAATATTACTCCAGGTAAAAGAGGATACATGATCCCCCTTACATTTACTTGTTTAAAAAAGAAACTCTTTAGTTTGTGCCTGTCTACATCTCCTAAGTTTGCCTTGGAGTCTTTGTGTTCTTGAGGGATCAAAGACAAAATTCTATAAAAGGGAACTACAAATAGGCTAATAATAACCAGATAAGAAATTGCCCCAAAAGAAGAAGTCTCAATTGGGACGTACTTAAAAAATAAATATGATAAGCCTAAAGAGGGAATGGTTCCCAAGGTAGATAATAGGGCCGATAGACTATGAGCACGGTGCCCGATTGCTTCCCATCTTAAATAATTAGTCATACCTTTGGCGTGGCACATTTCTTTTGTAACATCAATTTGCTCAATGTTAATTCCTCGGAAAAGTGTTTCATGTTGAAAAATGACTTGCCCATTTTTCCTGACCTGGCCGGAGCTAATACTTAATGTATCTCCGATTTCAAGCCGGTCTTGTCCAACAATTTCTCTGGCTCCCCGGCTTAAATAATTTTTATAAAGCCCACGAGTTACGGTTTCAGCTACTCTGCCAAATAAATTAGCAGCTTGAGCTGTTCTTGAGCTCTTTTGTTGTACCATATGCGAGATAAGGCTTGCTTGTAATCCCATACTATTTATATATACTATTATCGCCAAAAAAGAGCAGAAATTTCAATTTTGGGACGATTGTGTTAGGATAATTATTATGTCTATGAGACTCCAAAAATATCTAGCTGAATGTGGGGTTGCTTCTCGGCGTAAGGCCGAAGAGCTGATCAAGGCTGGCAAAGTTAAGGTCAACGGTCAGATATCTATATTGGGAGATAAGGTTGATCCTGCTAAAGATAAAATCACTGTCAATGGTAAGCTTGTTAAACAAAAAGAAGCGAAGATTTATATAAAACTACACAAACCCCGTGGTTATGTGAGTTCTTGTGTCAGGCAATTTGGGCAGAAAACAGTTCTAGATTTAATCAAAGACGTTAAATATCGTTTGTATCCGGTTGGCCGGCTTGATAAGGAGTCTGAGGGCTTAATGATTTTAACCAATGATGGGGAATGGGCCAACGAGCTGACGCACCCAAGCTTTGAGCACGACAAAGAATACGAAGTAACTGTTCAACTGCCAATAACTAATGTTGATTTGGGCAAGCTTGAGGGTGGGGTTATTGTTGATGGCAGGAAAACCTTGCCTGCAGAAGTTGAATCACTCGGGTTTAAGAAATTTCGTATTACACTTCGAGAAGGCAAAAAACGCCAGATTCGCCGGATGGTCGAAATTCTTGGTAATAGCGTGAGAAGATTAAAAAGGATTCGAATGGCCGGGATTGGTTTGGGCGATCTTCCAGCTGGCCAATATCAGTTTATTAAGAAACCTGCTTAGTTGTTTTTCTCTTAAGCTTTTTCAGGATAAGTTATATCATCAGCGTATTCAATCGACACGCTGAGAAATGTCTGCAGACTCGTACAGTGGTTGAGTTAACTAGCTAAGTTTTTGTCTTCCATGTTATAATCCCTATTGATATGGCAATTGTTGTCCACAAATACGGCGGCACCTCTGTTGGGAGCCCAGAAAAAATCAGAAATGTTGCCCAGCGCATCAAAAAGGTTGTTGCGGCTGGCAATCAAGTTGTAGTCATTGTTTCCGCCATGGGGCATACGACCGACGAATTGATTGACCTGATGAATCAGATTACCGATAGTCCTGATCCTCGCGAATATGACATGTTGGTTTCCACTGGAGAGCAAGTTTCCGCTTCACTTTTAGCGATGGCACTGCAGGCAATGGATTGTCCGGCTGTTTCTTTAACTGGTGGTCAAGCTGGAGTCGTGACTGAAGATATTTACAAAAAAGCCCGCATCAAACATGTCCATTTAGAGCGCATGCAAAAAGAATTAAAAGAAGGCAAAGTTGTGGTTGTTACAGGTTTTCAAGGGATTGATAGTAAGGGAGATATTATTACTATTGGTCGGGGTGGGTCAGACACTTCTGCGGTGGCTATTGCTGCAGCACTCAAGGCTTCTGTTTGTGATATTTATACCGATGTTGACGGAGTTTATACTACCGATCCTCGCATAGTTTCCGAGGCGAGAAAGTTAAAAAGTGTTTCATACGAAGAGATGCTCGAATTAGCTAGTTTAGGGGCCCAAGTTTTGCATCCCCGTTCAATAGAATGTGCCAGCCTGTATGATATTGTCATTCATTTGCGTTCCAGCAAGAATGAAACAATTGGAACCTATATTAAATCTGCTCAAGCAATTGACAAGGAGGCCAAGAAAATGGAACAAAAAGATACCGTGAGGGGGATTGCCCTTGATGAAAACATTGCCAAGATAGGAATCTTAAAAATTCCTGACAAGCCGGGGATTGCCGCGAAAATTTTTGGTGCTTTAGCTGCAGAGAGTGTTAATGTTGATATGATTGTCCAAAGTATGCATTCTGACAAATCATTGGCTGACATGGCCTTTACTGTTGAACGACCAGATTTAAAAAAGGCCGTTAAAGTTACCGAAATGATGGGCAAAGAACTTAAGGCCGAAAATGTTATTGCTGATCCAGATGTTTGCAAGGTTTCTTTGGTCGGCATCGGTATGGTTAGTCAGCCTGGCACGGCTTCAAAAATGTTTGCGGCTTTATCCAAAAACAACATCAATATTCAGATGATCTCAACTTCAGAGATTAAAGTTTCCTGCATCATTAAGAAAGAGCAGGGCAAGAGGGCCGTTCAAATCTTGCATAAGGCGTTTGGGTTGGAGAAAGTATCCTAATAGTAATGGGAATAGAGTAATGTGTAATGGGAATGTTCTCATTACGCATTACGCACCCCTCATTACTTTATTCTGATATATTATGAACATATTCTTAAGCATATTTTTATCATATCTGTTAGGCTCTATCCCCTTTAGCCATATCTTTCCTAAACTCAAAGGCAAAGATGTTAGTAAAGCTGGCACAAAAAACATTGGCGCAACCAACGCTTTAGTTGTGGCCGGACCAGTTATTGGTTTCTTGTCTTGGTTGGGTGATGTGGGCAAGGGTTTTTTGGTTGTATATTTGGCTCAGAGATTTTTTCTGCCGTACTGGGCGGTAACTTGTTGTGCTCTGGCAGCAATTATTGGTCACGATTTTTCTATTTTCTTAAAATTTAAAGGGGGCAAGGGGATTGCCACAACAGGCGGGGCTTTAATTGCTTTTGATCCTGTGTTGGCTCTAATTGTGACCCTTTTCTGGGCCATGCTAATTTTGATCTGGCGCTATTTTATTCCTGCGACCATAATTATTCTTGGTTTCCTGCCGCTGGCGCTGGTGATTCTAGGCAAAAGCAGTGCCTTTGTATCATTTGCTCTGGGAGCTTTTGTGTTGGCCCTCTATACCCATCGTGAAGATCTAAAAAGATTCCTCTCCGGTCAAGAGCTGAAGACTTCAGACGCGGTCAATAAGTTTATTAAGAAGTGATATAATGTATCCTGTCGGAGCGTGGCCAAGCTTGGTCTAAGGCGCTACCTTGGGGTGGTAGAGATCGCTGGTTCGAATCCAGTCGCTCCGATTCTTCTTTTGTTGCGGGGTGTAGCTTAGCTTGGTAGAGCGCTACGTTCGGGACGTAGAGGCCGGAGGTTCAAATCCTCTCACCCCGATTCTCCTTCGCCCTTCGGGCTTCGGCGAATATATATTTTCAATCTCAGTTAACCTCATTTAACATCTTTCAACCTTTGGCAACTTTTCTCAAATATAGTGTCCCGATGACATTAATAAATATAAGGATGAAACATCGGGATCCCGACTTTACATAATTATATATTAATGTCGTCGGGAAAATCATTGCAGTTTGTTGAAGAAAAAGTGAAATCACAGTCAAAAAGTGGCGAAAAAATTGTGGTGGGACAACTATGACAACTATTAGAACTAGTACGGATTTTCCCAAAGAGGCTTTGATTTGCGCTCAAGCTTCTTATTTGCTGGCTATTAACCGGCGCGTTGCTAGTCTTAGGGCTCGAGGTTTACGTTGTGAAGGAGTTAGTTCTGCTCAAATTGGTTCTGTGTTGTTTGTTAGGCACCATGTTGACATTAAACTCCTTAGTATGTTGAGTAATTTTCTTAGGGCAGTGGAACTTCTAGATGAGCTGCCATCAGGTAAGATCCACTTGATTGGAGCGGCAGTGCATTTTGCTTCTGGTCGTTCTCTTTTTGGGCAAGAACCTGCTACTCAGGAAAGACTACAAAGAACTTTGGCCGCTTTTGTTAAGCCGGTGGAAGCGGATCAGCAACCTGATTGGCTCAGGTGGTTTGCTCATAATTTCAGAAATATGATCGGTCCCCTGGTTGGGTATGCAGAGTTAGCTGAAGGGGCATTTCATGATCAAGATGTTGCTGAGGCTTTAAGATGGGTTCGAGAAGTAAAGTCGACCTGTTCCCTTTATTCAGGGCATGTTGAAAGATTAATTAGATTTCTCAGTCCTCAGAGAGTTGGTAAGATTAGCCTTGAGCCTGTTGCGGCTGTGAAGGGAGCACTTAGAGGACTTATTTCTGATGATGCAGGGATAAAGCTGATTGGAGAATATCATTCCGGTCTACCGGTGATAGAAGCTGATCTAAAATTACTAAAAGAAATGATCAGGGAAATTGTTGCTAATGCCTTGATAGAGTTTGATAGTAAAGTTACTCATAGGATGATTCACGTCTTTGTTGAAAGAGTTGGTTCTGTTGTGAGGATCGGAATTTGGAATTCTAGCAGCTCAATTGAAGCAGAGCTATTAACCAAGGTCTTTCAACCATTTATTACCACTAGAAGTACGGACGAAGGTTTGGGCCTTGGTTTAGCTCTGGTAGAAAAATATGCTAAACTTCAGGGGTGGCAGGTTAAAGCCAGCAATGTTGATAATGGTGTGGCAATTACGATCGATATACCGGTTAAGGAAGGAGAATAAGATGGCAATATCTTGGGAAAAGGTATTAGGTAAGATTTATAGAGGGGGAGACTGGGTGACTAAGCGTTTGATCGGGGATCATAGTCATTTGGGTTGGAGCCGAGCAGCGGCTTTAGGGGGTCATGGTCGGCAAGTTCAGGGTCGTGAAGTAATTCCTCCTCAACCAGAGAGGCGCTTGGGGGATTTAGTAGTAGAGCCGATGGCCATGATGGGTGGTTTTAGTGATGGTGCTGCGAGTGGCCTAGCCGCTAAAGGGGTTGTTTTGTTTGTTGATGACCAACCAAACGCTAGAAAGATAGCGCAAGCTTCTCTACGAAGAGCTGGTTACGAAGTTGTTCTTGCCAGCTCAAGGCAGGAAGCCTTAGAAATTTTAGGCAGAGATGGTTGGAGAATAGATGTTTTAGTTACGGACATAAAAATGGAGGAAGATGATGCAGGGATAAAACTTATTGCTGATACTCGTGAACAAAATCCCAAGATTAAAGTAGTGGCCATCACCGGGTTTTCCGCCCAAGCTGTTGCGATTAGCGCTACCAATGCTGGGGCTGATAAGTATATTGAAAAAGATGCAAGTTACATTGGGGAAGTTGTTAAGGCCGTTGATAGCTTGAGAGAAGAGCAAAGAGTCCAGCTAGCTGAAATTGGGGCTTTGATATATGGTTTGAAAGATTACCTGGGTAATATGATTACTAGTCCTAAAAGTGGACTTAGGATTGTTGTTGATAACCTTGCTCAAGGGGGCTTTTCTGTGGAGGTTGTCTCAAGACTAATTAATGGGGCAATTCGTCAGGTTGATAGGATAGCTACGACTATTACCCAACTTGGTGAATTAATTCAAGTAAAAACCCCCTTAAGTTTGCGAGAAATTAATGTTTCTGAGTACTTGCCGGCTACTTTAGAGTTAGGACCCAAGACGAAGTTTAGGAATGGGGGTTCAACTTCAGTCATTGCGCATATAGATGCGAACGTATTTGTTAGGGCAATCCAGCTCTTTTTGGCACCGGCAGAAAAAGCCGTTAAAGCTCTCCAGCAAGGAGAAGTCACTATTTCTGTTGGGCAAGAAGCTGATCGAACCATTATTAGAATTGTTGATAATGGCAGAAGAGAAGAGGATTTAACCTTGCAAAGGCTAGCGGCCTTGCCTTTTGTTTATGGTAAGACTTTTTTGTATGAGGATTATTTGGCCATGTCTTTGGGCTTGAAATTTATTCGTGATCATGGTGGCGATGTCAGCATTACCAGCAACAAAGAGACAGGCACAATAGTAACTATTCGTTTACCGTTAAGTCAGGAAGGGAGATAGGTTTAAGAATGATAGTAAGACCACTAAAAAATGCTTGGAAAATGTTGATGACGGCTGATAGCCCGGTTTTTAGGGCTGGAGATCGAATTACACGAGCTTTGATTGGGGATCACAGGGATTCTGGTCCTGGTCATGCAGTTGCTGTGCAAGGTGCTCATGGGACGCTGATGTCAGTTCCCCCTCAAGTGGCGCAAACCTTGGATTCGTTGCGACCAGTCCTGGCAGCAGCTGCCGTTGGTGAAGGGGCTGGAACTGCTGAATCCAAAGGAACAATTTTATTCGTGGAAGATCAAGGAAGTTTTAGAAGTGTTGGAAAAGTTCTTTTAGGTAGGAAGAAATATACCATTTTAGAGGCAACATCAAGACAAGAAGCTATTGGTTTTCTTAGAGACCCTAGCAATAAAATTGATATTCTAGTAACGGATATAAAAATGGGGGAGGATGATGCCGGGGTTAAGTTAATCGGGGAAGCACGAGAAATTAATCCAGAGCTTATAGTGGTTGTTCTTACTGGTTATCCACAAAACGAACCAGAAGTAATGGCAGCAGGTGCAGACCGTTATTTTACAAAGCCAGGAAACTTTGCTGAAATAGGTAGGGCGATAGATAGTTTGGTAGAGGCCCAAGAGGCTAGAAAAGAGCTGGCACCCACTATTTGGGAAAAGTTTGGGGCTTTTCTGTCTACAATGACTAGTAAGATTAATGATCCTGGTGTTTTAGATCGGTTGCAAAGGCTCAATGAACAGGTGGGGGAGATTACCAATCCACCAGCACCCTTGTATCCTATAAGATTTGACGTAGTCCAGGCTTTGTGGACACTGAAGGCTGGAAATCCTGATGCGAGCTTTTCTGCAGCAGAAGAAAGTGTCTTTGTGACATTGGATCGAAAGCATTTCTTTAAATCAATTTTATACTCCATACATATTGCCAGGAAAGCGGTTGAAAATATGGGAGAAGAGGCAAATATATCGGTTGCTCTTACCCAAGAAGATGGTGATATTGTTGTTCGCATTACCGATAATAGTCGACGTGACAAGGCTTTAAGCCTTGAAGGGATCAAAGATGATCTTTTACAGCATGACAGGATAGATTTGTATGATGATTATATTGCTCTGACCTTAGTCAAACAATATGTTGAGGCTCAAAATGGAACTGTTGAAGTTAAAAACAGTGGGCCAACAGGAACAACTTTAATAATAAAATATCCATGGTTGTCAGCTCGTTTAACTTAATGTTGCTTAACCTTGACTTCTCTTTATGGCGTTGTTATAATAAAAACAGAGATGAAGAACGAAAAGTACTACACTTTCATGGTGGTTCCTCATGACAGCCAAGGCAAGGGTTTTAGTTTAAGGATCCCCCGTAAGTTACTTTATGCGGTTATTGGCTCTTTTGTCCTATTATGTTTCCTTTTTGCTTCATCGGTTGTCTATTCTTCAATCTTATCCCGTCGTTTAGTGCACTACAGGACCGCCATTGAGAAAAATCAGGAACAAAAAGAAGTTATCGAATCATTTAGTGAAAAAACCAAGGAAGTGGACCAGGCGATCTATGAATTAACCAAAATGGATAAGCAGCTGCGCCAGGTTTTAGGGCTGGAAAGCTGGAAAGGGAAGATGAAACTTTCTTCCAAGATGAAGAGTTATCTGCCCCCAAGTCAGGTTGAAGAGATCTCTGAAAAACTTAAGCTGGCTGACGCTGAACTGGAACAAAGAAAAGAAAGTCTTGCTCAGTTAAAAGCTTGGGTAAACAATGTGCAGCAGCGCTTTGCGGCCACCCCTTCATGTTGGCCATTAAATGGCTACATAGTTTCCCGTTATGGTTACAGAACTTATCCTTGGAAAGGTTTGCATACCGGCATAGATATTACAGGCAGATACGGCTCGCCGATTAAAGCAACTGCTGATGGGGTTGTGACCTTTGTTGGCTGGCGGCAGGCTTATGGTAAAACAGTTATTGTCCAGCATAGTCATGGGGTTTCGACCCTTTATGCTCATAACTCAAAATATGCGGTTAGGGTAGGACAGCCGATCAAAAAGGGTCAAGTTGTTTGTTTTGTTGGCACAACCGGGTTAACTACAGGGCCACATCTTCATTATGAAGTCAGAAAAAACAATCGAGCCATTAATCCGATTGCCTATTTAAATTTAAATATTTTGACAGCCAGTCGAGCCTGGAGGGAGTAAACGATGGCCTTATTTGGTTTTGATAAAAAAAATATTACCCAAGGAGCTTTTGATACGATCATTGGTGATCGGGCCAGATTTAAAGGGGAGCTTGATGCCTCCGGTTCGGTCTTTATCAGTGGTGAATTTGAAGGCAAACTCAATACCAGCGGAGAGATAATTGTGGCTGACGGCAGTAAAATAACCGGGAATATCCATGGTGGCAGTGTAGTTGTTTCCGGTGTTGTAGATGGCGATATTAGTGCAACCCACAGTCTGGAGATTACCAAGACAGGGCGAGTTCATGGCGGTTTGGTTGGCGGCAGAATTGTTATCCAGGAAGGGTCGCAATATACCGGCAGGGTTAATGTTGAGAGCCAGGAGAGGGCGGTTGCCGAAGAGCTGCCGGTTCAGATTAAAGAAGAAAATGAGGATTCTGAAGAAACCATCATAATCCAAGAGACTGATCAGGTTATTCCCAACGCCGAAACTGTCCGAGCTTCGATGTTTTAATGGGAACTTTGTTTGTTGTTGCTACCCCAATAGGTAATTTAGAGGATATCACCTTTCGGGCTGTGCGCACACTTGCTGAAGTTGACTTAATTACCGCCGAAGATACTCGCCAGACTAAAAAACTGCTGATTAAATATAATCTCAACACCCCGATGACTGCTTATCATAAGTTCAACATCAAAGCCAAAACAGACTATATTGTTGACCTGTTAAGTCAGGGTAAAAACATTGCTCTGGTCTCTGATTCTGGAACCCCGACTATTTCTGATCCCGGTTATGAGTTAATTAGCGGGGCAGTAGCGCAGGGGCACAGGGTGGAGGTTATTCCTGGGCCATGTGCGGCTATTACTGCCCTGGTTGGTTCTGGTTTGGCGACCGATAAATTTGTTTTTGAGGGTTTTCTGCCTAAAAAACCGGGCAAGAAAAATAAAAGATTAACAGCTTTAAAAGATGAGCAAGGATCGGTTATAATCTATGAGTCGCCATATCGAGTAGTTAAAACGTTAAATAGTATCAAAGAGATTTTTGGAGAGAGACAGGTTGCTGTTTGTCGGGAATTAACCAAGAAATTCGAAGAAGTTATTAGAGGTAAGCTGGGGGAGGTGTTGGAGAAACTAAAGGATCGGACGATTAAGGGGGAAATAGTGGTGGTGGTGGAAGGTTCTGAACAAGCTACTCAACGGGAGAGGCGTAGTTAGTTTGCAGGTTCTAATCCTGCCTTGTTTTGGATCGTTGAATTAGAGTTTTCCCGAGAGCTCTGTATTCCAATCAAAAAAGGAGTATAGAGATGAAAAGTGTTAAAGTGTCCCGATTACGACTATTTTATATAATGCTTCGGGATCCCGTTAAAACGGGATTAAATTGTTTCATTGTTACATTGTTGTTCCTCACTTCTTCTTCGCTGGCTTTACAAGTTCCGCGTTTTTATGGACAAGAAGTTGTTGTTACCGCCACGCGCAGGTTACAGCTAAAATCAGAGTCGCCGGCTAAGGTTGTTGTTCTTACCGCTAAAGATATTGCAGCGACTGGCGCTAATAATCTTTATCAGGCTTTGAGATACACTGAAGGACTTGATTTAAAGATTAGTGGTGGTTTGGGGGCGCAGTCAACCCTTCGTTTGCGTGGTAGCAATGCTGAACAGGTTTTACTCCTGGTTAATGGCAATCGAATCAGTTCTCCGCTTCTTGGTCTTTCTGATTTAACAGATATTTTGGTTGATAATGTTGAGCAGATTGAGGTTGTTTACGGGCCGGCTTCTTCGCTTTATGGCTCAGCGGCTAGTGGTGGAGTGGTAAATGTAATTACCAAACAACCTGAATTGTTAACTAAGAGGCAGGTAGGATTTGGTTATGATAGTTATGGTGGGAGCAGGGCGGACTTTTCTCTTGTTAATAATGACTATTTGTTCTCAATTGCCTCAAAAATATCTAAGGGCTTTCAAACTAATAGCGATTATATTGGTACAAACTATCAGGGAGAGGTTAGGTTTGCTTTAAGTCAAAAGGCCAAAGTCTGTCTGGGCTTAAATGGATATTTAGCTGATAGGGGAGTGCCGGGATCTTCCGTTTATCCGACCCCCAACACCCGTCAGTCTGATTGGAACAACTATCTAAATGGTGGCCTAGATTTAGACTTGTCGCCCAAGTATAAAATTAACCTTAAGGGGCGCTATGCCAGTATTCAACAAAGATATAATGCTAACCCGACTTTATATGCCAACGAGAAATATGATGCAGAATCGTTAGGAATAGGCCTAAAGAGTGATTTGCAGATTAATTCGGCTCATCAGCTGGCAGTAGGAGTTGATTTTGATCTTGATGGTAGCGACAGTGACATGGCCGGACGACATAAAATTAGTAACCAGGCATTTTACTTTCAGTCAGAACACAGAGCTAATCAGCAACTATTATTAAACCTTGGCTTAAGGGTTGACCGACATTCTGTAGCAGGAGAATCTTTGAGTCCCAGGATTGGTTTGGTCTATCAAGCGAGCCAAGACCTTGTGCTGCGTTCTTCTTTTGGCACGGCTTTCCGTGCCCCAACACTTAATGAGCTCTATTGGTATTATAATGATCCGGTTTGGGGCCTTATTACCCGGGGTAATCAGAATCTTCGGCCGGAGAAGTCGCAAACCTGGGATGTTGGTTTAACCAAACGGTTTGATGACTCTACACAAGCTACCTTAACCGGCTATATTAGTAAATATTCTGACATGATCAAATGGGTAGATATTTCCGGGGTTTGGGCAACCTGGGAAGCGCAAAACTTGTCTGCTGCCGATTCTATTGGAGCAGATTTAAGTTTAAAGAGAAAATTTACAGAAGCTTGCCATGGTTTTGTGAATTACTCTTACCAGAATTCAATTGATCTTAGTACCGGCAATAAATTGGTTTACAGTCCGGTCCATAAGGCTAATGCCGGTTTGGTTTATGAGCCTGAGGACCGACTTTCCGGTTCGTTTTATGTGCGTTATGTTGGAGAGAGGTTTGATAATGCAGCCAACACAGGAATTGCGCCAGCCTATACGGTTGCCGATCTAAAGGTTTGGCAAACAATTGCTGACGTTAAGGTTTCTGTTGGTGTGGAAAATGTTTTTAATGCCCAATATCAGGACACTTTAAATTATCCGATGCCGAGCAGGAAATATGTGCTTGGTGTAGTGCAAGAAATATGATAATGCTATAATGATCAAGATCAAAGATCCAAGGTGAAAGATCAAAACAATTTGCAAGGCAAAAGATCAAAAGGAGAAAAAAATGACAACAAAAAGTTTTAATTTAGTAGCGGTCGGAACGATTTTGGTTGTAGCGTTAGCTGTGAGCTATTTTATGGCTAGGCCATTTCAATTGGTTCAAACCAGGGAAATGCCGGTATTCTATGGAGAAGAGTTGTCGATAGTAACTGCAAAACCAGTTGCTGTGGCCAAGACCAAGGCTGTGCCAATGTCTCAGCCAGTAGTTGCTGCACCGCTACCTTTTGTTCCTCCGCAGATTACCTTTAGTATTTTGCCGGCTTATCCAGAGACAGCCTTGTCTGAAGGATTGTCAGGCAAAGTGTTGTTGTCAGTTCTTATTGGCCAAAATGGTCAAGCAAAAGATGTTAAAGTTAAATCCAGTTCCGGGGTTGTCGAATTTGATCAATCAGCTGTAGTAGCTATTTCAAGGTGGAAATTCAGTCCAGCTTCACAAGCCGGGGTAAATGTTGCTAGTTGGTTTGAGGTTCCTATTCGCTTTGAGGTGAAATAAGATGGCAGTTGAACCCCTAGGCAGACTGATTTTGTATATTGGTGTAGTCATGGTTTTAATTGGCGGATTTTTTATCCTGGTCGCCAAAGTGCCCTGGTTCGGCCGTTTGCCTGGTGATTTCACCTTAAATCGTAACGGCATTTTAATTTATGTGCCGATCACCACGATGGTTTTGGTGAGCCTGGTTTTAACGATATTGATGAATATTGTTTGGAAAAGATAGCTAATAGTTGATGACCAAAACCACTGATTTTGATTTTAATTTCCCCTCAGAACTGATTGCGCATGAGCCGGCTGTGGAGCGTGATAAATCCCGCTTAATGGTTCTCAATCGTCAGGCTCAAACTGTTGAGCACAAACATTTCTACGATATTATTGATTATCTAAACTCCGGGGATCTCTTGGTGCTGAACGATACAAAAGTAATGCCGGCTAATCTGGTGGGGAAAAAAGTAGAGGGTGGGGGGAAGGTGGAGGTTTTGCTTGTTAATCCAGGGGAGCAAAAGATCCAAGATCAAAGTACAAAGTTCAAAACAAATCCCAAGATCAAAGATCAATGTCAGAAATGGAAATGTTTAGTTAGACCTGGGAAACGGTTAAAAGTTGGCTCTAAGGTTAGATTTGGTGAGGGGCAGTTAATTGGAACCGTTCTGGAAAAGTTGGAGGGTGGGGAACAGATTATTAAGTTTGAGTCTGAAGGAAAGTTTTGGGAAGTTGTGCATGAGTTAGGGGAGGTTCCGTTGCCGCCATACATTAAAAGTTTAAAATTCAAAGATCAAAGTGCAAAACAAGCCCAAAATTATAAAGATCAAAGATCAAAACGTTATCAAACTGTGTATGCAGAGAAAGAAGGGGCATCGGCGGCGCCGACGGCTGGGCTGCACTTTACTCCTGAACTTTTAGAAAAAATTAAAGCCAAGGGAGTTCGGGTTGCTTATGTGACCCTTCATACGGGCTTAGGAACTTTTTTGCCTGTTCGCACAGAAAAGATCGAAGATCATCCGATGCATGAGGAGTATTTTGAAATCCCGGATGAAACAGTTAAAGCCGTTGAAAAAGCGAAGCGGGTTATTGCGGTAGGGACTACGGCTGTTAGAACCCTGGAAACAGTATTTAACTCATCCCCCAACCCCCTTCTCTTGGAAAGAGAAGGGGGCGGGAAAGTTGGGCGGAGTAAGTTGTTTATTTATCCCGGGTATAAATTTAAAGTTGTTGATGCGCTGATTACAAATTTCCACTGGCCGAAATCGACTTTGATTATGTTAGTTTCGGCTTTGGCGGGTAAAGATTTTATTATGAAGGCATACCAAGAGGCTATCCAAGAAAAATACCGCTTTTTTTCCTTTGGCGATGCGATGTTTATCCTGTGATATAATAATTTAATGCCCTTCAAATTTGAAATCCTCAAAAAATCTAAGAAATCTAAAGCGCGTGTAGGGAAGCTCCACACCCCTCACGGTGTAATTGATACCCCAGTCTTTATGCCGGTTGGCACCCAAGCTACAGTTAAAACCATGTCGCCGCGAGAGTTAGATGAAATCGGCGCAGAAATTGTTTTGGGTAATACTTATCACTTAAACCTTAGGCCTGGTCCGGATTTGATCAAAGAAGCTGGCGGCCTGCATAAATTCATGAACTGGAACAAGCCGATCTTGACTGATTCCGGTGGCTTTCAAGTCTTTTCTTTGGCGCACATGAGAAAGATTACTGATGAAGGAGTTGAGTTTACCTCTCATCTTGATGGACGCAAGCATTTTTTAACCCCAGAAAAGGTTCTTGAAATTCAGGCAGCCCTTGGCTCTGACATCATGATGCAATTGGACGAGTGCGTAGCTTATCCTTGTGACAAAAAAGAGGCTAAAGAGGCAATGGAGAGGTCGGTTAGGTGGGCGAGGGAGTCAAAATTAAAAATGTCAAATGACAAATGTCAAATGAATGTATTATTCGGAATTGTGCAGGGAGGGACATACAGGGATTTACGTAAGCAGTCGGCTGAACAGTTGGTTGAGATTGATTTTCCTGGCTATTCGATTGGGGGTTTGTCAGTCGGAGAACCGCAAGCGGAGATGTTTGAGATGCTTGATATTGTGACTGATATTCTGCCCGAAGATAAACCTCATTATTTAATGGGAGTAGGGTATGCCTCTGACATTTTAGGAGCAATTAAACTTGGAGCAGATATGTTTGATTGTGTCATTCCGACTCGTTTAGCTCGTCACGGCGCTTTTTTAACTTACGAAGGCAAAGTTAATATTCGCCAAGCTAGATTTGAAAAAGACTTTTCTCCAATTGATCCAGAGTGTGATTGCTATTGTTGTCAAAACTTCTCCAAAGCCTATATCAGACATATCTTTGGTGCTAGAGAAATTTTAGCCATGCATTTATTAACCATCCATAACCTGCGCTTTTTTATGAGGATGATGCAGAAGGTACGTGAGGATATTTTGGCGGAGTAGTCTAAAATAAAACCAAAGATTCTCCTATTACAGTGAGCTAGGTAGTGTTAAGATACTAACGGAGCAGGCGGAAGGAAAACTGAGACAAGAACAGGTGGCTTTGTTTTAGCCCTCACCCCCATCCACACAATGTCTCCTCCCCCTCTCCCAGAGGGAGAGGGGGTATAATGTAAAGGAAAATATGAAAAAAGAATTTAAATATATTGTTATGGAAGATCAGGCAGGAGAGAGGGTTGATGCTTTTTTAACTGTCCAAGAAGAGATTGTTCAGACCCGGTCACAAGTTAATAGACTAATTAAAGATGGCAATGTTTTAGTCAATGGTAAAATTGCGAAACCTGGCATTAAGCTCAAAGAAAACGATCAGGTTTTTATCACCGTACCTGCACCAAAGAAGTTGGAAGTTGCAGCGGAAAACATTCCCCTCGATGTAGTTTTTGAGGATAAAGATTTAATAGTGGTCAATAAAGCTAGAGGGATGGTGGTTCATCCTGCTGTTGGTAATTATGAAGGGACGCTAGTTAATGCCTTGCTTTATCATTGTAAGGATTTGTCCGGTATTGGCGGAGTGTTGCGTCCGGGCATTGTTCATCGTTTGGATAAGGATACTTCGGGTTTGATCGTAGTGGCAAAAAATGATTTTACTCATCAAGCCTTGGCCGAACAGTTTAAGGCTAGAGAGATTAGTAAGCAATATGTTGCTTTGGTGCATGGGGTGGTCAGTCAAGATGAAGGGGTGATTGAAACAGAGATTGGCCGGCATCATCATGACAGGAAAAGGATGGCGGTAATAAAGACTAGAGATCAGGGGTTGTTTGGACCGAGCCTAAGCATGAGGGCAAAGATCAAAGCCAACCCCAAATTTCAGGATCCCAGTTTTAAGCAAAAAGGCCGGGAAGCAATTACGGAATATAAGGTCTTGCAAAGATTCAAAGATTACACTTTATTGGCAGTAGTGATAAAAACCGGTCGGACTCACCAGATCAGGGTCCATCTAAACCATCTTGGTTATGGGGTAGTGGGGGATCCGATCTATGGCAAGCGCAGGGAAAAGTACCGGGTGTCCGGGCAGCTGCTCCATTCTGCTAAATTAGGCTTTATTCATCCGAGAACCGGAAAGCGTGTCGAGTTTGACGCGGAGTTACCGGAAGATATGCAGAGGATTCTTAAGCTGCTTGGTTAGGCCGGATTAAAACATTACCAACGAAGTCATAACCCCAAGAAAAGATGGCATGCCGATTATAAAGGATGATTCGACTCTGCCTAAGTCAACGCCGTTAAGTTTTAGCATCATATAAACAATTAAACCGGCGGCAAAACCAAGGGTAGAGCCACTAATGATCCTGCTCTGTTTACCAAAAATATCATTTTTGTTTTTGACTGGCTTTATTGCCGGAATATCAGCCTTGGGAAGAGCCGGCTCTTCTGTCGGACTAACTATTCTGACTATAAATGGTTTGTTGGTCATATTATCATAATCCAAGACTGTTAGGTATCCAAGATCGTTAGGCTTGCAGCACTTGCTCCACTAGACCAATCTATATCCCTGAAGGTTAGAGTGGTTCTAACTTCATGTCCCCTTTGGTAGTAGAAAGCTTCAACAGAGTCTTTACCTACTTTTTTAATGGTTGCTAATTTCCCGCCTTTTGTTCGAACTGTAACTCCATCGGCCATCTGACTTAACCAGGTATACTGGTCTACTCTTTGTCTCCCAAATCTAGAAAAAACTACCCCGCCGATTTCTACCATTTTCGTTTTCCCCCTTTCTATTTGTTTGGCTCCAATCCTATATCGATACCTTTTTAAAAAAATTTCACCATTTTCAAAAGTTTTTAGAAAAAACTTTTTTAGTAATTTTTGGAACTCTCAACCCTAGCTATTTATCTTAACTCACCCCCTTGTTTGGGTTTTCCTTATTTATTGGTTTGTTGTTCCCCCCTCTCTTGATCAGAGAGGGGGGTGAGGTAAAAAAAAGTCGGAGGGCTTAATGTAGATGGGCCTGCCTGCTTGCCTCGCGGCGAAGCGGGTCGGCAGGCAGGGGTGAGGTGTTATAATATAACTATGCTCTTAACAGTTGACGCCGGTAACACCAATATAGTCTTTGGCCTTTTTAAGAGGAAGAAGCTGGTTTCTGAGTGGCGCTATCCGACAGAAGATTATCGTCCGCCCAAGATAGGCAAAAAGATTGACTCGATAGTAGTTGCCAGTGTTGTTCCTTCGCTTAATCGACAACTAAAATTAGTTTTGAAAAAGAAGTTTGGCTGTCAGCCATTTTTTGTGACAGCAGAAAATATTCCCGGTCTTATCGTCAGCTTAAAAAACAAAAAAGAGATCGGTTCCGATAGGGTAGTCGATGCCCTGGCAGCCTATAAGTTATTTGGCGGTCCCACTATTATAATAGACTTTGGCACAGCCACGACCTTTGATGTCGTTTCAGCCGAAGGAGCTTACCTTGGTGGAGTAATTGCCCCGGGGATTTCGCTAGCCCGCGATGCACTCTATGAACAGACTGAAAAACTGCCCAAGATAGAGATCGAAGCACCCAAGCGAGTGATTGGGAATGATACAAAATCGGCCATGCAGAGTGGGCTGGTCTATGGGTATGTGGCGATGGTGGAGGGGATGGTTCATAGGATCAAATTACAAATTACAAATTACAAGTTACAAACAAATTCTAATTCCAAATTTCAAAATTCAAAACAGAAAATCAAAGTCATTGCAACGGGGGGATTAGCCCAGCTGATTTGCAAGTACACGACGGTTGTTGATAGAATAGATGACAAGTTGACCTTGAAGGGCTTGAGGATAATAGCTGATTATGTGGAAATGGGATAGAATTAAAAAACTACATTATGAGGATATTTTTCGGTTGCTGGACAAAGAGGGTGTTCGTTATTTATTGATTGGGGGATTAGCGGCAATTATTTATGGTGTTCCCAGGTCAACTGGGGATATTGATTTGATGCTCTTAATGACCAAAGGAAATATTAGTAAATTTATTGGCATTATGAAAAAATTAGGCTATCAGCCCAAAGTGCCAGTCGCACCAATAGAATTGGCAGACAAGAAAAAAAGAAATTATTGGCGGGAAAAGAAAAACATGAAGGCATTTTCTTTTCAACATCCTGACGATCCATTTATGGTTGTTGATATTATGATTAGTGATCTGATAGATTTTAAAAAGGCTTATGCCAAAAGAGTAACGATAGAACAGTGGGGAGCAAAACTTTCAGTGGTCTCAGAAGCAAACTTGGTCAAACTAAAAAAAATTGCCGGCCGGCCGCAAGACTTATCAGATATCCAGACTTTAAAACGATTGAAGGAACTTTAAAATGCAGCATAAAAACAAACAAAAGGGTTATAGTTATATAATTGAAGATGAGAAATTACTGGAATTTTCTAAGTTGAGTTATGGGCAAAGGTTAGAATGGTTCATAAATATGCATAATTTTTTAAGACGTTTCCAGCCAGAGGCTTCACGCATTGCCATGAATAAATTGAAAGATGGGGAAATTTAATGTCAGAAGAATTAAGCGAATTATTAAAAGTTAGACGTGACAAATTGGACGAACTAAGGGATAAAGGGATAAATCCCTTTCCTTATACTTACGAAGCCTCTATCACAGCGGCCGAAGTTCTCACTAAGTTCAAAGATATTAAAGAAGGGGAGCAGGCCGAAGAAGAAGTTTCCCTGGCCGGTCGCTTGATGACCAAGCGCGGTCACGGCAAGGCCTCTTTTGGCCATCTTCAGGACGAAACCGGCCGCATCCAAATCTATGCCCGAGAAGATGTGATTGGCGCAAAGTACGATATTTACCGCAAGTTGGATATGGGAGATATCATCGGGATCAAAGGGCATGTTTTTCGCACAAAAACGGGCGAGCTAACAGTTAAGGTTGCAGACTTTACCATGCTTTGTAAATCCCTTCATCCTCTGCCGGAAAAATGGCATGGTTTGCAGGATAAAGAATTGCGTTATCGCGAACGCTATGTTGATTTAATGGTTAACCAAGAGGTTAAAGATGTTTTTGTGAAAAGATCAAAAATTGTTTCTCTGATTAGAAAATTTCTGGAAAATAAAGGCTTTCTTGAGGTTGAAACTCCACTTCTACACGTAATGCAGGGTGGGGCAGCGGCCAAACCATTTACAACCCATCACGATGCTTTAGATATGCCGTTATTTTTAAGGATTGCCCCGGAGCTTTATTTAAAGCGCCTAATAGTTGGTGGCTTTGAAAAGGTTTTTGAACTTGGTCGTGTTTTCCGCAACGAAGGGATCTCTTATAAGCATAATCCGGAGTTTAGTATTATTGAGATATATCAGGCCTACGCTGATTACAATGATGTGATGAAATTAACCGAAGATATTATTGTAACTGCGGCTCAGGAAATCTTAGGCACTTTAGAAATTGAGTACAAAGGTGAAAAAATCAACCTAGCTACTCCTTGGAAGAGAATTACCTTGATTGATGCTTTGAAAGAAAAGGGGATTGATATTGCCGGTAAGAGTGAAGCAGAAATTAGAGCCATTGCCAAGCAAAAAGGGGTTGAGGGGACAGAAAAACTTGGGGTTGGTAAGATTATTAATACACTTTATGACAAATTTGTGGAAGCGGATTTGCGTCAGCCAACTTTTATTATTGACCATCCAATTGAAACCTCTCCCTTGGCTAAAAAACATCGTTCAAAAGAGGGGCAGGTTGAACGTTTCGAATTAATTATTGCCGGGATGGAACTGGCCAATGCTTTTTCCGAGTTAAATGATCCGATTGATCAAGCCGAGCGTTTCAAAAAACAAGCTGAACTCAAAGCTGCTGGGGACGAAGAAGCAGAATCGATGGATGAAGATTTCTTGCGGGCTTTAGAATATGGTATGCCGCCAACTGGTGGTTTAGGGATCGGGATTGATCGACTAGTGATGATTTTAACTAATCAAGCGTCTATTAGAGATGTTTTGTTGTTCCCACATATGAAACCGTTGGCTAGAAGTCAACCGAGTGAAGAAGAAGTAAAGATATTGGATAAATAAATGAAAGTTAGCGAAGCACTGCAAAAAGGTCAGCCCACGTTATCTTTTGAGTTTTTTCCGCCTAAAACCGCAGAGCAAGAGGCTCGTCTTTTTGAGGTGATTGCCCAACTTAAAGACTTTAATCCGGATTATGTCTCTGTTACTTACGGAGCGTTAGGAACAAGTGCCGGCCAATCTTTTCGTTGGGTTAAGGATATAAAAGATAAGTTTGGGATTGCTCCGGTAGCCCACCTAACCTGTGTGGCCTCAAGTAGAGAAGATATCAATACTAAAGTTAAAGAATTGGTTAATATTGGGGTAGAAAATATTCTGGCTTTACGAGGTGATATTCCTGAAGGGCTGGTAGAAAAAGCTTCTCCAGCCGATGGTTGTCGGCATGCCTGTGAGTTAGTGGCTTTTATTAAAGAGCTTTATCCTTTTATTTGTTTGGGAGTAGCCGGTTATCCGGAAAAACATCCTGAAGCGCCAAATCTTGAGTCCGACATAAAATATTTAAAAAGAAAAGTTGAGGCCGGGGCTGACTATATTGTGACCCAATTGTTTTTTGACAATGGAGTCTATTTTGATTTTGTCAGAAAGTGTCGCGACGCCGGGATCTGTGTGCCAATTATTCCAGGGATCATGCCGATCACCAACTATAAATTATTACGCAAGATGACCTCTATCTGCGGGGCATCCATTCCTAAGGAGCTGTTAACTCAACTGGAGAAAAATCAAGATGATAATGAAGCTATTAAGAAAATTGGCATAGAGCATGCGGTTAGACAGTGTCAAGAATTGCAGGATGCTAAAGTTCCGGGGCTCCACTTCTTTGTGATGAATCAGGCCGGGCCGATCTCCGAGATATTGAAACAGCTGTCGTAAATAAATCTTCTGATTAGCTTAATCTTCTGAAAACCCAAATAAGTTGAAATTATTTATTTTTGTTGTCGATGAATAGTTGCTAGATTATAGTAAAGGAATATTTATGTGTAAACCGATAGAAGGTTTAGTTTGGGTGCGTAAACAGGAAAAAACCCCACCTTATTCTAAAAGTGATAGCCAGGTTATGTCAGGACTTTTTTGTCGGTCAGGTAGGCCAGTTGGCTTGGAAAGAAGCTTTCCAGATCGGCATATAGACAAACTCCTAGCCCGCATAGTTTTAATTACTAGTCTGGCGTTTGATATTCTTTCTAACCAACCAGAAGATGACAATGGTCTTTTTGTCCATTTAATTAATGTGTTGGATTGTGCGGATGCTGGCACAGAAATAGATGAAATTGAAAGAGATTTAGTTGCAGTGTTGAGGCCCCATCGATTAATGGGGGGGATTTCCCCTCGAGGCAATCTCTTATATCTCAGGACTTCTGAGGAGATTAAGGCTGTTGGCCTGCCCAATACTCAAAAAAGATTAATTCAGGATGCTGAAAAAAACTTAGAGGCTGATTTTTCCAGAACCAACTTGCTGTTATACTTTAAATTTTATGGGGTTGATTTAGGTTCTTTTACCCATGAGCAATTAAGGACAGCTAAGCACAACCTTCTTAGTGCTTTTGATGATATTGCTCAGGTTGAACTTATTGCAATTAAAAACGGATCTCTATTTGCTGAAGGATTTGGCCGCAGCGCAACAATCTTGCCTTTAACTAGCTGAATCGCTCCCACGCCTTAAATCTCTAGTTTTATCTTCCGAATAAGCAGGGGCTTGTGGCTTAGCCGCTACTTTAGCGACAGGTTGGTCAGCCTTTACCATAATGGTCTGACTTTCTTCCGGTTCTCGAGCTGTAATAACAGGTTTGGATTCTATCCTTGTTTTGGTTGTTGGGCTCGGTTCTGGAACTTTGGTAAAAGTTGTTGGTTGTATTGTGGGAATGCTTCCGGGCTCAGTACTAAGAGTTCTTCGCCTTAAGTCTAATCGGGATTTTATTTGCCTTAAGTCTGACAGCATTTCAGCGGGTGATGGTCTAAAATTGGTATTTGTTCCAGTCATGGTATTTAGTGCTTCTTGGAAGGCAGTAAGGGTTTGTGTGGGTAGATTTTCCTCGCTTACTTCGCCGGGTATAATTGTAAAGGAGCTTGTTCCTTTTTGAGGTCTTTTGCCGGTGAAAGCTTGATAAAGGGTTGCCCCAAGACTGAAAAGGTCTGAATATATATCTGTGTTGCCTCTTTGCTGGTCTGGAGACATATAACCCTCAGATCCCATTATTCTTCTGTGGCCTTTTTGGCTATATTCCAGGGCCAACAGTTCTTCATGATCAATTATCTTGGCAACTCCAAAATCTAATATGGCAAAACGGCCAGGGCCTTTTTTGGATCCGACAATAATATTGGCCGGCTTAATGTCGCGATGAATGATCCCGGCCTCGTTAGCTGCGATTAAAGCACTTAATATTTCAATGCCCAAATCGAGAACATCGGCTATTGGCAAGGGGCCTTGTTCTCTAAGTGTTTTACGCAAAGAGTGGCCCTCAAAATGTTTAATAACAAGATATTGATGGTTGCCAATAATGCCATGATCAAAAAGGCTAGGGAGCCCACGATGTGAAGGGAGTTGACCTAAAGCGGTTTTTTCTCTAACAAAAGTAGTTGGGCCCAGGGCTCGGGGGTTTTTAGCCGGGGCATCTCTGGGCATTATTTTTAAAGTAGCTTCCCAGCCTGATTCCATATGTGTTACTAGATAAGCAGCGCCGGCGCCGCCACGGCCAAGTTCTTGTTCTATCCTGTAGGTTTCATAATATGTTTTGCCATCTGGAGAGGTCTTTTTATTTCTAACTAAATCACCTTTTCTTAAATAAACAATTCCCTCTCCGTCTACTGGCCTTGTGACTATTTTTCCTTCTAAAGAGGCTATTTCTCCAATTGGAACCCTTAGTGGGTTAGGGTTGCTTCGATGGATTGTTTTTTTTTGTGTTGTCCTGGGTGTTTGTGGCTCCTTTGGTTGTATTGATCTTAACGATGCCATAGTTTCTCCTTGGAAATCTTAGACAACCTTTTGCTTCCCAACAAAGGGAAGAGGGGAAACAAGGTTAGTTTTCTCTTCTGGATCATTTGCTTTTGCTAATAATCCGCTTAACTTATCTGCCGGGACTAATATTGTATCTGTTCCAAAAGAAACTGCTTCTTCCGGGGTGATCACATTTGGGGCTTTTGCCACTTCTGGACGAAAGTTCCCGATTACAACTTTAGTCCGACCTAAAGTTGTAACTTTTGGAGTGTGTTCTAGGGCTTGTTTTGCCCGGGGGATTTCTTCTAATGAAACCTTGAGAGGGCGATTATCATTAATTGAGATATTGGGATTTTTCAATAAATATTCAAGTAGTTCTACGTCTTCCATGGCCTCTTCAAGGCTATCATATCTGTCGTTAGGGTTATTAGCGGTTAATTTAGCCAGCAGACGATCAAGTACCGGTTTAATTGTTTCGGTTGTTTCGACCGTGTGTGGAACGGGCAAGCGAGTCAGTAGGTGCTTTTCCCACATAATCTTTCCAAAACTTTTTCCTCCAAAACCATCTTCCCCTGTAAGCATTTCCGAGAAGATAAGCCCCAAGGCATACAGGTCTGTTTTTTCTGAAGGTTTTGCTCCTCTAAATTGTTCTGGTGCCATATAACTGGGAGTTCCCATAATAGACCCTTCCTTTATTTCTTCCCTACTTATTTGAGCCAGACCATTATCAATTATATGGATTTGATCAAATCTATCAATAATCAGGTTTTCTGGTTTTAAGTCCCCTTGCGTTTCTACGTTATCTTCATTATTGCGTAACAGGTCTTGGATGGTTGATTTCAAGTAATGTAAGGCTTCCGAAAGGCTAAGTGGACACACATCTATTTTTTCTGCTAGATTTTGACCTTCAATAAAAGGGATTACGTAATAACCTATCCTAGGATCAAGAAAAAGATGAACTTCAGTTGCATCGCCATAGGCCAGAAGACGACTTTTTTCCGGACTGTTAGGGTCTCTTCTAAGTAAGAAAGTAGTGTTTCGTTCGGCTCTATAAACATGACGACAATGAGCTGCCATAAATTTTAAGGCAGCTTTTGCTCCAGAAGAAAGATCTTCCACCAGATAAACAATTCCCATGCCCCCCCGGCCAAGTTCCCTTAGAATGCTAAACCTCTTAATGGTTGTTCCCGGTACAAGTAAGGGGAGTTTGTTGTCTGTAAGCTCCGGTTCCGGAGGAAAAATCTTTGTTGGTGATTCCCCTGATAAATTAGGAACCTCTTCAGGAATAAAGGGAAGGGGTGTGTTCAGGATTGTGTCATCCTGTCCAACTAGGTCGACTGACCTGGGTAAAGCTTCTTGTGCAGGAACCAGGCTAAGACTGGCTAACTGGCTTTTTGAAACATAAAAAGTCTCTCCTTGCGGGTCAACAGGATCTGTTGGCAATGGTCTTGCCGACTTTACCGGACGAGACAGTCTTGTTTCAGCTTCAACGTTTCTTTTTGCATAGCATGGTGGGCGAGATGCAGAAGCGGCTCTTCTTAATGGTTGTGCATTCATAGTTCTTCTCCGAGAATCTACTCTTCCTACCTATATATCGTTAAAAATAGGCTGAAATTTCACTTTCAGCCCAAAATTGCTTTTGGTCAAAATAGGCGATTCTCTATACATTGTATATCGGGTTTAAAGAGCAAATTCTTGCATGCATTTTAGCCTAAAATATGATATATTTTCATTATGACGACTAAAGATCTGATCTCTATCCATGACCTGTCCATTGAAGAAATTAACGAAATTTTTGCCTTGGCCGCCTCCCTTAAAGCTTCGGATCATAAACCACTGCTAGCCGGAAAAAGCTTGGCCATGGTCTTTGAAAAGCCTTCTACCCGCACCCGTGTCTCCTTTGAAGTTGGCATGTATCAATTAGGTGGCAATACTGTCCATTTGTCACCTAACGCAGTTCAACTTGGCCAGCGTGAATCTATTGCCGACGTAGCAGGGACCTTGTCTCGCTATGTGGATGGGGTAATGCTGCGCACCTATCGCCACGATGATATTGTCGAATTTGCCAAATATGCTTCTGTGCCGGTTATCAATGGCTTGTCAGATCTGCTTCATCCTTGCCAGGCTTTAACGGATATTTTTACCGTTAAAGAGAAAAAAAATGATCTTAAACAAGTAAAATTTGCTTATATTGGTGATGGCAACAATGTTTGTCACTCTTTGATGCTAGCCGCAGCTAAGGTTGGCATGAATTTAACCATTGCTACTCCACGACGCTATGAGCCAAAAGCTATGATTGTAAAACAAGCGCTTGATGACGGCAAAGCTTCGGGGGTTGAAATTGATATTCTCAATGATCCGGTCATAGCCGCGAAAGATGCGGATGTAATCTACACCGATGTCTGGGCCTCAATGGGGCAGGAGACCGAAACCAAGGCGCGTAAGGCAGCTTTTGCCAATTTTCAGGTTAATAGCCAACTTGTTGGCTTAGCCAAGAAGGATGTAATTGTGATGCATTGCCTGCCAGCCCATCGTGGTCTGGAAATTACCGGTGAAGTTATTGACGGGTCAAATTCCGTGGTCTTTGACCAAGCCGAGAATCGTTTGCATGTTCAAAAAGCGATATTAGCATTACTCTTAGGAGGGAAATGATGGTAAATAAAGTTGTTCTAGCTTATTCCGGAGGTCTCGATACTTCCGTAATGTTATCGTGGATCAAAGAGACCTATGGTTGTGAAGTGGTGGCTTTTGCCGCTGATCTAGGGCAAGAAGAAGAATTAACCGGATTAAAAGCCAAGGCTTTAAAAACCGGGGCCTCCAAAATCTATATCTCTGACTTACAAGAAGAATTTGCTCAGGATTTTCTCTGGCCCATGCTCAAATCGGGCGCAGTTTATGAAGGCCAGTATCTTTTAGGGACCTCAATTGCTCGTCCTCTAATTGCTAAAAAGCAGATCGAAATTGCCAAGAAAGAAAAGGCTGATGCTGTTGGTCACGGAGCGACTGGTAAGGGTAATGATCAGGTCCGTTTTGAGTTAACTTATAAAGCTTTAGCCCCTGATATCAAAATTATTGCTCCTTGGCGTGATTGGTCCTTCAAAGGCCGTGAAGAATTAATCGATTACGCCAAAAAACGTGGTATTCCTGTGCCGGTTTCCAAGTCAAAACCATATTCTTCTGACCGCAACCTTTGGCATATCAGTTATGAAGGGGGCATCCTGGAAGATCCCTGGTTTGAGCCAAAAGAAGAGATGTTTATCCTAAGCAACTCACCAGAAAAAGCTCCGAATAAAGCCGAATATGTTGAGATTGGTTTTGAGAGTGGAGAACCGAAAAAAATTAATGGCAAGCCGCTAAAGCCGGTAAAACTAATTAAAACTTTGAATAAAATTGGCGGTAAAAATGGCATTGGCCGTACCGATATTGTGGAAAATCGTTTGGTTGGGATTAAATCTCGAGGAGTCTATGAAACACCGGGTGGTACTATTCTTTACAAAGCCCACCAAGCGTTAGAAACAATCACACTTGACAGAGAAACACTGCACTATAAACAATTGATTGCTCAACGTTATGCGCAACTGGTTTACAATGGCCAATGGTTTACTCCTTTAAAAAGATCTCTGGACGCCTTTATTAACGAAACCCAGAAAAATGTTAGCGGAGTTATTCGTCTCAAGCTATATAAAGGCAATTGTACTATAGTTGGCCGCAAATCAACAAAATCATTATATGAGCCTAAATTAGCCAGTTTTGAGAAGGAAGAAGTTTACAATCAAAAGGATGCCGAAGGCTTTATTAATCTCTTTGGCTTACCAATTAAAGTTGAAGCAAAACTAAGGGGGAAATAGAATGGCGAAGAAGACAGAGCAAGACGGTAAGATAAAAAAAGCCTGGGCAGGCAGGTTTCGTGATTCCATGGCTGCTTCTGCGGAAAAGTTTTCCAGCTCTATTCATTACGATGTCAGGCTTTACAAACAAGATATTGTGCAGAGTGTTGCTTATGCTAAAGCTTTGTTTAAGGTGCAAATATTAAGTGAAGCGGAATATAAAAAAATTGTTAAGGCCTTGGAAGATATTTTAAAAGGAATTGAAAAGGGCAAAATCAACCTTAGGCCAGAGCTGGAAGATTTGCATATGAATATTGAGGCGCTCTTGATTGAAAAAGTCGGCAGCATGGGCAAAAAGTTGCATTCAGGCCGTTCCCGTAACGATCAAGTTGCTACGGATTTGCGCATGTATGTTAAATATGAAGTTACCGAGGCAGTTATGTTGATCAGAAAAGTGCAAACAATTCTGCTCGATTTAGCCGAAGCTAATATTAAGGTTATTGTGCCCGGTTATACCCACATGCAGCGAGCCCAACCGGTTCTTCTTTCCCATCATCTAATGGCTTATTATGAAATGCTGGAGCGCGACAAAATAAGGTTCCTCAAGGTTGGGGAAGGGGCCGATGTTTTAGTTTTAGGTTCAGGTGCCTTAGCCGGAACTAATTTCAACATTGACAGAGAAATGCTCGCTAAAGAATTAGGTTTTAGTAAAGTGAGTCGAAATAGCATGGATGCTGTTTCTGATCGGGATTTTCTGCTCGATTTCTTGCAAGCCAGTTCGGTTTTGATGATGCATTTATCCAGATTCTGTGAAGAGATAATTATCTGGTCGACCTTTGAATTTGATTTTTATCGGCTTTCCGATAAGTATTCAACCGGTTCCTCAATTATGCCTCAAAAGAAAAACCCTGATATCGCCGAGTTGATCCGCGGTAAAACCGGCCGGGTCTATGGTCATCTAATGGCAATGTTAACCGTAATGAAGGGCTTGCCCATGACCTATAACCGTGATTTACAGGAAGATAAAGAAGGACTTTTTGACACTACCGACACAATTAAATCGGTCCTGGAGATTTTTGCGGAAATGCTGGCTACCATTGAAGTTAACGGGGAGTTAATGAGCCGCTCAGCTAAAAAGGGCTTCCTAACTTCCACTGATTTGGCTTATTACTTGGTTCGACGGGGAGTCCCTTTCCGTGAGGCTCATGAGATTGTCGGTGAGGTAGTAGCCTATTGTGAAGATTCCAACATGCAGATCGAATATCTGTCGTTGAAACAGTTAAAACAATTCTCTCCCCATTTTACTTATGATGTTACCCGCATCTTGTCAACCGAGAGCTCCATTGCCAACAAGGATGTAACTGGCGGGACCGCACCCAAGAAAGTTAAGGAGGCCATCAAGCGTGCTCGAAAAAACCTTGCTCATGATAAAGCCTGATGGTGTGGCTCGTGGTTTGGAAGATGAAATATTGAAACGTGTTTCTCAAGCCGGTTTAAAAATTGTTGCTAGAAAGAAGCTCCAGTTAACCATAGAACAAGCTACAGAACATTATGCTGTCCATAAAGACAAACCCTTCTTTCCCGGTCTGCTTAAATTTATCACTTCCGGTTCTGTCCTTGCCTGTGAAGTCCAAGGGGATAAGGCCATCGATAAGTTGAGAGACCTAATGGGGGAGACTAATCCGCTAGAAGCCGAGCCGGGCACTATTCGTGGTGATCTTAGGGAAGAAAATGTCAGGACCCCTGAAGGGACAATTAAAAATCTGGTCCATGGCTCAGATAGTCAGGAATCAGCGCGAAGAGAATTAGGGATATATTTTAGCTAACGCGTAGTAGAGCCTCTTAGGCTCTACTTTTTATCAAGATACACCGCCTAAGAGGCGGTACTAGGCGGACAAGGAGGAGTTAGATGAAAATCGATGTCAAAGCTGCTTCAATTACCGATGTCAAATGTGATCTTTTGGTTGTTAATATTTTTGAGGGATTAAAAGTCCCTGGTGGGGCAACCGCGGTTATCGACAAAAAGCTAAATGGTTCAATTGTTAGATTGATTAAGAGCGGCGAGATTACCGGCAAATTGGCAGAGGTTAATGTTATTCACACTCAAGGCAAATTACCTGCTACCCAAGTTTTAGTGGTCGGTTTGGGGAAGAGCTCAGAATTTGAGGTTGATAAGATTCGCATTGTTGCTTCAGCGGCAATGGCAGAAGCTAAAAAGATTAAGGCTAAAAATGTTGCCACAATTGTTCATGGAGCAGGGGCAGGTGGTATTACGTTGCCTAACGCTGCCCAAGCCTTGGTTGAAGGAATACTAATTGGTTCTTACAAGTACGATGGCTTTGCCAAGGTTAAGGATGATTCTTATTTTAAAGTTGAGAGTGTTACCCTGGTTGAATTACAAAAAGCCAAGGTTAAATCAATTGAAGCGGGCGTCAGGCTGGGGCGACTTATTGGCGAATCAGTCAACAATGCCCGTGATTTGGTTAATGGCCCGGCCAACAAAATAACCCCAACATTTTTGGCTGCCCGAGCCGCCAAGATTGCCGGGATCAAGGTTAAGGTTTTTGGTTTAAATGAAGCCAATAAAATTGGCATGCATTCTTATACTTCTGTGGCCAAGGGTTCAAAAGAGCCGGCCAAGTTTATTGTGATGCAATATGGTCAAGGCAAGCCAGAGATTGCTTTGGTTGGTAAGGGTGTTACCTTTGATGCTGGCGGGATTTCTCTCAAGCCATCTAGAAAATTATGGGAAATGAAAACAGATATGTCCGGTGCTGCAGCTGTGCTTGAGACGATGCGCTTGATCTCCCATCTTAAAATTCGCAAAAACATAGTTGGTATCTTACCTTGTTGTGAAAATATGCCTGACGGTGAAGCGCAAAAGCCAGGCGATGTGATTTCTTCTCTTTCCGGGAAAACGATTGAGATTATTTCTACAGATGCTGAAGGTAGAATGGTCATGGCTGATGCAATTACTTATGCCAAAAAGATGGGGGTTAAAAAGATTATCGACGTGGCCACCTTAACCGGGGCCTGTGTTTCTGCTTTGGGTGATGCGGCTTCTGGAATTATGGGTAACAGCCAGATGCTGGTTAATGAGTTGATCGCGGCAGGAAAGACAGCAGGGGAGAAGCTCTGGCAACTCCCTTTGTTGGAAGAGTATAAAGACTATTCCAAGAGTGAAATAGCCGATGTTAAAAATTGTACAGAGCAGGGGATGGCCGGCCCTTCAATCGGTGGGTTGTTTTTAAAGCTTTTTGTTGAAGATACCAGTTGGGCTCACATTGATATAGCTGGTACTGCTTACCTTGGTAAGGGGCGTGGTTATTTGTCTACAGGCGCAACTGGCGTGATGGTGCGAACGTTGACTTCTTATCTGATGCAATGAAGAGACTGTTCTACTGCTGTTTTTTATTGTTGATTGTCTGTCAGTTGCCTTGTTTGTCCTCGACAAATCAGCAGGAAATCTACCGTCTTCGCCTTGAAAATCAAGCTGGTGGGGGCATTGCGGTTAGTCATAATCAAGGCCAGAACTGGCAGCAACTTGGGAAGGTTATCGCTCCCGCGCGAAAGATTGATGAACATGGCTATGCAGCTGCCAAGTGGGTAAACTCCGGCCAGGTGGCGGCCTCGGCGGTTAACGCGATTCATTTAAAAGTCGGCCAGATTAATGAGAGCCAGGCTATTTTTTCCCTGCTACCCAAAGAGTTCTCCTGGGGTGTTAAGAATTATAAATCATATTTTAGTCCAGACTCTTCTATCTATACAAATATTTCTGCCGGCACTGGTATTTTTGGTGGTGGATTTGCTCCTTTTGTTGGTAATCAGGTTAAGTTTTTTCGTTCGGACCAGGCTGGAGATGTTGATGAAAACTATGTCCCACAAGTTGGCGATACAATCTTTATTTATGTGACAAAACCAGTTAAATACCCGCAAGAAATAGTTTTTGAGAACAGGGTTGATGGTCAGGTTACCGTTAAGTATTTCTCCGGGCAAAAAGAGACGATTGCTAAAGTTGTTCAACCTGTCTCAGGTGTGGGCAGGTTTCTTGGGAGTCGTTATGCCGGACCTGGTCGGATACGGGCCAATCATGCGGGGGTGATAGATGTCTCTGTCTCCCCTAAAGGATCGATCGGTGGGTTTCAGATTATTCCTGCCTTTCACGCTTCGGAACTAGAATATGTTTTAGGGGCTAGCCAGTGGATGATTATTGGTCCCCTTGATTATTCCGGTCCTTCGCTGGAGGGAACAGCGCCATTTTTTCAGGGGTTTATTCAGCCGGCTTATTTGGCCAGTAATCTTTTGGAAGAAGACTGGCAAGATCGCTTGTGGAGCAGGTTTCTGGTCGAAGTCAAATATGATGGTCAAGACAGATGGCAAGCCATGCCGATTTATGAGATTAAAAACTATTATTTACGAAGAAGGCTGCCCGATTGGACGAGCACAGCCTTAAAAAATATCAGCCATTTTAGGATCTTGTTCCCGGTGATATAATGATTGTATGACTAATAAATTCTATCTAACCACCCCCCTATACTATGTTAATGATGTGCCGCATATTGGCCATGCCTATACTACTGTGGCGGCTGATGTTTTGGCTCGTTATTATCGCAGGCAGGAACTTCCAGGAGGGAAGAAGGCTTGTGAAGTTTTTTTTCTAACTGGAACAGACGAGCATGGGCAAAAAATCTGGCAGGCAGCTGAGGAACATGGTAAGAAACCACAGGAATTTGTTGACCGTATGGCTGGCGGTTTTAAGACTGCCTGGCTGAGACTGAATATTTCCAATGATGACTTTATTCGTACTACAGAAGAAAGACACAAAAGAGTTGTCCAGGCTGTCTTTTCAAGACTTCTCGAACAGGGGGATATTTACAAAGGGGACTATGAGGGTTGGTATTGTGTGCCTTGTGAATCGTTTTGGAATGAGACAGAGTTGAAGGAAGGGGAGAAGGGAGAAAAACTTTGTCCAGATTGTGGGCGTAAAGTTGAAATTGTTAAAGAAGAGACCTATTTTTTTAAGCTTTCTAAGTATCAAGATCGGTTAGAAAAACATTTTGAGGCTAATCCAAATTTTGTTTGCCCAAAATCTCGACAAAACGAAGCCTTAAACTTTATTAAGCAGGGTTTAAAGGATCTTTCTATTACTAGAACAACTTTCCCCTGGGGAGTTCCGATCAAAGAAGACTCAAAACATGTTGTTTATGTCTGGTTTGACGCTTTAATTAATTATATTTCTGCGCTCGGTTGGCCGGATGGCGAAAAGTTTAAAAAATACTGGCCGGCAGACGTTCACATTATGGGCAAAGAAATTGTCCGTTTCCACGCAGTGATTTGGTCCTGCATTCTGATGGCTTTAGGGCTTGATTTGCCCAAGAAGATCTTTGGGCATGGTTGGTGGACAGTGGAAGGGAAAAAGATGAGTAAGTCTAAAGGTAATGTTGTTGATCCAATTGCCTTAGCTGATCAATATGGAGTTGATGCTGTGCGCTATTTTTTAATGCGAGAAGTTAAGTTTGGCGACGACGGGAATTTCTCCATGCAGTCGTTTGTAAATAGATATAACGCAGATTTAGCCAATGATTTAGGAAACCTCCTGAGTCGAACCTTGACCATGGTTGATAAGTATTTTGAAGGGATTGTTCCTAATTTGTTTCCCGCTCCTGAATGTGATAAAAGACGTAATTTTGATGATTTGAGCAGAACTCTTACTGATAAGATTAAGGATGTTTTTAATAGTGTTAGTCTGGAAATGAAAACTGTGTATGTATCTAAAGCTTTGGATGAGATTTGGGAGCTTATAACTCAGGCTAATAAATACATTGAGCAAGAAGCCCCTTGGAAATTAGCTAAAGATGAGAATAAAAAAGACCAACTGGCGGCTGTGATGTATAATTTAGTTGATGTGTTAAAAAGAGTTGCTTTCTTTGTTAATCCATTTATGCCGGAAACCTCTCGAAAAATGTGGCAGCAACTAAACTTGTCTGGAAAACCCTCACTTGAGGCTTCGATTGATGGTGTCAAAGTCGCCAAGGGCGAGCCGCTGTTTCCGAGAATACAGAAATCATAATCCTCTTTCGTTCTCTCGATACCTGGTAATAACCTTGCTACTGGTTGTATGGCTGCCAGACTGCAAGACATAATGACCGCAAGACTTATCGTCGTAAATAAGCTGTTTTGCTGGTTTGGTAACTGTCGAAATATCGGTCAGTTGTGACGAAAAATCGGACAGTGGCGAATTGTAGAAAAGGAGAGAGTGTTATGTCGAAGAATAATTTGCTTGGGATATCAGAAATACAAACATTGATTATTGAGTTAAGGGGACGGAGGGTGATGTTAGATAGGGATTTGGCTAAGTTGTATGGGGTTTCTACAAAAAGGTTGCTTGAGCAGGTTAAGAGAAACAAGGAAAGATTCCCTGATGATTTTATGTTTCAGTTGACTGAAAATGAGTTTGCTTTTTTGAGGTCGCAAATTGCGACCTCAAAGCGAGGGGGTCGTCGTTATCTTCCTTATGCCTTTACACGTAATGGGGCAAATATGCTTTCGGCTATTTTAAATAGTTCTATTGCAGTTGCAAGATCAATCCAGATTATGAGGGCCTTTTCCATTTTGGAAGAGATTATGAGTAAAAAAAAGATAAAAGTTGGAAAAAGTCCGGACGTCTTGGCCAGACTTTCAACGCATTCAAGAGCAATAATGCACCTTTTTCAGAAGGATAATATCAAAACAAAAGAAATTACCAAGGTTAAGGGGGTTGTAAAGGAAATGATTATTTTGCTTCAAAAAATGGTTTTTAAGTTGCCTGAATAGTATAGCTAGAGGTGGTCGCAAATTGCGACCAGATATTAAAACATGAATTTACCTGTTAGATTAATAAAAATTGGCTCTTTCCTGAAGTCGCAAATTGCGACTTCCACAATATTGAGCCGACGAGGATCAGGACAGCAACTGTCGAAAAATCAAACAGCGCGCTTTTGTGGCCAACTCCAGATGCTACTCGTGGCTGGAGTCCCAATTTTTGAAGCCTTGACGATTATTAATAATCTCTTCCCTAACAAGGGATTTGAAAAGGTGATTCAAAAGATTTCTGATGGGGAGACTTTGGGGATAGCTTTAAAAGAGATCCTGCCTTCAATGGTGACCAGCTCAATTGAAACAGCAGAACAAGCAGGAAATCTTGAAGCGGTGCTTGGACGCTTGCAAACATATTATGAAAATAGGGCGGAAACAGAAGACAAAGTGAAAAGTGCTTTGGTCTATCCGGTCTTTGTGGTCGGTTTGTGTTTGCTCTGTATTGGGGTAATGTTTGTTGTTGTTCTCCCAGGATTTAAGGGATTGTTCGCTGATTTAAACACAGAGCTCCCTTTGTTCTCTAAAATCATTATGGGGATGGGGGATGTTTTTGCGGCTTTCTGGTATGTTCCAATTATGCTTGGTTTCGTTTCAAGTACAGCACTTGTCAGATATCGCAAAACTGAACATGGTGGTTTAAATTTCGACAGCTGGTTATTGAAAAATAAATTCTATTCGCGCGGGCAGATAATCCAGACCTTTAGAACTTTAGGGGCAATGTTGGAAGGTGGGATTCCGATTAGGCAATCATTACAAAGCACGTCGGAATCGACCGGTAATAAAGCTTTCCAAACTATTATGTTTCAGATCAAAAGCCGAATCGAGGACGGGGAGAGATTGAGCGACATCCTTCGTGCTTATAATCTTTTTCCTAACGAAGCAATCCAAATGCTTGCTGTTGGCGAGAATTCCGGTCAGTTAGGACAAATGTTGATAAATATTGCGCAATTTTATGAGAAGGAGAGGGAAGTGGCGATTAAGCGCTTCACTTCGTTGCTGGAACCGATACTGACGTTAATAGTTGGTCTAGTTGTAGGACTCGTGGCTGTGGCGATGTTCCTTCCCATGATGTCGATTCTATCGCAAATAGAATAACAATTTGCTCTTTAAGTTTGCAGATCCTATAATTGAAGGGAGGTGAATTTATAATGAATAAACGTAAGGGCTTTACGATGATTGAACTATTAGTAGTTATAGCTATCATCGGTCTGTTGGCTGTGTTCTTGGTTCCCAATTTATTAGGAGCTCGTGATCGGGCGAAAGAAGCTGCGGTTAAGGGTGTGATGCATTCTCTCCAGCTAGGCATTGAGGCTTATGAGATGGAAAACATGACTTTTCCTCCTGTTCAAAGTGCCGGGGTAGCAAGTTTGTGCACCAACTATCTAATGAAGGGGGGCTATATTGCGGAAGTACCCAAGAATCCTTTTACCGGCGCAACTTATACTGACAGTGATACGGCCGGGAAAATTACTTATACCTATGATGCTACGACCAATAAATATATTCTAACCGGTTACAATCGAGGAGGGAGTAAGAAGATTCAGGAATTGGTGAATATGTAAGCTATGCAGAGTATAAAGGTTGCTGTTTTTTTATTACTAACTATTTTTCTCTGTGGTTGTGTTGGTACAGGGTCAGAGGTTAATAAAGAGATTAGCTTGCCTGGCTTAGAGAAAGCTGATCCTAACGGCAAGCTGGTTTTTGCCTTGGGTGGTGAAGTTTCAATCTTAAATCCGATCCTCTCAACAGATACGACCTCTAGTGCTGTTGAGGGGACGATCTTTTCTGGGATGACGCGTATCAATGAGAAGTTGGAAGTTATTCCTGATCTGGCCAAGTCGTGGCAAGTGAGCAAGGACGGCAAAACCTGGACCTTTTATCTGCGCCAGGATGTGAAATGGCATGACGATAAACCTTTTACAGCTGACGATGTAGTTTTTACGTTTAATGCTATCCTTAATCCAAAAGTAAATTCAGTCCGGCGCAGTGATTATATTATTGACGGCCAACCAATTCAGTTTAGAGCCCTAGATAAATATACGGTTCAAGCTGCTTTGCCGAAACCTTTTGCTCCTTTTCTGGTTCGTTCCGGCATGAGTGTTATCCCCAAACATTTGTTGGCTGGCAAGGATATTAATACTGCTAAGTTTAATCGTCAACCAGTTGGAACAGGACCGTTTATCTTTAAAGAATGGGTGACTGGCAATCATCTCAAAGTAAGTCGTAATAACAACTTTTATAGAGGCAAACCAAGGCTGGCGGAGATTATTTTCAAGATTATTCCTGATGCCAATGCCTGTTTAGTTGCTCTAGAAGCCGGAGAAATTGATGAGGCCGGGATACCTCCTAAGGATTATCGGCGGATGAAAAGTTTAAAGGGGATAAATGTTTTTGAGTTTGATTCTTTGGTCTACACCTATTTAGGCCTAAACATAGCTAACCCAAAGTTTGCCGATAAAAGGGTGCGACAAGCGCTGGCTTATGCGACCAATAAAAAACAGTTGGTCAATCTGGTCCTAAAGGGTTTAGGCTCGGCAGCTTATGCGCCGTCGGCTCCAATTTCCTGGGCTTATTCCGATCAGGTTGAAAAATATCCTTATCATCCTGACAAGGCTAAGCAATTACTTAAAGAGGCCGGTGCCGAAAATTTAGAATTTACTATTTTACTTAATCAAGGGAACAAAGAGCGGGAAAAAGCAGCCGTTATTTTGCAGCAGCAATACAAAAAGGTTGGCGTTAAGGTCAAACTCCGTGTGTTGGAATGGTCAGCCTTGCTTAAAATTGTTAATGTTCCTAAAGGGCCAAAAGATTTTGAAGCCTTTATCATGGGCTGGTCGTTGGGGTTAGATCCTGATGCTTATTCAATTTGGCATTCATCACAGTATCCACGGGGCTTTAATTTTATCGATTATAAAAATGCCAAAGTAGACAAGTTGTTAAAACTTGGACGAGTGACTATGGATAAATCAGCGCGCAAAAAGATTTATGCAGAGATTTGGCAGCAAATAGCTGCCGATCAACCCTATGTTTTTCTCTGGTATCCAAGAGCAGTGGTGGGAATTAACGAACGAGTAGGAGGCTTGTCAAAACCTGGGCCAGCGGGTCTGTTTTTGAATTTGGAAAAGGTTTTTGTGGTTAAATGAGAACTTTTGTTATACGCCGCTTATTGCAGCTAATTCCCTTACTTTTGGGAGTTTCCCTTATTTCCTTTTTTGTGATGCATTTAGCTCCAGGAGATCCAACGGCTTTATTTACTGATCCGAGCATTGATCCAATTGAATTAGCTAGGATTCGAGCCAACTGGGGGTTGGATCAGCCGGTGATTATTCAGTATTTTTATTGGTTAGGCAATGTTTTACGGGGTAACTTTGGCACAAGCTATTTAACCGGCCGTCCAGTTTTAGCGGAAGTTATAGAGCGTTTGCCAGCCACGCTTTTATTGATGATTCCAGCTTACCTGATTACCCTATTAATAACGATCCCTTTGGGGGTTTTCTCGGCTATCAAAAAAGGGAGCTGGTTTGATAATGTTGTGACAGTTTTAACTTTTATTGGTATGGCCATGCCCTCATTTTGGTTGGGTCTAATGTTGATGCTTTTGTTTTCTGTCCAGCTCGGTTGGCTGCCGACTGTTGGCATGAGAGACGTGTTAGCTGGCAACCAAGGGCCAGTAGCCAGTTTCATTGATCTTATAAAACACATGATTCTGCCGTTAACCACCATGACGATTTTAAGTTTAGCTGGATTATCCCGCTATCAACGGGCAGCGATGTTGGAAGTGATGGATCAAGATTACATTCGCACAGCCAGAGCAAAGGGCTTGCCTGAGCGAACAGTTATCTTTAAACATGCTTTACGTAATGCTTTGATCCCCATTGTTACTATTATGGGGCTTTCACTGCCCGGCTTATTTGGTGGGGCCTTTATTATTGAAACTATTTTTGCTTGGCCAGGGATGGGGAGGTTAGGGGTCTTAGCTATTTTTCAACGCAATTATCCATTAATTATGGGGATCGTGGTTTTTTCGGCATTATTAATAATGTTAGGCAACCTATTAGCCGACATAGGTTATGCATTGGTTGACCCGAGGATTAGATATGGGAAAAAATAAATTAGCCATCTTTGGTTTATCGGTACTGGTCTTTTTTACAGCCCTGGCCATCTTCGCTCCGGTCATTGCCCCATATGATCCGACTGAGATTGTGGCTGAAGATACCATGGGGCCAAGCACCCAACATTGGTTTGGTACCGATGATTATGGTCGTGATATTTTTAGTCGGGCGGTTTATGGAGCGAGGATATCTTTGACAGTTGGTTTGGTGGCTGTTTCTATCTCTATTTCAATTGGGGTCTTGTTGGGGGCTTTGGCCGGTTATTTCGGTGGTTGGACGGATAGTCTTATTATGCGTTTTGTTGATGTGATGTTGTCCTTTCCCTCGATTTTTCTGATCTTAACGATTCAAGCCATGTTAACCCCTAATATATATAATGTGATGGTGGTGATTGGTATTACCTCCTGGATGGGGGTAGCGCGACTGGTGAGGGGTGAATATTTGAAGATTCGCGAACTCTCTTATGTTGAAGCAGCGAGAGCAATTGGTTGTTCTAATAAGCGGATAATCTTTCGCCATATTTTACCCAATGCCCAAGCGCCAATAATAGTTGCCGCTACTTTGGGTATGGCTGGAGCAATCTTAACGGAGTCAGCCCTTTCATTTTTGGGAATGGGGGTACAACCACCAATGCCGTCATGGGGCAATATGTTGATGGATGCGCAGGCTTATATGCGCGATGCTCCGTGGATGGCAGTAATCCCTGGCTTGTTAATTTTAATAACTGTTCTTTCCCTTTATTTTATTGGAGAAGGTTTGCGGGAGAAATCAGATGTTAGAAGTTAAAAACCTCTCAACTTATTTTAAACAGGGTGATTCAACCGTTAAAGCTGTTGATAATGTCTCATTTTCTGTTGCCAAAGGAGAGATTCTTGGTCTAGTTGGTGAATCCGGTTCTGGCAAATCAACGATTGCCCATTCAATCCTTAAGTTGATACCAGCAAGCGCGTCTGTCTCCGGAGAAATTATATTTGAAAACAGGAATTTGTTGCAACTAGCTGAACCCGAGCTAATTAAGATTCGTGGCAGTAAAATTTCGATGATCTTCCAAGATCCTTTTACTTCTCTTAATCCTGTTCTGACTATAGGAGAACAAATTGCGGAAGTTTTGCGTTTCCACCAAGGCATGAACAGGCAACAAGCTAGAGACAGGGCGATTGAGTTGTTAGAGACGGTTCGGATTCGTAATTCTGGTTTGAGGGTTCGAGATTACCCCCATCAATTTTCTGGGGGAATGCAGCAGCGGGTCATGATTGCTATAGCTTTGGCTTGTGAACCTGAATTTTTAATCGCTGATGAGCCCACTACTGCCCTTGATGTAACTATTCAGGCAGAAATTTTGAGGTTAATCGTTGAGTTGAAAGAAAAGTTTAATCTGGGGATTATGTATATTACGCATAACTTTGGTATTGTTAAAAATATCTGTCAACGTGTTGTTGTGCTTAATAAGGGGAGGGTAGTTGAAGAAGGTGAGACTGGTCAAATCTTTAGTAATCCTCAGCAGGCGTATACCCAGAGACTAATTGAATGTTTGCGAGTTTTAACTCACCCCCCAACCCCCTCTCTTAGTAAGAGAGGGGGAGGAGTGCTTAGTGCTGATGGGGGTGAGTTGTTATGATAGAAATTAAAAACTTAACCAAATATTTCGGTCCAGTTTGTGCGGTTAGTAATATCAGTCTTAAGATTGAACAGGGGGAATCTTTGGGCCTGGTTGGCGAATCCGGGTCAGGTAAATCTACTTTAGCTCGGATGATTTTAGGGCTGATTTCTCCAACCAGTGGCGTGGTTCTATATAATAGTATAGGAAAACTTCGTCAAGAGTGCCAAATTGTCTTTCAAGACCCACAAACTTCACTTAATCCCAGGATCAAGATTGGGGAGGCGATTGGTGAACCACTGATAATACATAAGATAGTAGATAGTGGAAAGTTGAACGTAGAGCGTAGGATTAAAGAATTATTAGATATGGTTAAGCTCCCAGCCAGCTATGCTGATCGGTATCCGCATGCGTTATCTGGTGGGGAACGTCAGAGGGTTGGAATTGCTCGAGCGTTAGCATCCGATCCAAAGTTTTTAATTCTTGATGAACCGGTTTCAGCTTTAGATGTTTCTATTCAAGTTGATATTCTGAAGCTGTTAAAAGAGATCAAGCAACGTTTAAATCTAACGTATTTGTTTATTGCCCATGACCTCTCTGTTATAGGTTACATGTGTGACAGGATTGTGGTCATGCAAAACGGGAAAATTGTTGAGGTTGGTCTTCGAGAGGAGATTCTGGCTAATCCTAAGCAGGAGTATACTAGGAAGCTGTTGCAATCAACCTTGGCGGTTTAAGATCAAAGATCAAAATAAATCTCAAGATCAAAGTAAAAAGATCAAAACGCTTTGGTCTTGGGATTTTAGGCTTGGATCTTTGATCTTGTTTTGATCTTAGCTCTTAGCCCTTTGATCTTTATTGTTTGGGATTGTACCCCTTCAACCCAATATACTTAGCCTTGCTGCCAAGTTTTTCTTCGATGCGCAGAAGTTGATTATACTTCGCGACTCTTTCAGATCTGGCAGGGGCGCCGGTTTTGATTTGGCCGGAGTTTGTTGCCACAGCTAGGTCAGCAATAGTCGTATCTTCGGTTTCGCCGCTGCGATGCGAAGTCATAAAAGTGTAGCCGGCTTTTTCAGCTACTTCCATAGTATATAAAGTTTCAGAAAGTGAACCGATTTGGTTTAGTTTAATCAAGATAGAGTTAGCAGTCTTTTGTTCAATTCCCTTCTTTAAGAAATCAACGTTAGTTACAAATAAATCATCGCCAACTAATTGGATTTTGTTGCCGACCTTTTCGGTTAGAAGCTTCCAACCAGCCCAATCTTCTTCAGCTAGTCCATCTTCAATTGAGACAATTGGGTATTTGTCGATCCACTCGGAGTACATGGCCACCATTTCAGCAGAGGATAAAGCCTTGCCTTCACTCTTGAGTTGATATTTGCCGTCTTTATAAAATTCTGATGAAGCCGGATCAAGAGCAAGAAAAACATCTTTACCTGGGGTGTAGCCAGCTTTTTCGATCGCTTCCATAATAACCTGGATAGCTTCTTCGTTTTTAGTTAACTTAGGAGCAAAGCCCCCTTCATCACCAACAGTGGTAGCTAAGCCACGATCTTTTAAAACTTTCTTCAGCGTCTGATAAATCTCTGCTCCAGCACGAAGGGCGTCAGAAAATGAGTTAAAACCAGCAGGGACAATCATGAACTCTTGTAATTCGATGTTCCAGCCAGCATGAGAGCCGCCGTTCATCACGTTCATATTTGGAACTGGCAAAGTTACAGCTTTATCGCCACCGATATATTCATATAATGAAAGACCGTGGGCATTGGCAGCGGCCCGAGCAACAGCTAGAGAAACTCCTAAGATAGCGTTGGCTCCAAGTTTGCTTTTGTTTTTAGTGCCATCAAGCTCAATCATGAGGTTGTCGATTTTAAGTTGTTCGGTAACTTTGAGGCCAATTAGTTTTGGGGCAATGACATCGTTGATGTTTTTAACGGCAGAGTAGACACCCTTGCCGCCGTAGCGTTTGTCGTCTTTATCTCGTAGTTCCAGGGCTTCGTGGATTCCGGTTGAAGCGCCCGAAGGAACGTCAGCAACGCCAACTGTGCCATCCTTTAAGGTTATTGCTACTTCTATTGTGGGATTGCCTCTGGAATCAAGGATTTGCCGGCCTTCTATTTTTTCGATAATTGCCCCTGGGTTTTCTTTAGGAACGGAAAAGTACTTATTCTTTAGCTCAACCATGTGATCTTTTCTCCTTTGATAAATTTTGACAACTTATCATTTTATCAGAAAAGGAGGGGAAAGGGAAATGGGGTAGAGATTTGTTGACACTCTATGGTATCGGATAAGTGGTTTTTTGGAGGTATCCGATATGGTGCTAGATTCTAAGCTGTCTAAAAGGATTAAAGAGAAAAAGAAAAAACTAGATTCTCTGCGTCCTTTTCCGAAAGCAGCACTGGCAAAGATAAAAGAGCAGATAGCTATTGAGTGGACTTATAATTCTAATGCTATTGAGGGAAGCACCTTGAGTTTAAGTGAAACTCGACTGGTTGTTGAAGAAGGAATTACCATTAAAGGTAAGACCTTAAGGGAGCATTTTGAGGCAATTAATCATAAAGAAGCCATTGATTTTATTGAGGACGTGATTAAAAAGAAAGTTGCTGTTTCAACCCATCTGATAAGACAACTTCACCAACTTATTCTGACCAAAATTGATGATGAGGAGGCTGGTAATTATAGGAAGCTTGAAGTTCGGATAACAGGCTCAAAGTATATTCCTCCTAGCCCAATATTGCTTTCTTCTTTGATGCATGATTTTGATCTTTGGTTAAAGAAAAATATTAAAAAATTGCCAGTAATAGAATTGGCTGCTTTGGCTCATTTTAAATTAGTCCATATTCACCCCTTTATTGATGGGAATGGTCGCACGGCTCGTTTATTGATGAACCTTATTTTAATGAGGGCAGGGTATCCACCAGCCGTGATCTTGAAGGTTGATCGCAATAAATATTTTCGCACTTTAAAACAGGCTCATGAGGACAATTATAAGCCCTTTATTGATTTTGTGGCTAGGGCAGTTGAACGCAGCTTGGATATTTATTTAAATAATTTAACCCCGATTCTTTCTAAGAAGAAAGCACTAGAAGAAAAATATGTCCCCTTATCTGAGGCAACTAAATATTGTTCTTATAGCCAAGAGTATTTGAGTTTGCTTTCTAGACGGGGCAAGCTGGAAGCAATCAAATTTGATAGAAATTGGTATACTACTAAAAAAGCGATTGCTAAATATTTGCAAGCTGTTAAGGAAACCAAATAAAACCCTCTTGTTAAAGAAATAAAAGATAAAGGTAACTATTCAGGTCTTTATTAGTTATTGACGAGAACCCCAGACTAAAGCCTAAGAAACGTTATTTCATAATAGTTCTTTTCTCGTCTATTCCCCACACTTTAGTGTGGGATGGTACCTGAATAGTTACAGACAGAGGAATTGAAAGTTCAACAATTTAGCCATCTGACAATGAAAACCAAGCCAACCCAAAAATATTTGACCAAGGTTTTGCTTTTTGGTATAATCC
>MEUC01000006.1 GCA_001771545.1 candidate division WOR-1 bacterium RIFOXYB2_FULL_42_35 | reverse complement strand
ACCCTGCCAAGGAGGGAGGTGATTTCGGTTAGGTCTTAATTGATTTAACGATATCCATTTGGGTTAGGTTCTTATATGATTTGACACGCCCATAATAAACTATGGGGTATATTCCCCACATTTTAATGTGGGCGTGCTGGCCAGCCTAACTTTGTGGTAAAATATCTCTACTAACCAATGAAAATCATTTTAGCCGGCTATAACGTAGATACCGAAGTTTTGGAAGACTTAAAAAAAACCAGTCGTCCACGGCAGGATGTCACACCGGAAACATTGTCAGCTGCTTATGCCCGCATTTCCCGCGATCCCAGGCCAATTGATGAACTGCGCAAAGATGCTCGAGAGGAAGTTGCCAAGGCCCGCAAATCCAATTCAGCGATTATCTTTAAGATGGGTCATCATTCTATTGCGGAACATGCGGTTTTCAACTTTGATATTATTGGTGTCTCCCGTTTAGCTTTTGAAGAGATCGAAAAATTCCGTCTTTGCGCTTATACAGAAAAATCCCAGCGTTACCAAAAACTGGAAGACGATTTTATTATTCCCGAAGAGATTAAAGGCTCAAAAGTTGAAGCCTTATTTATTGAAACAATTAAAGCGCAAAACCAATATTATCATCAGCTGGTAGAGCAGGGGATTGAACCTGAAGATGCTCGTTATGCTACTTCTTTAGCTACTCAAGGCCAGGTTGGCTTAACAATTAATGCCAGGAATTTAGAATTTATGTTCCGCCGCTTTGCTTCTCATCCCTTGGCTGAAATCCAGCAGATTGGTAAAGCTATGTATAATCTGGTCAAGGATATTGCGCCGTCAATTATTTTGTTTGCTGAGGCCAATGACTATGATAAGAAGACCTACCAGGAACTTCTCCGCGTAGGCGACCCTCTTAGGGTCGCCAGCTGCCGTCAAGAAGCAGAGCCTAAGAGGCTCTGCTGCGCGGGTGTTGAATTGGTTGATTTTACTCCAGAAGCGGACGATAAACTTATTGCAGCTTTCCTCCACACTTCAACGAGTTTAAGTTATATCGAGTGTTTGGATCAGGCAAAGAAGATGGAAGAAGGTGAGAAAAAAGACTTGGTTAAGACCTGCTTTAAGTCTGCGGAGTTTTATGATCGGCCATTGCGGGAATTTGAATATGTTGATTTAACTTATGACTTAATTGTTTCTGCTGCCTGCTTTGGTCAGCTTAAACGTCACCGTATGACGACCCAAACTGTTCAAGCATACGATCCCTCTCTTGGGGTGACAATTCCCAAAGCCATTGGCCAATCAACCTTTAATAAGATTGTTGAACTAACTAACCAAGCCTATGATCAACTGGTTAATCATCACCCAATTGCCGCACAATATGTTTTAACCAATGCCCATCGTAGGCGAGTTCTCTTGAAGACCAATGCTCGAGAACTTTATCATATCTCTCGTCTTCGTGAAGATAAGCATGCGCAATGGGATATTCAGAACCTGAGTCGAGGGATGACTAAGCTGGCCAAAGAGGTTATGCCACTCACCACAATGTTTGTTGGTAGCAAAGAAGGCTATATAGAGCTTTACGAAAGTCAGTTTGGTAAAAAACCGAAGATTCTTCCTCAATTTTAATGGGTTTACTAAAGCGATTAATTATTATTCTGGTCCTCCTCGATAACTTCCTCAGTCAAATTGTTAAAAACTATATTCTTAAGCCTCGTTGGAAAATTGAAGGCAAGTGTAAGCAGTGTGGTATCTGCTGTGAGGAGATTCTCTTAAAAGCTACTCCACGCCAACTTTCCAGCAAACTCTTTATGGATATTGCTATTCGCTGGATTTCCTGGTTATTTGATTTTATTCTCCTGCGAGTCGATTATGAAAATGGTTATCTGGTTTGGACCTGTAAGCATCGTTGTCCTGATGGCAAATGCGGCAATTATTTCTGGCGGCCAAACGTCTGTCGCAATTATCCTTTGCTGGACTATTTCGAGGAACCCAAATTCCTGCCTGATTGTGGTTTTAGGGCAGAGCTGCGCTAATTTCTTTGCCTTCGCTCATTTGACAATTATGTCATTTAGGCGTAAATTATTGATAATGAAAGGCAGATGCATCAACCTTGTTAAACACTTATTTTTCCTTAGTTTTTGATCCTTTAGCGGTTTTCTTTGTAATTACCATCCTAACTATATCCATTCCAAGTTTTATTTATTCTTTAGGCTATTTAAAAGGGCATTATTCAACACGAAAAATTGTTTTGGGCCAGTTTCTCTTTGGGCTTTTTGTTTTAGCTATGCTGGCGGTGGTAACAGCAGGTAATATTTTTTTCTTCCTAATTGTCTGGGAACTCATGTCGTTGAGTTCTTACTTTTTGGTAATCTTTGATACTGAAAACAAAAAATCAATTGAAGCTGGAACTATTTATATGGTAATGGCACAGATTGGTACTGCCTTTTTAATTGCCGCCTTCTTATTGATGTATCAACAGTCCGGTTCTTTTGATTTTTATGTCATTAAGCAAGCACTGGTTTCTTTGCCTATTCAGCAAAAAAATATTCTTTTTCTTTTACTACTGGTTGGTTTCGGTGCCAAAGCCGGTATTGTTCCCCTTCATATCTGGCTGCCTTATGCGCATCCACAGGCGCCCAGCCATGTTTCCGCTCTGATGTCCGGAGTAATGATTAAAACGGCGATATATGGTCTAATCAGGTTTGTTATCTTGATTTTAGGGGTTAATGCTCTTTGGTGGGGCGAATTGGTTATAGTTTTGGCTTGTATTTCTTGTTTGGTTGGAATCTTAAATGCTTTGACGGAACATGACCTTAAAACGCTGCTGGCCTATTCTAGCGTGGAAAATATTGGGATCATCTTACTGGGGGTTGGCGCGGCTATGATTTTTATTAAGCTGGGTTATCCAGTGCTGGCAGTGCTGGCGATGGGCGCCGGTTTATACCATCTCTTTAACCATGCAATATTTAAAGGCTTACTTTTTTTAGGTGCCGGTAGTATCTACAATGCCACCGGCAGCCGCAATATCGAAAAGCTAGGGGGACTGATCAATAAAATACCCTGGACCTCTTCCTATTTTTTACTTGGTTCTATGGCAATTTCGGCTTTGCCGCCACTCAATGGTTTTGTTAGTGAATGGCTAACATTGTTAGTTCTTTTTTTGGGGGCTTTAACTTTAGGTGGGGGACTTAAGCTTTTCTTCTGTTTTAGCGCGGCAATTTTGGCTTTAACAGGTGGATTAACTGCAGCCTGTTTTGTTAAGGCTTTTGGTATTACTTTTCTTGGCCAAGCCAGGAGCGTTAAAGTTGAGCAGGCGAAGGAATGTGGTTTAGCCATGAATATGGGGATGGCAATCTTAGCCTTTTTGGTAGTTATTCTTGGTTTGGGGGTTGTCTTTTTTATCAAAATCTTTGGTTTTGTTGCCGGGTTTGTCATGGGCGTTGATGCTAGTTTAATAAGGTTTTCCTTAAACAGTTTTGTTATTAGTCTGCCGCTGGCAAATAATATTTTTCTGGCGACGCCGCAATTGCTGCTTTTATTGTTATTGTGTGCTGTCTTTGCTTTTGTGCTGTTAAACTTGTTCTTTGGCCGCGCTAAGGTTTTACTTGGTAAAACCTGGGATTGCGGCTATTATAAGCTTACGTCCAGAAATGAGTATACTGCTACTGGTTTTTCCAAGCCTTTTAGGCTGGCTTTTAGCTTTTTCCTTTTGCCTTACCGCAAGTTGAATAAAGTCAAAGAGTCGTTTTATCATGTCAAAAACTTTTATTATGAAACCCATACCACCAAAATCTTCATGGACTATATCTATAGGAATTTATTAGGATCAACCTTTCGTTTGGCCGGAAGCATGAGGGGCATCCAAACAGGCAGCATCAATATTTATCTCGGCTATATTTTTCTGACCATTTTGTTGCTCTTGGTTTTTAGGGGGATCTTTTAACTATGATAGAAATTGCTTGTTTGGCGTTTTTGTCCCCGTTATTAAGCGGAATAATCTCCAAGATAAAAAACAACCTAAGATTCAGGCAGGGGCCAAGCATTTTTCAGCCATATTTTAATTTGAGCAAATATTTTTCTAAGGAAGAGGTTGTCTCCAGCTCATGTTCCTGGCTCTTTAGGCTAACGCCATATATTGTTTTTGCTGCTACGCTGTCAGCGCTGCTGCTAATTTCTTTTAATCGTGTTGGCGACCTGATCGCGGTTATTTTTCTTTTTTCTCTGGCTCGCTTTTTCTTGGCTTTGGCCGGGCTTGATCCGGCTACAACCTTTGGTGGCATGGGCTCATCCAGAGAAATGTTTATTGCCAGTTTGGTTGAACCAGTGGCAATGTTGTCTGTTTTTGCAATTGCTTTATCGGCAAAAACAACTAACCTGACTTTTATTTTTGCGCAGCAGTCAATGAGTGTGCCAACTATTATGGCAACGTTAGCTCTGTTTTTAGTGGCTTTAGCAGAAACAGGTCGTATTCCCATAGATAATCAGGAAACCCATCTTGAGCTAACGATGATCCACGAGGCAATGGTGCTTGAGTACTCGGGCAGGTCACTGGGTCTGTTGGAGCTTGCCGGCTATTTTAAACAAGTCTTTTTTTTCTGGCTGATCTCCAGCCTTATTTTGCCGGGGTTTAATGAGCCAGTCTTCCTGATCATAAAGATGTTGGTTCTTTGTTTAGTTGTGGCTGCTGTAGAGGTGTCATTGGCAAAAATGCGCTTATTTAGAGTAGTTGATTTTCTCTCTTTTGCTGGCATCCTTTCAGCCATGGCCATAGTTGCCCTGGTTTTGGGAGCTTAATAAAATGGAATTTTTCTTGATTTTAGGTTTACTAGCTTCGGCCTTTGGCCTGGTTTCTGCCAAGCGCTTAAGCGTTTTAATTGGTAATTTTTCTCTGCAGTCGTTGTTGCTGGCCATTTTAACCTTTGTTGAAGCGGTTAACCTCGGTCAGCTTGGTTTGTGTATTATTGCTTTGTTGGTTTTGGCTTTAAAAGTTGTAATAATTCCCAAGATATTATCAAACATAACTAAAGAAATTAAGGTTAATGATAACCTGGAATTTTATCTCAATCCTCAGCTTTCGTTGCTGATGGCCTTACTGCTGACTTATTTATGTTGGACTTTTGCCAGTGTGATTTTTGTGGAATCAGATGCAGTTGCCAAAATGTGCGGCGCAGTTTCTTTTAGCATGATAGCGCTAGGGATGTTTCTGATGATTTTTAGGGTTAAAGCCTTGGCGCAAATTATTGGTTTGCTGGCGATGGAAAATGGAGTATTTTTGTTGGCTGCTTTAGTCCTAAACGGTATGCCTTTTTTGGTGGAAATGGCCATATTTTTTGATGTTTTTGTCGGTGTTGTTATCTTGGGTGTTTTTGTCTATAGGATCAACAGGCTTTTTGTTGGCATAGATGTCAGTAAATTAAATCGTCTAAGGGGCTAGTATGGAATTGTTAATTGTTTTAGCTGTGCCACTGGTGTTTTCTCTTCTTGGTGTTATTAGCAATAGCCACAAAGCGCAAGCTAAAATAATATTTTTAGCTTATTTGCTTAATGTTATTTTTAGTATCAGCCTGGCCTATAGGTTTCTAGTTAGTCAACAACCCTTGTCTTTGCTTCATATCTTCTATGCAGATAGCCTAAGCATCTTTTTTGTTTTTACAATTTCAGTTGTCAGCTTTGCCGCAGCCATCTATTCTAAGGGTTATATTGAACACGAATTGGCCGCCAAATTAATTGCTCCAAAAACAACCAAGTATTATTATCTGCTTTTTAATCTGTTTGTCTTTTCTATGCTGCTAACTGTTATGGTCAATAATCTGGGTTTAATGTGGGTTGCTATCGAGCTAACAACCCTGGTCTCGGCATTTTTGGTGGGGTTTCACAATAGTAGAAATTCTGTTGAGGCAGCTTGGAAGTATCTTATTATTTGTTCTGTGGGGATTGTTTTGGCCTTGCTCGGTACAATCATTTTTTCTTATGCGTTTTTTCTTTCCTCGGGGGTAAAAAGTCTTAACTGGACAGAGTTATTTATTGTGGCAAAAAATCTTAATCCTGATTTAGTGCGTATCGCCTTTATCTTTATCATTGTTGGTTATGGCACTAAAGCCGGACTGGCGCCAATGCATACTTGGCTGCCTGATGCCCATAGTCAAGCTTTATCGCCGGTCAGCGCTCTTTTATCGGGGGTGCTATTAAAAACTTCTATCTATGCAATATTAAGGTACAGTGTTATTACTAATCTTTGTTTGGGATCGGCTTTTTCTTCCCATCTCTTTGTTTTTTTTGGTGTGCTTTCCCTGGCGGTTTCAGCCGGTCTAGTTTTGGTGCAAAAAGATATTAAGCGTTTGCTAGCTTATTCCAGCATAGAACATATTGGCATTATTATGCTGGGCTTTGGTTTGGGTGGGATAATGGGCACCTATGGAGCTTTACTTCATATTTTTAACCATGCAGTAACCAAATCATTGTTGTTTTTTGGGGCAGGTAACTTGGTAAATGCTTATGGAAGTAATAAGATCCGAAGTATCCGAGGTGCTTTAAAAGTGCTCCCCTTTACAGGCTTCATGGTTTTAATTGGAATTTTTGCTTTATCGGGTTTCCCTCCTTTTGCGATGTTTTTTAGCGAGCTAATGATATTAGCTGCTGCCTTTAGCCAAGGCAATTATCTTCTGGGTGGATTTATCTTGTTGGTTCTCTCCCTTGTCTTTAGCGCAGTGCTTTATCAGTTTGGTAAAATGTTGTTTGGTGAAAAGCCGGATCATCAACCGGCTGTTAAAGAACCATTTTCAATTTATCTGGCTTTTCTTTTTCTCTTGGCGCTTATCTTGGTTGGTTGGAGTGGCTTAGTTAACAGTCTTGTCCAATCAGTACTAATAACCTTAAAAGGATTATAAATGGACGTAAATAGTTTTTTGGCAACATTAACAAATAAACACAAAATAACCCCTGTTAAAACTTTTGAAAATGGTGCGGATGAGCTTTATGTTGAGACCAATCAAGCTGGTTTTGGGGCTTTTTGTTTGGCACTGCATCAAGAATTGTGTTCGCCTGTGATGGCTATGTTTGCCCGGGACTTAGATGATAAGTTTCAAATCTATTGTGCCTTTATGAATTTTCAAACACAAACCTGGGTATTTGTCACTATGAAAATCCTTAAAACCGAGCCAGAATTTAAATCGATTGCTCTGCAAATTTATTCCGCCAATCTGTTTGAGCGTGAAATTAAAGAAATGTTTGGCCTTCATCATCTTGGTAATCCCGATAATCGTCGATTGCATTTGCATGAAGAAGTTTGGCCGCAAGGCTTTTATCCTCTCAGACATGATTTTATCCCTCCCAACAATGAACCAAGCTCAGCCGAATATGAGTTTTCCCTGGTTGAGGGAGAAGGGGTCTTTGAGGTTCCGGTTGGGCCTGTACATGCTGGCATAATTGCTCCTGGTCATTTTAGATTTAGTGTTGCCGGAGAACCAATTATTAACTTGGAAATTAGGCTGGGGTTTACACATCGTGGGGTGGAAAAGCTGTTGGAGAATAAGACGCCGCTTGAATGTTTAAAGATTTCCGAATGCGTGGCAGGAGATTCAGCTTTTGCTCATAGCTGGGCTTTTTGTTGTGCGCTGGAAAAAATCAACCGAATTAATGTTCCGGACAAAGCAGTTAACATAAGAATGATCTTGCTGGAACTGGAGAGAATGTATAATCATGTGGCTGACCTGGGTGGGATTGCTTTGGATGTTGGATTTTCTCCAGCCCAAGCACTGTCTGCCATAATCAAGGAGTCTATTCATGTCCTCAATGAAAAATTGACCGGTAGTAGGTTTTTAAAAGGGGTAAATGTTGTTGGTGGAGTAGCCAAGGATCTTGATTTTACAGCTGGGAAACGGATTGTTGATTCTCTAATTCAAATCAGGCGCGATTTCAAGGAATTGGAAACGATTTTAATGTCCAGTGTTTCTTTTCTGGATAGAGTGGATACTACCGGAGTGTTAAGAAAAAAGACAGCCCAGGATTTAGGTGTCTATGGATTGGCTGGTAGGGCTGCGGGGATTAAAATCGATACCAGGAAAGGTTTCATGCCTTGCTATGACCAGGTTGATTTCAAGTTGTGTTCTTCTGCTTCTGGCGATGCCCTAAGTCGGCTTAAAGTCAGAATGGAAGAATTCAGTCAGTCAGTTAATATAATTTGTCAACTTACAGAAAAACTGGACAACGGAAAAATTGTCGCAGACGATATAAACATTAAGCCTGGTTTTGCTTTGGGTTGTGTCGAAGGGTGGAGGGGGCCGGTTTTATACTGGGTCAATTTAAATGATGTTGGCAAAATAGATAGAGTTAAAATAGTTGATCCTTCTTTTCGCAGCTGGCAAGGTTTAGCCTATGCAGTTCTTGGTGAAATTATTCCTGATTTTCCGCTCTGCAATAAAAGCTTTAACCTGTCATATCCGGGTAGGGATTTATGAGTACATTAATAAAATTGTTGTTTAGTCGTTTTAGAAAAGGTCTGGTCACAACCTCGGTTGATGCTGATAATATTGAGGTAATTGGCCAGGATTTAAAAAAACTAATAAGCGCCAAACTCAAACGCTCCTTTAACATTCGCGAGGTTGATACTGGATCTTGCGGTGCTTGTGAAGCGGAAATTATTGCTGCTAATAATCCAATCTATGATATTTCCCAATACGGGATAAGCTTTGTGGCCTCACCAAGACATGCGGATGCTCTTTTAGTTACTGGTCCTGTATCTAAAAATATGGTAATGGCCCTAAAAAAAACTTATGCGGCTATGCCGGGCCCCAAATTAGTGATTAGCTGTGGTGATTGTGCCTTAGATGGAGGAATTTTTAAAGGGTCATATTATGTTGCTGGGGGAGTTGGCAACATTCTTCCTGTTGACTTCCATATTCCTGGATGCCCCCCATCTCCCAAAGATATAATTAGAATAATTTATAGTTTTCTAAAAACCTGATCGTAGGTTGGGAACTGTTTTGAAGAACCAAAATTATTGCCTAATTGTGGATTTGAAGCACGGTTGAGATAGGGTATAATTCTTAAAGATCAAAGTGCCAAGGTTAAAGGTTAAAACAAATTCCAAACCCAAATTTTCAAGATCAAAATTTAGCTTAGTTCTTTTACCTTTGCTCTTGTTTTGCTCTTTTCACTTGGATCTTTGGATTTTAGCTTAAAGGATTACTTTTTGTGAAGAAAACGATATTTTTATTCGCTATCCACTGTCACCAACCTGTAGGTAACTTTGAGCACATTCTTGAACAAGCTTATCAGAAATCATACTTACCGTTTATTAATGTGATGGCAAAACATCCTCGGATCAGATTTACAGTTCATTACAGTGGGATTCTCTATGATTGGTTTTTAGTCAAACATCCAGAATTTATTGATTTGTTGAAAAAGTTGGTTAAAAGGGGACAGATTGAGGTTTTAACCGGTGGTTATTACGAGCCAATTCTCCCCTTTATTCCTGATGTAGATAAGCTGGGACAAATCGAAATGAGTAACCAATTTATTAGAGATAAACTTGGCGCCGTGCCGGCTGGTTTATGGTTAACCGAAGGGGTTTGGGAGCCCTCCTTGCCAAAGGTTCTCTCTGAAGCAGAAATTGAATACACTCTTCTTGATGAACATTATTTTCTTGCCGCCGGATTATCCCAGGATAAACTTAACGGCTGTTACTTAACCGAAGATCAAGGCAAGATGTTGAAAGTTTTTCCGATTGATGGGAAATTGCTTGAGCTTATTCCGTTTAAAACGCCTGAAGAAACTATTAAATATTTGAAGAGTTTGGCAAAAGAGGGCAATCCTTCTATAGCGGTTTTTGCCGATGATGGGGAAAAGTTTGGTTTTCGACAAGATAATCATCACTGGATTTATGAAGAAGGCTATTTAGAAAGGTTATTAACCAGCCTAGAAGAAAACAATAAAGATATCCAAACGATGACCTTTTCCCGGTATTTGGAAGAATATTCAGCTTTAGGTCAAATTTATCTTCCTACAGCTTCGTATCCCCGGATGGCAGCCGGTTTTTTCAGGAACTTTCTTGTTGAGTTTCCAGAAGCTAACAATATGCACAAGAAAATGCTGCATGTTAGTAATAAACTGGAAACTTTACGATCGGCCAAAATATTTATTGGTGGAGGGGAACGGGATAAGCAAGTCGGAGAAATTGCTCAAGAACTTTTTCAGGGCCAATGCAGTTGTATCTGTTGGCCCGAGTTTGTGGGAGGTTTTTTCCATCAGCATTTAAGGGGGGCCATCTATGAACATTTGATCAAAGCAGAAGTTGGCCTGGAAAAATTTAATCGGCAAGGCAAAGAATTTGCCGAAGTGACAGTTTCGGACCTCAACAAAGATGGCCAAGATGAAGTGATCATTTCTAATTCCATTTTAAATCTTTATTGTGCCCCAGCTAATGGTGGAGCTATCTATGAAATTGATTATAAACCTAAGGCTGTCAATCTGATTAACAACCTAACTCGAAACAGCAAACCAGGCTATTGTTTTGTTGACAATTTTCTGGCTCAGGGTACAAATTTGGATAAGTTTAGTTCGGGGGAATTCAAAGAATCAGGAGATTTTGCTGGAGAGCCGTACTTTTTTATGCCTAAGAGAAGCCATCATGAAGTTAGCCTGGTCTTATCCCGTGAAGGAATGGTAGCTGGTCTTCCCCTTAAGGTTGAAAAACAAATTTCTCTGGTGGCGAAACAATCGATTATTCATCTTAATTACAAAATAACTAATCTGGGCAAAGAGCAGGACGAATTTTGGTTTGGCACCGAAGCGATTTTTTCTGTGGGCCAAAAAGATCTGTCTGGGATTGTTTCTGGAGAGAACAAAGTAAAAAACATTAGAGTTGTTGACGAAATGAGCATTTTTGATATATTATTAGAGTTTGAAGAGCCAACAACTGTTTGGCGTTTTCCGTTAGAGAAGTTTTTACCGGCTAATAGTCAGGAAAAAGCCAGTCTGCAGGGCACGGTTATTTTTCCTAATTGGAAGTTTGTTTTAGCTCCGGGTGAAAGCTGGGAAAATAAAATAATTTTACGTATAGAGGAGTAGAAGAAATGCCAGAATTGAGAAAAGATCCGATTTCCGAACGATGGGTAGTTATTGCCACAGAAAGGGGAAAAAGACCGACTGATTTTTCTTCGGTCCCGGTTTCCGAAGAATCAAAAGGGAGCAAGGGTTGTCCTTTTGATGAAGGGAACGAAGCAAAAACCCCGCCGGAAATTGCTGCCTGGCGGGAAGCTGACACTTCTCCCAATACTCCCGGTTGGGATGTCCGGGTTGTCAATAATCTTTTTCCTGCTTTAGTTAATCAAGGAGAAGTTAATCGTACCGGTATGGGAGTTTATGACATGATGAGTGGTATTGGGGCTCATGAGGTTATTATTGAAACCCCCCAACATGATTTATGCATTCCTGACATGCCCGACGAACAAGTGGAGAAGATTTTGTGGGCATACAAACAAAGAATTCTGGAAATATCAAAAGATCAAAGGTTTCGCTATGTGCTGGTCTTTAAAAATTACGGTAAAACAGCCGGGGCTTCTTTGGCTCATCCACATTCACAGCTGATTGCTACTCCAATTACTCCCCGCTATGTAAAATTAGAGCTTAGTAATTCACGTGCCTATTTTCTAGAAAAAGAGCGCTGCATCTTCTGCGACATTATTCGTCAGGAGCTTGGTTCGGGTGAAAGAATTGTTTATGAAAATGAATATTTTGTAGCTTTTACCCCCTTTGCTTCCAGGTTTCCTTTCGAGGTTTGGCTCTTGCCTCGCCGTCATGAGCACGGTTTTGAAATTATGCCGGATCAAGAACGTATTCTCTTGGCTCGTTGTTTAAAAGATATCTTAAAACGATTGAAGATAGCCTTGAACGATCCGCCCTTTAATTATGTTCTGCACACTTGTCCAAATCAGGTTGCTAGGGCAGGGAAACCGGCCTATTGGGGGACGATTCAATATGATTTCCACTGGCACATCGAAATCATCCCACGCTTAACTAAAATGGCTGGTTTTGAATGGGGCTCTGGTTTATATATTAATCCGACTTCACCGGAACAGGCCGCCAAGTTCTTGAGAGAAGTTAAGGTTTAATTTTTGTCCCTATTATGAAGATCCTCTTTATTTCTTCAGAGGTTGTGCCATTTGCCAAAACCGGTGGTTTAGCAGATGTTGCCAGTGCTTTACCTAAAGCAATTAAGGCGATTGGTCACGACATCCGAATTTTAATGCCGCGCTATAAATGTGTTTCGAGTAACGCCATGTCTGCTCGCCTCGCGGCGAAGCGGGCCGGCAGGCAGGAGTTGCGGGTTGGGGATCTTCCAGTCTATTTCTTTGAAGATGAACACTTTTCTAAACGTGATGAGCTTTATGTTAAAAATGGGCAAGACTATCCCGACAATTGCGAGGCGTTTTTAGCTTTTTGTCAGTCGGTTGAGGCGTTTTTAAAAAGAATTGACTGGCAACCTGATATCATTCATTGCAATGATTGGCAGACAGCCTTAGTTTGTCTATTTATTAAAGAGCTAAGAAAGAGCGATCCGTCTTTTAAACGTTGTGCGACAGTCTTTTCTATTCACAACTTGGCATATCAGGGCAACTTTCCTCGGGAAAAATTTGCTTCAACAGGTCTGCCGCAAACCTTAGAATTCTACGATCAACTCTCTTTTATCAAAGCTGGCCTGCTTTATGCTGATGTAGTTAACACAGTATCGGAAGCTTATGCTCAAGAGATCAAAACCAAAGAATATGGCTGCGGTCTGGAAAAAGAGTTGAAAAAACGCAGCCAGGATCTTTATGGCATTTTAAATGGTCTGGATTATGACGTTTGGAATCCTGCCAAGGATCCCCTGATAAAAAGACGCTATAGTGCGGGAACAATTTCTTTGCGGGGAGAGAATAAACTTGAGCTGCAAAGAGTTAATAATCTTCCTCAAGATAAGAATATTCCTCTCTTGGGGATTGTTTCTCGCTTAGCCGATCAAAAGGGCTTTGATCTTCTTGAAGAGGTAATGGAAGAAATTTTAGCCCTGGGTTGTCAGTTTGTACTTTTAGGAACAGGGGAGCCTAAATATCATAAATTCTTTGAGACGCTGAAGAAAAAATATCCCCGGCAAGCAGGAATAAATCTTGGTTTTAATTCGGCCTTAGCGCAACAGATCTATGCCGGGTCTGATATATTTCTGATGCCGTCACAATATGAGCCTTGTGGATTAGGACAGTTAATCAGTTTTAAATATGGTGCTATTCCAATTGTACGCAAGACTGGTGGCTTAGCCGATACGGTTCATGATTTTGAGCCCAAAACAGGGCAGGGGGATGGATTTGTTTTTAAGGAATATGGTAGCTCAGCACTTTTAGGGGCTATTGAAAAAGCTCTTGAGACTTACAAAAACAAGGTCATGTGGCAACAAATGCAGCAGCGAGTGATGCAATATAATTATTCCTGGGATGCCTCGGCGAAAAAGTATATCGGCTTATATATGAAGGCTTTGGCTAAAATTGGGATTGAGGCACTCTAAAAAGAGTGAAATTCTCTCCTACTGATTGCCCATAAAGCAGTTCAACTTTAGTAAAAGAGGTGGAAAAAGGTGTTTCTCTTATTTCTTTCCATCCGAGATAATTTCCTGATGGTAACTCGGGGAAACTATCCCAGTTCCTTCCCTTTAAGAAATGTATGATTACTGGCAAATCTACTCGTTCAAAGTTAGGAACGACCAATAATAAAAATTGAACTTCATCTTTGCGTAATGGTAATAAATCTCCTTCTTCAATTACCTTTGGCTGTCGTTGCATCAATTGTGTAGCAATTTGTAATGCATTTGGGTTTTTGTTGTCTCTGATAACAAAAGCTCGCCATCTTTCTAGATTACGAGCTACTTGCAGATCATTATCTTTGCTTTGTGTTTCAACTTTAACGTAACTATTTAGGTATTATTTTTTAGGCTGGGGTAGCGTTGGGGAGGCGGGGCAATCCTTGAACGGCTAATTGTAAAGCTTCTAGTATGTT
>MEUC01000005.1 GCA_001771545.1 candidate division WOR-1 bacterium RIFOXYB2_FULL_42_35 | reverse complement strand
GCGTTTGCGGAGGATCGCTATGTTGATGAAAATACCCAATCGTGGGAACAGCTTGAATTACAAGGAATATCACTGGGACAGTAGTGGTAATGCTTAAATGTTAAATCTTTATTCTTTCTTTCATCTAAACTTAATGTATTCTTCTATTCCTCTAGATAAAAGAAAAACAGTCATAAACAATTGTTACTGGCCCTTGCTTAGATTGTGTGAAGAATTGGATGTTCCTTTAGGGCTTGAGGTTACGGGACTTACTTTAGAAAAAATCAACGAATTGGATCCTGAATGGATAAAAAAGTTAAAAGAATTAATAAAACAAAATAAATGTGAACTTATTGGTAGTGGGTATGCTCAGGTTATTGGCCCGCTGGTTCCGGCAAAAGTTAATGACTGGAATCAAAAGTTGGGCCTAAAGGTTTATAAAGATCTTCTTGGTGTTGAGCCGGCGATTGCCTTAGTAAGCGAAATGGCCTATTCGGTTGGGATTGTGGAGCATTATCTAAACCATGGTTATAAGGCAATAATTATGGAGTGGAACAATCCGCGACGTTGTCATCCAGAATGGGAAAATGAGTGGCGCTATCACCCACAAATGGTCAAATCTTTGGCGGGAGGAGAAATTGCTGTGGTTTGGGCTGATTCTATTGCTTTTCAGAAATTCCAGCGTTATGCCCATGGTGAATATTGCTGGGCAGAATACTATGAATATTTGACCAGTCATCTTAGTGAAAAAGAACGTTTTTTTTCTCTTTATTCTAATGATGTTGAGATATTTGATTTTCGTCCTGGCCGCTATCATACTGAGGCTTTGTTGGGAACGAAAAAAGAATGGCAGCGTATTTTTGCTTTGTTTGAAAAGTTGGGAGCTGATAGTAATTTTAGCTTGGTTTTACCATCGCAAATTTTGTTTTCTTTGGGACATGAATTTGCTGGCAATGTAATCCGACTTGAATCTGCCCAGCAGCCTATCCCGGTTAAAAAACAGGAAAAATACAATATCAATCGCTGGGCATTAACAGGGCGAGCAGATTTGGAAATTAATACCAAATGTTTTGAGATCTATGCAACATTAGAACGGCTGAAAAATACTACCGCCCAAGACTGGCAAGAACTTTGCTATTTATGGTCAAGTGATTTTAGGACGCATATTGGGGAAAAAAGATGGCAGAAGTATCAAGAGAGGTTAGATTGTTGCTACAAAAAAGTAGTTAAGCCAAGGCCTTTATCTTTGGCGACACAAATTCTGTCTGTTAAACAGATGGACAAGGCTGCTTTTCAATATCATGAGGATGACCGTTGGTTGATTGTTGAATCGAAAACAATTAAATGTATTTTTAATAAATTAAAGGGGTTAGCAATCGATAAACTTTGGTTTAAGAATGTTTTCTCAAAACCATTATTAGGAACCTTGCCCCATGGATATTATGATGATATCTCCTTTGGGGCTGATTTCTTCTCTGGCCATTTGATTATTGAGAAAGAAGGCCAGCATAAGATTACTGATTTGGTTTGTTGCCAGCCTCTTATTGTTCAGGAAACTAATCAAGTGCTCCGAATCAGCTTTTCTCATGATTTTAATGGGGGAATAATTAAGAAAGAATATCAATATTGTGCAGATACTGAAGAGTTGAAAATTAATACAGAGTTAGTTTTGTTGCAAGGAAGAAAACGAAGAATTATTCATCCCCTTAATTTAACTTTCTTGCCTACTGGTTTTGAGCGAGAGAGTGTTTTCTTTGCTACTCATAATGGCGGAAATGAACTAGAAGTTTTTCCGCTTGAAGATCAACTAATCAATCATGCGCAAAGCTTATCTGCTCTAATATCAGCTAAACATGGTTTAGGCGCAACCCAGGGCTTGGTTGTTGTTGGTGATAGACAGAAGCAGTTGTTGATCAGTCACGATCAGTCCGAGTCAGCCTTAATTCCTTCTGTTTATTATGTTCCTATGGGTGGGGACCAGTATTTTCTGCGTTTGCAGTACTCGGCCCAGGAATTGGATGAGACATTTGTAGAAAACGATAAAGAGCAGAGAATTATCTCTAAATATATTCTTAGGCCAGTTGGGAACCTTAAAAAATGAGTGAAAAAAAAGCTACAGTTATTGATGCGTTGAGTGTTTATTTTAGCTCGATTTTTTCTTTTGTTTTTAGTTTTGTTCGGGGAATTATTGTTGCCCGTTTTTTGGGCCCCACTAATTTTGGTTTTTGGAAGGCAGTAGAATTAATCCAACAGTATCATCAGTTTTCTACTCTGGGTACGCAAAATGGCATGTCAAGGGATATTCCTTTGTATATAGGCAAGGGAGAGGAAAAGAAAGCTGAACAGATTAAAAACCTGGCCTTTAGCCAAATGTTTACCTTGCCATTATTGGTTTCTCTGGGGATTTTTATTTATTCTTTTTTCGCTCATGATACATTGCTAGCTTTTGCCCTAAGGATATCTAGTATGACTGTTTTTGTTGGTATGATTTATGCTCTTTTGTTTCGTGTCTTGGAATCCTATAAGCGCTTTGTGTTAGTCTCTATATTAACGATTACCGGATCAATAATATTTTTTGTTATTGATATTATTTTAGTGATCAAGTTTCAAATCTACGGCCATTTGTGGGCTTTGTTGTGTTTTCAGGTAATTATGGTTTGTTTAACCTTGTTTTTTTCCAAGCTTAGATTTCACTGGGAATATTCCCTTAAACAAATTTGGGGTTTGATTAAGGTTGGTTTCCCTATAATGTTGGTTGGTTTTGCCTTTTTAATTTTGACTACTGTTGATCGTGTTTTGATTTTAAAATTTTTAGATTTAACCCAATTGGGCTATTATGGCCTTGGTTTGATGGTAGTTGGTTTTATGCAAATGATCCCTTCCTCCATTGGCAATGTGATCTACCCACGGTTAAACGAGCAATATGGTAAACATAATTCCTTCGAGTCTTTGGAGCGACATGCACTTCAGCCACAACTTTTATTATCAATTATTATGGCTGTTATGTTGGGAGGTGGACTGATGTTTTTAGGTGATATAGTTAAGCTTATTTTGCCGCAGTATCAAAATGGTGTTTCTTCGGCCCTGATATTAATGATTGGGGTTTGTGTGATGACTGCTAATATCTTTAACACCATTAACCGCCAGTTTATTTACCTCTCGATTCAGGTTTTGGCGATCACCATTAATTTGTTGGTTAGCTGGCTATTAATACTAATGGGTTGGGGTATAGTTGGTGTGGCGATAGGGACGGCCGTGGCTTTTATTACTTATAAAGTCATTAATGCTGGTTTTACTTTGTGGTATTTGAAAAAGTCTTTTTCCGGTTCGCTGTTTTATCTTTATCAAATCTATTTTCCTTTGATTTACGTGGTAATAATGGTTGTCGGTTTTTATAATTTACTTTTGCCACAGCTGGTTTTTCTTACCTTGGGGAGTCAAATTGCTTCAAAGCTATTGTTTTTTAGTTTAATTATTTCCCCCCTGGTTGTTGTTTTTATTAAAAGAGCTGAGCAGATTGGGCTTAACTTAATTGTGATGTTTCGAAAGAATGGGAAAGGGGCATAGGATAACAGTTAAGTATGTTAACCAATAGAAGAAAATTAATATTTATTGGTCCTAATATAACGACAGATTATGCTGCTCAAGTTGAGGCTGAACTTGGTAAGGTTTTGAGTGTTGGGGTTCCTTTCAAAATTGTTTGTTGCGACCACTTGTTGTTGAAATATCTTGAAGATAAATACAAAGACAATAAGAATTTTGATTTAGAGTTTAATTTTTATACTGCTTGTGTAGATACCCAGGAGCTGCTGAAAGCCCATAACTATTGTTATGATTTTGCCAGAAACTGGTTTAAACGGCCTCCGTTTGTCGAATTTACTGACCAATTCACTGTTATGGGTGTGAATATGGGGGTGGTTCTTGAGTTGGAAGTAATTCTAGAGATTGTTGGTTTAATCAGGGATTTAGTGGTTTTTAGGCAGATAACTAAAAGCTACCAGAGTGTTTTTGGTTTGCTTTTAACGGCACGGGATGTTGAGCTTTTTCAAGATGTTTGTGGTGTTCAGCAAATTAGTTGTGTTGTGGGAGAAATGTTGCTATTACCACTTCCCAAGCAGAGTTTTATAACAAGCTGGCCTGATAAAGTCAAAAAACTGTCTTTATATTTATTATGCAGATTAATTGATTATGGGCGCACCGTTTGGGAAGCTCTCGTTAGAAGAAAACAGGCTGACAGTATCTCTCTTTTAGTTGAAGAACATAGGATTTCTCTTTCTCTGCTGGAAAATTTGAAAAACAATTTTCACTATAATGTTTTGGTGACTGTTTCTCCTCTTGATTACAAAACACGCTTAAAATATTGGGACACTAACTTGAAGCCCTGCAGTTTGCGGCGGTATACAAAAGTGAACGACTCTGTGGCGCAGCAGGTCTATCAATCCCTTTGGCGGCAGGTAAAATCTCAAATTGTCTCTGCTGACCAGTTTTGTTTTGTTGGAATAAATTGGGGGAAATATGTCTTGGTGATGTTTGCAAACATAATGTTAAACAGGTTTGTTTCTTTGAAAAAGCAAATCCAACAGATAGACAGTTTGTTAAATGTTTCTAGTCCCCAGGTGATAGTTTTAGCCAGTTATGTTGATACCCAGCAGAGGATTTTAATTGATCTGGCGCGCAAGAAAGACATTCCCTCCCTGGCTTTGCAACATGGGATAATGAATAGTTCAAAAATCTCCTCAGATATGATCCATGTTGATTTTTACGCAACCTGGGGGCATAAAGAAAAAGATGAGTTTGAAAGGCTTAATAAAGAAAATCATAATAAATGTCAGCCTGTTGGTTCAATGGTTTACGATGATCTAAATAGAGTATTATCAAGAAGCGGAGAGAAGGAAGAGATATTGAAATGCTTAGGCATAAGCCCCACTCAAAAAATTATTTTATATGCTCCCCCTGATCATCATATTTTCACGCCATTGGCAGTGTATCCGTGGCATATGTATTTGCTTTCCGACTTGCTAGATGTTGTGGGGGATATGCCAGATGTTGTTTTGATTGTAAAATTACATCCCATGACTGATCAGAATTTGCATAATAAATACAAGCTAATGATTAAGGGAAAAAATGTTAATGCTATTTTGTTGTCGAATTGTGATATGTGGGAATTGATCAAAGCTGCAGATTGTCTTCTTGTTTTAGGCTCGACCACTGCAGTTGATGGAATTGTTGTTGGTAAGCCTGTTGTTTCCCTTGATTATTTTAAGGCTGTCTTTTCAATGCCTTTTGTTCAGGATGGGGCAGCCTTAAAAGTTCAAAACAAACAAGAACTTGCGGCAGCTTTATGGAAAATATTGTCAGCTGATGGGGAAGTTTTGGAGAGATTGGCTAAGGGCAGACAAGTGTTTTTGCATAATTATGTTAACGATCTTCGATCTGGAAGTATTGATCGGATGAAGGCTCTGATTGAAAAATTAGCCAAGGAAAATGTATGTGTGGCATAGTTGGCATTTATAATTTTAATAATCAAGAGGTTTTGTGAAATTTAATCAAAGAAATACCAAATACTAAGGGGGGCTATTACTTATGTCGATAGAAAACAGGGTTGCTATTATTAAATGTGATGGGGATTATGCTAAGGTTCCGCCTTTTCATCCTGGAAAAGAGTTTCCTGAGTACCCGTTCAAGAATGTCGGGGCTTACCAGGACAATTCTTGTTATGAAGAGTTTCGGCTACTTTTGGCTAAGTTACAATTGGATATTGAAAATTATGGACAACAAGGCTGGAACCCCTTAGGATCATTAATTCAACCTGGACAGCAAGTGTTAATAAAACCAAATTTGGTTGTTTTTGAACATTCCTTGGGTGAGATTGGTTTGTTTTCGACAATTGCTCATGGATCTTTAATTAGGGCAATTGTTGATTATGTTTATATTGCCTTAAAGGGGAGAGGGCGGATAATTATTGCTGATTCCCCAATCAAGGAAGTGGATTTTGCTAAGTTAATTGAGTTTACTGGCTTGGATAAGATTAGAGATTTTTATTCAAATAATACGGGAATTGAATTTGAAACTGTAGATTTTAGGGACCTCGTGGCGCTCAGAGATGAAAACGATGTAATTATTGCTTCAAGAAAGCAACAGGGGGATTTTTTGGGTTATCAGTTGGTAGATTTAAAAAAGAAAAGTTTTTTAGCTCCTGTCGATAAGCATTGTAATAGATATAGAAGCACGGCTGGGGTTTATGAAAACTTTGTGCCAAAGTTTCATCAGCCTGGGAAGCATATCTATTCGATCCCTAAGACATTGTTAAAAAGTGATGTGATTATTAGTGTGTCCAAATTAAAAACTCATTGTAAGGCAGGGATTACTTTGGGCCTTAAAAATATGGTAGGCATAACTAATGAGAAGAGAGGGTTGCCTCATCATCGGATAGGTTCTCCTGCAAATGGAGGGGATATGTTTGGGGATGAGTTAGGAGTTGATTATAAACTTGGTCAATATTTAATAGATCTGTTTAGCAGGGTTAAATTTGGTCAATTTTTGCTTAAATACTTATATGTCCCTTTTCGATTTTTTATCAGAAAAACTAAAAACAGATTTAAGAAGAAATCTTTTGCTTTTACAATTAACCGTGATGGGGCTTGGTATGGCAATGATACGATTTGGAGAACTACGCTGGATTTGAATTTGATTCTAAGATTTTCTGATAATAAAGGGGAAATAAAAGAAAACCCCCAGAGAAAATATCTGTCTATTATTGATGGTATCTGGGCTGGCGAAGGGAATGGTCCGTTGGAACCTGTGCCTCGCAAAGCAGGTTTATTGTTGGGGGGAGGGAACGCAGCTATTTTAGATGCTGTTGCCAGCTTTATAATGGGGTTTGATTTCGACAAGATTCCAACAATCAGAAATGCCCTTGATAGTCATTATTTTGTGAAAGAAATTTCTTGGTTGGAAAATGTTGATATTGTTTCTAATGTTAAAGAATGGGAAAACAGGGGATATCAACAGCTAGAAAATCTTCGTTTCGTGCCAGCCGATGGTTGGCGAGGGCATATAGAAAGATAAAGATGAGCTATCTGATTTGCTTAAAACCCAAAGTGGTGCCTTTTGTTGCTGACAATATGGGGATGGCTTTAATTAAAAGGATTGATTTTGATGGTAATAAAGAGCTACTGGCTTTTGCCGACCAATCTAATTATTTTTTTTCTTCAGATAGTAGTGAGCAATATATGGTTTTCTATCATGCACGCATTTACAGTAAAGAGAAGCTAAAGCAACAGTTAGCGGCCAAAGGAGTCATTTCTCGTGCGAGTTGTGATGGAGAGCTTATTATTGATGCTTATCGGGTCTATGGGGAGAAATGTGTGGAACATTTTGAGGGTGTGTTCAGCTTTGTGCTTTTGCATCGCGAGGTTATTTTTGCTGCCAGAGATAAAATTGGACAGTGTGCTATTTATTATTTTTGTGATCGAGAGGTAATCTGTTTAGCTAATAGTTTGAAGCTGATATTAAGAACTAATTTGGTAGATAAAGTGTTGGATGTGGAAGCAATATATTCATATTTGCTTATGAAAGCCTTTGAACAACCCCTGACCCCTATAAAAGGAATACGCAGCCTTCTTCCTGCCCAAGTTTTTAAATATGCTTCTGGGGTGACAAGAGTATATTCCTTTTGGGATCTACGTTTATTGTTTGCTCAGATAGTTGAGGAAGAGAAAGTAGAAACTCTGAGCCTAAAAATGTTGGATATCTTGAAAAAAAATCTTCAAGATAATATTGATGACGATAGCCGGCCGTTAGGGCTTTTGCTTAGTGGGGGTGTTGATTCGTGTGTTTTAGCGTCATTGTTAAAGGAAATATCGCCAAATCCTTTGCATAGTTTTACTATTTATTTTGATGATAATGATCCGGCACGATATTTTGGCCGATTAATGGCGGAAAATAAAAAAATAAATCACCATGAGATTTTATTCAGTGCAGAGAAACTTTCAGATGTTTTTATTGATTACCTAAAGGGACTTGACCTGCCTGTAGCTAATAGTGGTTATATGATGTATTTGGTTGCTTCTCTTGGTAAAAAATACAATATTAGTCAGTATTTTTGTGGTGAAGGTGCGGACTCTATCTTTGGGTTAAATTCTGCTTGGCAACTATTTGATCGAGTTGATAAATCAATTGCTTTTTCACAGCGTGTGCCGAAATCAGTCAGGTTGTGTTTTCTTTCCTTTCTGAGGGATCGTTTTGCCCAGTTATGTGCTTTCTCTTTAACAAGGAAGCGGAAGGGGGTCCTGTTTTTTTATACTTACCTAACCAATAAATTGGGATTGTTTAAGTGGAAAGGATCAACAATAGATGAAAAACATCTCAACAAGATTTTTAGTGATCCCCCCGCCAGTTTTGATCCAGATGTAGTTGCTAAGGGGTATAGAGATATGGTTGCTGGCTTGAACTTAGGACAGACTTCAACTCAGAACACCTATCTTACTTTAAAGACTTACCAAAGTAATCAGCAGCTCCCCTCATTTTATAGCGTTTCTTCTCACTTTGAAGCAGAGGTGAGCTTACCCTTTTTAAGTCTGGACATGATTCGGATGTGTTTATGTCTACCAAATAATCTAAAAAAGGATAAGTTTTTATTAAGAAGAGCCATGGATTCTTATTTGCCTCGAGAACTTGCGCAGAAACCGTCGGCATCTTTTGGTATCCCATTTGAAAAATGGATAAAGCACGAGTTGAAATCTTTTGTCGATGACGTGTTTTCTGAGGAGACGATAAAGAAAAGAGGCCTCTTTGATTATAAGTGGATGAAAAAAATACACAAGCAGTTTTTAAAAGGGAATTATTTTGTTTCCGAGATAGATATTTGGTCTTTTGTCGTTTTGGAATATTGGCTAAGGGTTCATGTTGATCAGGCTAATGTTCCCAAACTATCAGAGCAGCAAGAGAGCTTGTTATGAAAAATAACCAAAATGTTTGTTTTGTTTTAGGCAGTTTTCCGCCCCTTTTTACGGGAGCAGGGCAGCAAGCCTTGTCTTTGGCCAAGGAATTGAAGAAGCAAGGTGTTAATGTTTTTGTCATCACAACTAAGGCTGGTGCTTGTCAGAAAGAAGAAGACATTGAGGGTATCAAGGTTTATCGCTTGGCCGTTAACTCTTCGCCTTGCAATAAGGGCCTTGATTTTGCCCCAAAGATATTTGTGGCTTTATTTCAAAAAAGGCGACAATATGATATTGTTCATATCCATGGAGCTTGTACCCCGTTTACCTATGCAGCGATTTTGGCAGCTAGATTATTTGGCAAGAAAATTGTTGTCAAATTAACTTTATTCGGAGATGATGATCCTTATTCTTTAAGTCAGCGGCGCTGCGGCAAAATATTTTTAAGGGTTCTTTCTTGGGTAAATCGAATTATTGGTTTAAGTGAAGTTTTTAGACATTCTTACCTTAAAACAGGGTTGCCTTCAAAAGCTTATTCACAAATTCCCAATGGTGTAGATACTCAAAAATTTAGTCCCCTTGAAAGTTTAGAACAGAAACAAAAATCAAAAAAACAATTGGGGTTTGATTTGAATTGTAAAATTCTTGTTTTTGTTGGGGCAATTTGCAAAAGAAAAGGGGTTGATTTTCTGGTCGATGTTTTTAGTCGGGTGGCTCAAAATGATCAGTCTGTCAGTTTGGTTTTAGTTGGTCCTGTTGAAGATGAGGATTATTTAACCGAAATAAAGCAGAAAGTTCATCAGTGGGGTGGGGACAAGCGGCTTGTTTTTATCGGTAAAACAGATAATGTTGAAGACTTTTTGAAAATTGCTGATGTTTTTGTCTTTGCTTCTTTAAGAGAAGGTTTTCCCAATGCTTTAGTTGAGGCAATGGCTTGTGGTTTGCCTGTTGTAGTTTCTAATATCCAGGGGATTACGGAAGCGATTGTTGCTTCTGGCCAGGAAGGGTTCCTGATTCCCCCTGGGGATAGTGCTGCTTTTACAGTAGCACTAACAAAACTTTTATCTAATGAAAAGTTGGCTTCTCAAATGGGTGGGCAAGCACGTCGGAAAATAGAAAAGAAATTCTCAATTAGCAGTGTTGCCGAACGTTACTTGCTTGTGTACAATGATCTTCTTGGAGTAAAGTTGTATGAATAATCAAATAAAAGAGAAAAAAAGAATTTTACTTATTTCGCCGCCGTTTTACCGTTTAATGGGCAGTCATTTCAATGGGCTTAATCTTGGCTTGTCTTATATTGCTGCGGTGTTACAACAGCAGGGTCACGAAGTCAGGATTTATAATGCTGATTATTTGGATACAGATTCTTATCTTAATCAAAGGGAAATTTTTCAACATTATGGGGCATATAAGGAAGCGCTTAATGATCTTAATCATCCCATTTGGGAGGAAGTTAGTGATGCTATTAAGGCTTTTTCTCCAGACGTTGTAGGAATTTCCGTCTATACGGCAGCAATTAAGAGTTCTAAGAATATTGCTAGAATGATTAAAGCTGTCAACGAAAAAATCCTGGTTATTGTTGGTGGTCCACACCCAACTTTAGATGCAGAAGGAACATTGCAATGCCAAGATTTTGATTTGGCCATTCGTGGGGAAGGGGAGGAAAATTTTCTAGAATTATTGAGCGGGAAAGAAACCCAATCAATTTTGGGTTTAAGTTATAGAAAGGGAACTAAAATTATTCATAACCCAGACCGTCCTTTTATTGAGAATTTAGATTCTATTCCTTTGCCTAGTAGAGATCTTTTTTGGAATAATGGTCAGGGGTTAAAGAAATTGGATCTGGGGTATATTTTAACTGGTAGGGGATGTCCGTTTTGTTGCACTTTTTGTGCTAGTCCGGCTATCTGGAAACGAAAAACTAGATTTAGATCTGTTGAAAGTGTTTTGAGAGAAATCGAAATGGTCCTTAAGGATAATCCAACAACGATCATTTATTTTGTTGATGACACCTTTACCCTTAAAAAGGACCGTGCCAAGGAAATTTGCCGACAAATCATTGAGCGGGGTTATAACTTCAAGTGGAAATGTGATACTCGGGCGGATTGCTTGGATGAAGAATTGGTTAAATTAATGAAGTGGGCTGGGTGTATTTGTGCCAAAATTGGGGTTGAATCTGGCAGCGAAAGAATCATTAAACAAATTAAGAAAAATGCTACTAAAGAAGTAATGATGCGGGCAGCCAGATTGATTAAGGCGGCGGGGATTTCTTTAACCGTCTATCTTATGGCCGGTTTTCCAGGAGAAACAGATGCGGACTTAAGAGAAACTATTGAGTTTGCCAAAGAGTTGCAGGCTGATTATTACAGTTTAAGTGTTCTGGCTCCGTACTATGGGACAGAAATATACGAGGAAGTTAAGGACAAGTTAGACAAAGAACATTGGGAGTATTTCTTTCACCAAAGTGGAGATATGATTTTAAATGATGGTTTAAGTCTTGCTGTGGTTGATGAGTTTTTAAAATTAAATGAAACAGTTTCGAAAGGAGCAAGAATATGAAGAATATCCCCCTCTTAAGGCTTGATTACTCTGATGAGGATATTGATTATATCCAAAAAGGGATTCTTGACGTTATTAAAAGTGGTTATTTGACCATGGGTAAAAAGGTTGAGGAGTTTGAAGCGGAATTTGCAAAATATATTGGTACCAAATATGCGGTAGCGGTTAATAGTGGAACCAGCTCTCTGGAAATTATGTTGCGATCCTTTGGTGTAAAGGGAAAAACAGTTATTGTTCCCACGGTTACTTTTATGGCGACACCAATTTCTGTAATTCATGCTGGTGGTAAAGTTGCTTTTGTTGATGTGACAAAAGAAGATCTCTCAATTGATCCAGAAGATTTAAAAAGAAAAATTGCACCAGATACTGCTGGCGTAATTATTGTGCATATTGGCGGGATTATTTCTTCTCATTATCAAGAGATTGAAAAAATCTGTAAAGACATGGGCTTATTTTTAATTGAAGATGCAGCCCATGCCCATGGTAGTTCGCTCAATGGTGTTAAGGCAGGAGCCTTAAGTATTGGAGGATCTTTTTCTTTTTATCCAACTAAAATATTAACAACTGCTGAAGGGGGGATGATAACCACTAATGATGAGAATATCTATAAGATGGCCTTAACCCTGCGTGAACATGGCAAACCTGACCATAATGTTAATGTCCATACTGAATTTGGTTATAATTGGCGTTTTTCTGAGATTCATGCCCTCTTGGGCTTACAGCAAATGCGTAAGGTTGATTATATTATAGCGGAACGTCGCAGGTTGGCCAAATTGTATGATAAAAAACTAGCTAATTTAAAGGGTATTAAATTATTGCCTTTCCCTAAAGAGATGCAGTGTGCTTATTACAAATATATCCTTTACTTGGATGATAAGTTTGATAGAGCTGTGGTGAAAAGAACCATGAGAGAAAAATTTGGAGTGGCTTTGCCTGGGGAAGTTTATTCTGATGCTTGCCATTCACAGCCAGTTTTTCAGCGTTATCCTGATACTATGGTTAATGCTGAAGGTGATCTTTTTCCTAATGCAGATTATGTTTGCTCCAGGCAAATTTGTTTGCCCTTATATCCTAGCTTAAAAGATGATGAACTTGATTATATTGCTGATTCGTTAAAGAAGGTTCTTTCATGAAGATTTTAGTTACTGGTGGCAGTGGTTTTATTGGCAGCCAGGTAGTTGATAAATTAGTTGTAGCTGGTCATGATGTTCGAATTTTAGATGTTAAACCCCCTCAGCGGAATGATCTAGAATTTGTTCAAGGGAGTTTTGTGGATCAAGCTGTTGTTGAAAAAACTTTGCAGGGCATAGAAGTTATTTATCATATTGGTGGATTTTCTAATATAGATTTGGCTAAGGCTAATCCGGTAGAGGTAATAAGATTAAATGTTTTAGGAACCACTTATCTCTTGGATGCCGCCAGAAAGAACGGGATAAGGCGTTTTATTTTTGCTAGTAGTGTTTATGTGCATGATGAAAAGGGTCACCTTTACACAACTTCTAAGCTAGCCGCTGAAATGTTATGTAAGAATTTTTCTCTGTTGTATGGGTTGCCATATACTATTTTGCGCTATGGCACAGTCTATGGTCCCAGGAGCAGGCAGGCAGATGTGATTTCCCTCTTTGTGGCTAAAGCCTTAAAAGGAGAAGAATTAATTATCCATGGCTCCGGGCAGCAAAGGAGAAATTTTATTTATGTTGAGGATTTGGCCTTTGGCAGTGTCGCGGCATTGCAATCAGTGGCTGAAAACAAGACTTATGTCCTTGCCGGGAAGTCTTCTGTTGCAATTAAGGAACTGGCTGAGCTAATAAAGAAGATTTTTAAGTCAGAACCAGTTATTAAGTTTCTTGCTGATACTCCCAGAAATGACGATTATAGTGGAGAGATTAAGGGGCTTGATTTGGCTTTTCAGGAGCTTAATTGGCTACCGCAGGTTGGCTTGGATGAAGGGATAAGGAAATATTGTGAGTGGTTAGGGAAGTCAAGATGAAAATTTTCTATGTTACTTCAACCTTTGGTATTCATGACTATAGGTTTTTAACCAAGTTAAGTTCATCAAAAAACGAGATCCATTTGATTTCATTTCTTAATCCACTGGCTGAAACCAATTCCAAATACATGTTTCAGGAAATCATCTCACTGCCATGTTTGTTAATTCACCATTATAAAGACTTTTCTCGTGGCAAGCGTTTGCCAATAGTGTTGGAAGTTTTTCGCCGGGCGAATTATTTAAGACAGAAAATTAGCCAGATCAAGCCAGATGTTGTTCACTCCGGTTGGGTTCAAACGGATAGCTTGTATGCTGTTTTGGCTGGGGCTAAACCTTTGTTAATAATGACTTGGGGGTCGGATATTTTACTTGAACCTAAAAAGAGTAAATTCTGGTTTTATTTAACAAAATTTGTCTTGAGTCAGGCCTCAATGGTATATTCTGATTGTGAAGAAGTGAAAAATAGGGTCATTAATATTTGCCCAAAATGTTTTGGTAAAACAATTGTTTTTCCTCAATTAGGCATAGACCGTCAGCAGTTTTTTCCTGTGAGTATGGAGGAAAAACAGCGGCTCAAAGAAAAACTGGGATTTAGCCAAGATAAAGTTTTAGTTATGACCAGGCATTTTGAGCCAGTTTATGGGGTTGAGTTTTTTGTTAGAGCTTTGGCCTCAAAAATAGAGATAGGGCAGCCCATTCGGACTGTTCTTATAGGTGGAGGGAGTTTGTTTGATTCGATGCAGCAATTAGCGAAGCAATTGGGAGTCTTTGAGCAAATTAGTTTTCTTGGGCGTGTTGATAATAAAGACCTTCCTTTATATTATCAGTGTGCTGATATTTATGTTAGCAGTTCGTTGAGTGATGGAACTTCTCTATCTCTCTTAGAAGCAATGTCTTGTGGGTTACCAGTAGTTGTTAGTGATGTTCCTGCTTATCACGATTGGATTGAAGATGGTATAAATGGTTATTTTTCCTCCCAAAAAAATCCTGTTGTCTTGGCCGAAAAAATAGGGCGACTCTTAAGAGATAAGCCATTGATGGAAAAAATGAGACAGAAAAATTTACTGATTGCAGAGGAGAGGATTGATTGGAATCAAAACTTTGAGAAACTACTAGTGGTTTATCAGGGGCTGGTTAATTAATATGACAAGACTTAATTGGTTGTTTAAAAATGAGCCATTGCTGATCAGCTTGTTTATTGTTTTTTGGGTATTGATTCTGTGCTCCCCAACCCTGTTCGCTTCTTTTTCCTTCTTGTTGTTGGCTCTGTTAATTATTGGGGGTATATTTTTTCTGTTGTTTTATAATAGATCCAGGTGGTTCTTTTTGTTTTTGATGCTTCTGTTACCAATTCAGGTTTTGCCGGGTTTGAAGTCGTTGTCCAAAGTATATAGTACCACACCTTTTAAAATATTTGGCTTTGTGTTTTTGTTTGTTTGGCTTATAAAACTACTCTTGACTAATAAAAAGATCAAACTTTATTTTCCTGAATTAATCTTATTGTTTGCTTTGGTTACCATTGCTATGCTGACCAGTCTCTTGTTTGCTGTTAATATTAAAAATAGCACCCAATTGCTTTTTACCATTTTTGCCATGTCTTTATTCGTTGTTTGTTTTGTCAATGTTGTTAACGACAAGATTTTTATGGAGCAGGTCATTATTGCCATAGTCTTGTCTGGTTTTATTATGTCTTTGGTGGTTTTTTATCAGTATCTTGTTGATCCTACCTTCATGACAGCTAGTGGGATTTTGCCCGACATAAATAATCCCTATGCGCGTCTTAGAGCGGGAGGACTAGTTCGTAATGTGGGGATTTGGGGTGGATATGCGACCTTTTTTATCCCGTTTATTTTTTCTCTAATTTATAACTCTAGAAACTTTTTATGGAAGACCGCTTATTCAGTTATTCTTATTATTGTGGCACTTGGAGCGCTTTTTTCTTTATCTAGGGCAGCCTTTGGTGGTTTGGTCATTGGGGTGATACTTTCGGTCTTTATTTTTGAGCGGTTTTCTGCTAAATCAATGGTAGTATTAGCGATAATATTTGTGTTACTATTTTCTGGTGTTGGAGCTTTGGCTGGGGCTGGTTTCTGGGCTCGTATGAATATGGCATTTAGCGGCAGGGATGGTTCTGTTCTGGCTAGAAGTAGTATTTTCCATGGTGTTATGCCGGTTTTTTTGGAGAATCCCTTAGGGGTTGGAATGGGGAATTTTTGTGAACATGTGGCCAAGTATACGAATGGTAATAAATTTGATCCTCATAATGTGTATGTACAGATATTAACAGAATTAGGGTTATTTGGTCTCATTATTTATGTCTTATTAATTGGCTGTTGCTTTGTTGATTTAAGACGGGTTGCGGATATTGCTAATGTGGCCGGAGATATCAAAATAAGAAATTTCTCAATTGCTGTTCAAATCGCTTTAGTGGTTTTTCTTTTTCAAAGCTTGTTTGATAGTCTCTTGACCGAAAAACAACTCTTTTTAATTGTTGGATTAACAGTTGTTATGAGGTTGTTATATGCGGATAAGTTTGCTGTAAAAAAGCCAGCCATTCGATTTGTTCTGAAAGGGGAGCACTAGTCTAAATGAAAATTTTGCATGTGATAGATTATTTTCAGCCTGAATTAGGCTATCAGGAAACTTTTCTAGCTAAAGAGCAAAAAAAACAAGGGCATGCAGTCGCTGTTATTTGTTCGGAGCGGTATGCCCCTATCCTTTTCAAAGGAAGGGCCTCTGTAGCCGTATTGGGAAAAAGATTGCAGGAAACAGGCTCGTTTGATTTTGACGGGATACAGGTGCATAGGTTAAAAACCCTCTTTGAGATTAATGGACGGGTTTGGTTGCAAGGTTTAGAAACGAAAATTAGAGAGTTCAATCCTGATGTAATTCATGTTCATGGTATTGTAACTTTTACAGCTATAAGAGTAGCTTGCCTAAAAAAAGGAAAAACACAATTTAGACTTCTTTATGATGACCATATGGTTGCTTGTGCTAGCCGTAATCCCCTAAAATATTTATACCCCTTATTCAGGGGCACTTTTTTAAAACTCATTGAGCAACAAGCTGATTGTCTAATTGGTGTGACTGAATCAACCAAGGAGTTTATGCATGTGAGTTATGGCTTTCCTTTAAATAAAATCAAAGTGATTCCCTTGGGAGTTGATCATGAATTGTTTCGTTTTAACCCGCGGCAAAGACAATTGTGTCGAGGATTTTTGGGGTTAAAAGATAGGGATATCTTAATAATTTATGTGGGCAAATTAATTCCCAACAAGGGGCCACACGTTTTGTTGGAGGCTGTTTGTTCCTTAATGTCTGAGAATGAAAATATTTTTCTCTTATTTCTTGGTGGCGGGCAGGGAGAATATGTTCAACAAATGAGAAGTCGGATTGAGATCCAAGGAGTTAGTAGTAAAATACTTTGGCTTGATGCTATCCTTAATAAGGATTTACCGCAATATTATTGTGCGGCCGATGTTGGTGTCTGGCCCAAAGAGTGTTCTGTTTCCATGCTTGATGCTATGGCTTGCAATTTACCTGTGATTGGCTCAAATATTCCTGCGGTTAAGGAGAGGCTTTCTTTTAATAATGGTCTAATTTACGACGAGACTAAAAAAGAGGAGCTAACGGGAAAATTAAGATTATTAGTTAATGATAAAGACTTAAGAGCAGTGCTTGGTGCAAATGGTCGGAAAGTTATTGAAGAACAATTTAATTGGCAGGCGATTAATAATAATTTTCTGATTTGTTATCGCAACTAAGCTGTTGCTGTTGAGTATATGAAATTACTGAAAGGGATCTAAAATTAGCATTAATAAAAAACATTTGATTCTCTTGGTTGTTATAACTGTCTTGATGATAATTTTATATGGGAAGATCCCTTTTGCCTCTGAGCCTTTCTCTGCGTGGGATTTGGCTGACTACCAAAAGATTGCTTTGGCAGCTCCTGGCATAGCGGCGGAGGTACAGCAACCTTTTGCTTATAGAATGTTAGGTCCATATATTGTTGGTTTGTTCCCCGTAGCAACCCCTTTGGGTTTTTATGTTTTTGCTTTTCTTTCCTTAGTTGTCCTGGCTATCAGTTGCTATTTTTTTCTTTTATATGTTTCTGCCCGACAAGGCTTTATTGCTTTTTTTGTTGTTAGCCTATTTGTTTTGAATAAGTATTTATTTGGTTATTTAGCTTGGAACTATTTTCAAATAAATGATACCCTTTCGTTAATTTTTATTATAGTGTTGTTTTGGGCAATGTTGGGGTGTCGCTGGGGAGTGTTTGCCTTTGTCTTGTTTATTGGGGCCTTAACTAGAGAAACTGTTATGATTATGGTGCCAGTAAGCTTCTTTTTTTTGCTAGAGAAAAAGAAGTTAAGATCAGAATCCAAGAAAATAGTCTTAGCTGTTACCCCGGGAATATTAGTTTTTTTACTGCTTAGGTTGTTCATTAATCCTGTGGGAGGGTTAAATTTGTTCCAGGCTTTTTTGCGTCATGGAGGTAAGTTTTCTTTGCCTGAAGCCTGGTTTAGATCTTTTATTAATGCTTTTATTCCGCTCAGCCTTCTTCCTCTCATTTTTCTAAATAAAACAGTGTCTTTTTTTAAGGAGCATCGGTATCTTTTAGTTTATCTTTCGCTAGTTATTGTTTCCACGTTGTTTGGTAGTAATTATGAAAGACTTATGGCTCCGACGTTTATCGTTTTCTACTGGCTTATTACTGAAATCATTGAAGAATATGTTTATCCTCATAAAACCATATTATTACTTATCTTTGTTTCTGTTTTTTTTGCCAGTTTCCATAACACTTACGGGCTATTCCCTTTGCCAAACAAGCAATTAACTTTCTTGTTTTCAATGATTCCCTTGTTAATTGTTAGCCTGGTGGTTTTTTGTCATAAAACGAAGAGGAGAGTTGTAGGTTAATGAGAAGAAAAAAATCAAACTTGTTATGAAAAATAGAGTTGTTTTAATTGGTTCTTTTCCTCCTCCATATCATGGCACTTCTATTGCCTTAGAACAATTGGCGAATTCCAAGGTTTTAAACAGGGCTTTTTGTGTCAAAAATATTAATACTAGTGGAGCAAGGTTGATAACGGATTTAAATATTGGCAAGTTTAGACCAATTAAATTCCTTAAGGATATTTTATCTTTTTTCGCTTTAGGCTGGCAGATGATAGTATTTAGACCTAAAATAGTCTACTTGGCAATCGCGCAAACTAGGCTAGGATTTCTTCGGGATAGCTTGTTTATTTTACTAGCTAAGATTTGTCGCAAAAAATGTGTTATACATCTGCATGGCGGGTATTTTAGGGTGCTCTATGAAAATTCTGGTTGGCCATTAAAGCTGTGGATCAAAATGACCTTGTCTCAGCTTGACCTGGCTATAGTTTTAACCAGTTCCCTACGGGATGTTTTTAGGGGGTTAGTTGCAGAAGAGAAAATTGTGGTTGTTACTAATTTTGTAGTTAATGAATTATTGCCTACAGAGTCTGAGGTTGAGGCTAAGCTTACCAGCATTAAATTTGGAGGCAGAAGCAACTTTAAGGTTTTATTCCTTAACAACTTGCTTGTCTCTAAAGGTTTTTTTGATATATTGCGAGCAGCTGCAATTTTAAAGCAACAAAGCTTTCCTCTTGAATTTATTTTTGCTGGTAGTTGGCCAAGCTTATTAGAGAAAAATGCGGCTGAGAACTATGTTAAGGCAAATAACCTTACTACTAATGTGCAATTTGTTGGATTTGTAAAAGGAACAGAAAAAAAACAATTGCTTTGGGATAGTGACCTTTTTGTCTTTCCTACTTATTACCCTTATGAGGGGTTGCCGATAGCTATTTTGGAAGCCATGGCTGCTGGTTTGCCAATTATCACAACTATGCAGGGTGGGATTCCTGATGTTGTTCTTGATCGTGTTAATGGTTTTTTTGTGCCGGCTCAAGCGCCGGAAAAATTGGTTCAAGCAATAAAAGAACTTTTTTCCGACCACTTATTGTGCGCTAATATGGCTGAGGAAAACATTAACAAAATCAAACAAGGCTTTACTGCTCAAAAATACGAGCAAGCTTTTGTGGATCTGTTTACAAAACTTGTTTTTCAATAAAATGATCAAAAGCCATAGGTGCAACACAAGCAATTAAGGAGCAGACCGAAGAATGACGGCTCGTCTTTATATTTATGATTTGAGGGTTAATCAAATTGAAGAGTTATTGGGCCAAGCTCTTGACTTTATCGGTTTAAAAAACAAGCTGAAACCTGGGTATCGCGTTTTTTTAAAGCCCAATTTAGGCCATCCTAAGTTTAAGCCTGGAGTTACTACCACACCGCAACTCTTGGAAGCTTTAATAAAAATTTTAAGAGATTATGGCTGTAAGGTGATAGTGGGGGAATCGGACGGAGGGTACAATTCCTACGAAGTCAAAGATGCCTTTCACGATTATGGGCTCTATGATTTGGAAAAGAAATATGGCATCAGGGTTGTTAATCTTTCTCAGCTTCCTTTTGAGTTTTTAACTGTCCATAAATTTGGTCGTGATTTTAAAATTGAAATGCCCAAGATTTTACTGCATGAGATTGACGCTTTTATTACTTTGCCGGTCCCCAAAGTGCATGCTATGACGCAGATTTCTCTTTCTTACAAAAATCAGTGGGGTTGTGTGCCCAATGTGATGCGCTTGCGCTATCATCCTGTTTTTAACGAAGCGATTTTTGCTATCAACCAAGCCATCAAGAACAAGTACACGATAATTGACGGTACTTATGGTTTAACTCGCAGCGGTCCGATGGTGGGAGATTCCTTCAAATTAGGCTGGCTGATTGCCTCAGATAGTTTTGAGGCGGCTGACTTAATCACCGCCAAGATGATGGGTGTTGATCTTAAGAAGATCAGACATTATTACTTGGCTTATAGGAATGGCTTGGTGCCAAAGGAAGCAGAGATTGAAATGAATCAGGATTATCACAAGTTTGTTTCCAATAAATTTTATCTTAAGCGCGATCACTGGAATTATTTAGCGCTTTTTGCTTGGGTTCACCCGGCGATCAACCACTTTTTTTATGAATCAATGTTTGCTGACCTGTTGCATAAGATTATGTACACCTTTCGCAAAAAACCTGTGGAAAAATATTATCAGGTTTTACGTTATCCTGATATTTCTGATGTTATGCCATACGAAAATTGTAGTCCGGAAGATGCTAGAGAAGGATTAAGTAAGGCAGAAATAATTAAAAAACTTATAACGGGTGAGACGGTAAAATGAATATAACTGTGGAAACTTTTTTGGCCAGATATTTGGAACAATTAAAAAAAATTTTTAAGCCGCAGGAAATTTGGTTGTGGGGTTCATACGCTTATGGCCAGCCCAATGAAAATAGCGATCTTGATATTGCACTTGTTTCCAAGGAGTTTGATAAATACAGGTTTATCAAAAGAGGGGCGGAAGTGGCCAAACAGCTAAAAACCTGGTCAGATAAAGAATTGCCTGATATTGACTTTTTATGTTATACGCCACAGGAATTTGCTAAAAAGAAAAAAGAAGTCAGCCTGGTCAGGCAAATTATCCAAAAAGGTATCCGCCTGGTTTGATGCTTATCTTTTTTGCTAATCGATGCTTGCAGCTCTGCTCCACAAAATCATGTACACCTTCCGTAAAAAACCTGTGGAAGAATAATGCCGAATTAATGTGGGCTGTTACGCCTCACCGTTCACGATTCACAAAGTAAATTTAATTTGTTATCCCCTAAAACATCTGATACAATTTAACCATTATGGCAAGTCTAAGAAATTACCAGAAATTCTGGAAAAAACAATTTGAAAAGGAATATCAAGCTAAACAGTTACTGATTAAATCCCTAAAACTTTCTGCTGCCAAAGCAGCGCAGATGCTGGGCAGGCAATTTGGCGCTAAAAAGGTTTTTTTGTTCGGATCAATAATTGATGGTGAGCTTTTCCATAAACATTCTGACCTTGATTTGGCTGTAGAGGGGATACAACCCCAAGAATATATTTCTGCTTTAAGTAAGATATCCCGGCTTTTTGCCGGTAAAGTAAGTGTTGATCTGGTTCCCTTGGAAGACGCGGCCCCTAAGTTAAAAGATTTAATCCAAAAAAAAGGGCAATTAATTTATGGCTAAATTTGCCGGCTTGATAACAGATATCAGTTTAGAAAATAAGAACCTTGGCCGCTTGGTTGATGAAATGCAATTGGCGCTAAAAAGCATCAAGGATCAGCCGGATACCACCCTAATTAGGGCGGCAGGCAGTATTTTGCATGACTTTTATACCGGACTGGAAAAGATCTTTGAAAGGATTGCCTATGCCGTTGATGGTGGCCTGCCGGAGGGCGAGGGCTGGCATACTCAAATTTTGCGGCGCATGTTGGCTAATGTGCCTAACCGCCGGCCCGCAGTTTTATCAGTTGAATTAGGGGAAAACTTGAACGAATATTTAAGCTTTAGACACCTTTTTAGACATATTTATGGTTTTGAATTAAAATGGCAGCGCTGCCAGAATTTAGCCGAGAATTTACCGGCTCTTTATAAAGAGGTTGACCTTCAGCTTAAGGCTTTTATTAACTTTTTGTCAAAACTTTAATCCAGCCATCAACCACTTTTTTACGAGTCAATGTTTGCCGATTTGCTGCATAAGATTATGTATACATTCCGCAAAAAACCTGTCGAGGGAGCTTAAAGTTTAGAGCCCATCTGGTTGAATTCATGATATAATGCCAATAAGATGTTAGTTTATCATCCCCATGCGGAGAAACAATTAACGGAGCGCGGCATTGCTAAAGCTGAGGTAGAGCGTGTAATAAATAAACCCCACCAAGTTTTAACGACTGGCATTCCGGGCCGTCAGGTCGCCCAGAAAATTTTATCAAAAGGTGGTAAAAGATTTTTATATCGGGTCGTTTATGCAATTGAAAATACGACCAAAATCGTGATTACAGCTTATAGGACAAGTAAAATTAAAAAATATTTAAGGGAGGTCTATAATGAAGGTTAATTACGACGAAAAAAGTGATGCAATGTATATAAGGTTTGGTGATAGCCGTTATTATGAAAGTGATGAGGTCAAGGAGGGCATAATTTTTGATTACGATAAAAAAGGCAAAGTTCTTGGCATTGAAATTCTCGATGCCTCTAAGAACCTGCCTGAACCCAAATCGCAATTTTACCATATGACCTTTGAACTCATGCGTCAGAAAGTAAAAGCGAAAAAATAGATAATGTACACCTTTCGCAAAAAGCCGGTACGTGAGTAGACCTAAAATTTGACAATTGCCTGATTAAGATGTATATTTGTACCAGATAAGTACAAGCCTTGTTACCCTAACCAAAACAAATGAGCATTTCAGAGCAAATAATAAAACTGCCTTACGTGAGAAAAGATAATCTTGCCCTTTTATTCCCTGATATTAAACCGGCTTCTTTTGACCAGAACGTCAAAAACTGGTTAAAAGCCGGTAAACTGATTAAGCTCAAGAGAGGCTTTTATGTGCCGGAAGAATATTGGCAAAATTGTGCCAACAAAGATGAGTATCTCAACTATCTTGCTTCTCTCTTGGACCAACCTTCTTATGTCAGCAAAGAGACCGTTTTGGCCCGATACGGTGTTTTATCCGAAGCTGTTTTTGGTGTCGCTTCAATTACCGGCAGGGCAACCAAAAACTACAGCTCTAAAATTGCTAATTTCAGTTATGCCAAAATCAAGCGACAGTTGTTTTGCGGTTTTAGCCGGGCGCAATTTGAAGGCAAAAACTATGATATCGCTTCCAAGAGTAAGGCTTTATTTGATTACCTTTATTTTGCCAAACGAACCATTAAACATGCCAACGCAAAAACCGTGGCCGAACTAAGATTAAATTTGGAGGGTTTTTCCTCGGCCGATTGGCGGGAATTTGAAGATTATTTGGCTATTGCCCGAAGTGAAAAAATGCGTCGGATTTATCAGGCCTTGAGGAGCAAGCATGCTTTTTGAGCAATTAAAAGCTATTGTTAGTGAAGCTAAGCAGAAAAAGGTGAGAACCGGTTATATAATCAATTTGATTAAGGAGCATCTCCAGAATATCGTTTTAGAATATATCTATGGCAATAAAGAGCTTAACCATAAGCTGATTTTTACCGGCGGGACATGCTTGCGGTTTTGCTTTAACCTGCCGCGTTTGTCCGAAGACCTTGATTTTGATTGTGCGGTAAAATTAGACCATCAAAAGATAGCCGGGGATCTTAAAAATATGTTTCGGCAAACCCTTAAATACCAGGAGATTGATTTTGCGCTTAAGGGCCAAAATAATAAAATTTATCTCAAGTTCCCTTTCTTAAAGCAACTGGGCCTTGATTTTCAACAATCATTTACACTTTTGCTAAAAGTAGAAATTGCCCAGGTTAACTTGCCGGAGGCTGTGTTGGAAACTGCCTTAGTGGAAAAGGGGGGCAGGACTTATTTTCTAAAAAGATATTCATTGGCGGATTTAATGGCCGGCAAAGTTCACGCTTTTCTGACCCGTTTGTTTTACAAAGGTAAAGCCAAGGAAATTGATTTTAAAGGCCGCGATATGTATGACCTGGTTTGGTATATGGGTAAGGACATTATACCTGGCGCCAAAAGCTTGAAGCTCCTCTTTGCCGATACTAAATATAGCGGGATGTCATGGTCGCAAATGCTAAAAGAGATTCATCTCAAGGCCGGAAAAATCAAAAAAAACAATCTTTTTCTCGATTTGGTTAATTTTATTGAGGATACTAACAGCATCAATAACTTTTTGGAGAATTATTCTGCTATAATAGATCAGTATTGTCAAAAACATGAAACAGATAATCCAAAACTATAAATCAGGGGAGCTTCAGTTAGTGGAAGTTCCGGATCCTCTTTTGCGTTCTGGTGGGGTTTTGTTGGAAACAAAAAATTCCCTTGTCAGCGTTGGCACGGAGAAGCTAATGATCAGTCTGGCTCAAAAAGGTTATTTGGGAAAAGTCCTGGCTCGTCCTGACCTGGTTAAACAGGTTATCAACAAAATTAAAGTTGACGGTTTATTAGATACTTATAAAGCTGTCATGAGCCGTTTAGATACTCCTGTTACTCTTGGCTACAGTTCAGCCGGTCTGGTTAGAGAGGTTGGAGAGGGGATTTATGGTGTCAAAGTTGGCGATAGAATCGCCTGTTTTGGCGATGGGTTTGCCACTCATTCCGAACTAAGTTATGTGCCAAAAAATATGCTGGTCAAAATTCCTCAAGGGGTTTCTTTTGAAGAAGCCTCGTTTGTCGGTTTAGGTTCGATTGCTTTGAATGCTATTCGGGTTGCCAACTTAACTTTTGGTGAAAATGTCGTTGTTCTTGGGTTAGGGCTGTTGGGACAGTTAACGGTTCAGATGCTTAAAGCCTTTGGCTGTAAAGTTATTGGGGTTGATATCTCCGAGGCCAAACTAAAAATGGCCAGGGAATTTGGAGTTGATCAAGTTGCCTTAATTGGTAGAGATGATATTAATCAAGTTGTAGCTGACTTTACTGGCGGAGTTGGGGCTGATGCCGTTATTATTATGGCAGGCTCTCAAGATAATAAACCGATTGAAATGGCTGCGGAAATTTCCCGGGATAAGGGCCGTATTGTTGCTTGTGGTATGGTTTCTTTGGATGTGCCCAGACAAGACTTCTTCAAAAAAGAATTAAGTGTCATTGTTTCTCGCGCCACCGGCCCCGGTAAATTTGATCCCCTTTATGAAAATAAAGGGCAAGATTATCCTTTGCCTTATGTTCGTTGGACCACTCAACGCAATATGGCTTGTTTCCTTGATTTGGTAGCTGAAGGAAAGGTTGAACTAGAAAAGCTTATTAGCCATCGCTTTAAGTTGGCAGAAGCTCTAGCCGGGTATGAGATGATTTTAAAGGGGGGAGTGCCGTATCTTGGGGTTTTGTTAGAATATGGGGATGGTCTTGGGTCTGGGGTCATGGGTCCTGGGTCGAAGAAGATAAGCTTATTAGATAGTAGAAAGCAGACAGCAGACAGCAGACAGTTGGAGCAGGTCAAAATAGGGCTGATCGGCGCAGGCCTCCACGCCAACACTAGCATGCTCCCCATTCTAAAAAAGTTCAAAAATATTAAATTGGTTGGGCTTGCAGATGCGGAAGGTTTTAAGGGTCGTCACACAGGTAAAAAATATGGGTTTGAGTATTGTGTGGCCGACTATCAGGAATTATTAAAAGATCCAAATATTAATACGATTTTAATTGCAACTAGGCATAATCTTCATGCCCAGATGGTGATTGATTCCCTTAAGGCTGGTAAGCACGTCTTTGTAGAAAAACCTTTGTGCATGAATGATTCAGAACTTAAATCAATAATCGATATCTATTCACGAACCACCTGCCTGCCGGCAGGCACGGCGAACCCCGATCCACGGCTCCTGATGGTAGGTTTTAACCGTCGTTTTGCTCCCTTGACCTTGAAGGCCAAAGAATTGCTCGGTTCTGGTTCAAACCTGGTTATCAATTGTCGAGTTAATGCTGGGTTTGTCCCGGCTGAAAGTTGGGTTCACGATGCAGCGGAGGGTGGGGGCAGGGTTGTTGGCGAGGTTTGTCACTTTGTTGATTTGGTTCAAGCTTTATCCGGCTCATTGCCCGAAAGTGTTTTTGCTCAGGCTGCCACAGAAAAAGGGGAAGACAATTTAGTTATTACGCTTAAAATGCACAATGGTTCGATTGCGACAATCCTTTACGCTTCTCAAGGCGATAAACTTCTTCCCAGAGAAAGAATTGAAGTGTTTTCCGGCAAGTCAGTTTGTGTAATTGATAACTTTAAATCATTATTTTTTGCTAAAGATGGTAGGGGTCAAAAGAAAAAATCCTTTAACCTTGATCGTGGTTACGAAGGAGAGTTTGAAGCTTTTTTTGCTGCGGTTAAGAGTAGTCGGGAAGCTGTGCCTCTTAAAGACCATATTTATACAACTTTAACTACCTTTGCCATTATTGAATCAATCAAAACAGGAGTCCCACAAACAATCAATGCATCTACTTATTTTATCTGAGGCTTTCCCTCCGGAAACAAAATCCTGTGCCACCCTTTTTTTTGAATTGGCAGAATCACTGGTTAGACGGGGCCATAAAGTTTCTGTGGTGACTCGCAAGCCTCTTTATAATGTTGCCGAAGGGACGGATCTTAAGGCTTTGCCTAACAGGGAAACAATTGCCGGCATAAATGTTTTTCGTTATCAAACCCCACCTTTAGTGAGGACAAGTCCTTTCTTTCGTGGGGTTGAGCATTTTCTTTTGGCCATAATTTTCTTTCTTGGCGGCTTAAGGGTGAAAAAAGTGGATGCCATTCTGATCTATTCGCCGCCACTTACTTTGGGACTTGCCGGGTATTGGCTGGGAAGGATGAAAAGAAGCCCCTTGATTAGTAATATCCAGGATCTTTATCCGCAAACTGTGATTGATCTGGGTTTGTTAAATAATAAATCATTGATTAAGCTTTCTCAAATTATGGAAAAGTTCGTTTATAAAAAGTCCGATTATGTTGCGGTTCATTCTGCCGGCAATAAGGATTATGTCGTCACTAAAGGGGCCAAAGAGGAGCGGGTAAAGATTGCTCATAACTGGGTTAATACTTTAGCTATCCAACCTGGAGCCAGAGATAATGATTTCAGCCGTAAATATGATTTAAAAGACAAGTTTGTGGTCTCTTTTGCCGGGGTAATGGGGTTTGCTCAGGGACTTGATGTTGTTGTTAGAGCGGCGGAGATTTTGCAAAGACACAAGATTCAGGACACAAGACTCAGGACCGATAATATCAAATTTGTTTTAGTCGGTGATGGGGTCAAGAAGCCAGCTTTGGAGGCTCAAGTTAAAGAACTTGGTCTTACAAATGTCCTTTTTGTACCAACCCAACCACATAACCTTTATCCTTTAATTCTTCATAGTTCAGATGTTTCTTTGGTAACACTTCGTAAAGCCCTGGCTACTCCTGTTGTGCCTAGTAAGCTTTTAAGCATTATGGCTGCAGGACTTCCTGCAATTGTCAGCGTCTCTTGTAAAAGTGATGCAGTTAAGATTGTGGCAGAACATAACTGTGGCCTAAGTGTTGAGGCCGAAAACCCGGCTGAGCTTGCGCAAGCGGTCTTGAAACTATATAATGATAAAAAGTTGCGGGACGAGATGGGTCAGAATGGGCGGCAAGCCGCAGAAAAGTACTTCTCTCGTGAAGCTTGTGTGACATCTTTCGAAAATATCATTAAAGAGGCGGTAAAGTAATGACTACAGAATATTTAAAGGCTTATCAAGGAGCAACAGTCTTAGTTACTGGAGGGGCTGGGGCCATTGGCAGTAACTTAGTTAAGGCCTTAGCTGAGGCTGGCGCTGCCAAGGTGATCATTTTAGACAACCTTTCCTCTGCCGAGCGTTGGAACATCCCTTCTTTACCTAATGTTTTATTTGTCGAAGGTGATATTCGGAATGAAATTAAGTTAAAACGAGTCTTTTTTGAAGAACCGGAATATATCTTTCATTTAGCAGCTTTTTTTGCTAACCAAAACTCTGTTGATCATCCGGAAGAAGATTTGGATGTTAATGGACAGGGGACCCTTAAATTACTTGAATATGCTACTCTGACTAAGGCCAAAGTAAAACGTTTTGTCTATGCTTCTTCCGGTTGTTCCATTTACGGGTCTAAAGCGCCCTTGCCATTAAAAGAAGAGTTTATGTCGATGCATCTCACTACTCCATATCAAATTACCAAGATGTTGGGGGAGTTGTATTGCAATTTTTTCCACCACCACTATGAGGTTCCGGTGGTTAAAACCAGGTTCTTCAATTCTTATGGGCCGGGAGAGATTCCCGGGCAGTATCGCAATGTGATACCTAATTTCATATATTGGGCGCTCAAGAAAATGCCTTTACCAATTACAGGGACCGGGGAGGAAACCAGGGATTTTACTTTTGTAGGTGATATTGTTGATGGTTTATTACGGGCAGGAGTAATTGAAGCGGCGATTGGGCAAGAGTTTAATCTGGCTTCGGAGCGCGAGACAATGATTAAAGAGTTGGCCGAAAAAATTAATGCCTTAACCGGGAATCCTGCCGGCATTAAATTTTCTCCGAAAAGAAAGTGGGATACTAAGAGTCGCTTGCTTGCTTCTGTTGAAAAAGCCCGCAAGTTGGTGGGGTATAATCCTCAGACAGATTTTGATGAAGGACTAGATGAGACTATCAAATGGTTTAAAGATAATTGGGCTAAGATTGAGCAATCAGCTGCTTTTGGCCCAGGAGTATCTTCTGCTGTTCGTTCTATGGTGGTAAAATAATTTATATTTTTGTAATGTTTTCCAATGCTTAATTATTTTGGAGCCTTTTTTTTGTTAAAAATAGAAGTTTATTCGTCGAGTAGTCCGCAGCAGTCTTGAGTGTTTGATTGATCTGAAGTATAATGGTTGTTTCTGAGGAGCTGATTATGGAAGATGAAATCAATATAATTGATTTACTTAAGGTTCTAAATAAATATAAGTTCCTGATTATGACTTTAGTCATTCTAGCTATTGCTGTATCTACCTGGCAGGGGCTTAGCCAGCCTAGTGTCTATGAGGCAGAAGCCACTGTTTTAGTCCTGCAATCAAAGGAAGAGTTTTCTAGTAATATTAATAATCTATTTGCCTCTTTCTTCGGCCGTTCTGGCCAGAGTAGTGATACGGTGCTAGATGTTATTATTGATAGTCGCATATTAGCCGTGGCAGTAGCGCAGGACTTGAAGCAAAAGGGCTTTTTGGACGAATGGTTAGCTAAATATGATAAAAAAAGCAAGATTAATGGTCAGGGGTTTGAGGGAATCAAAGCCAGTTCATCAGAAGAAGTAATAGTTGGTTTGGTGAAGGGTTCTGTAAAAAGCGATCTTAAAGGCAGGTTGTTACGCGTTACCGCGACTTCTTCTGACCCTAAGTTGGTAGACATTATTGCTAACACCTATGTGAAAAAGTTGCAAGAATATTCATTGAAAAATTCCCTAGGTTTGTCTCTCCAGCCCCTTGACCCAGCAGTCTCCCCAAGGTTTGCTGTTGGCAGGGGGGGGTCGAAAAAAATAGTATTTTCCGGCGTTGTAGCCCTGATTATCGGCATTATGTTTGCTTTCTTTTTAAATTACATAAAGAGTCTTTCTCTGCTTAACAATGTTAATATTAAAAAGGAGAGTTCTAGATGAAATTTGTGCTTAAGAGGATAAGTGTTTTTTTGGTGATCTGTTTATTAAATACAATTTGTCCCTTGCCAGCCTTGGCAGCGGATGTCACAACAACTATAAATAATCTGACTCCCCAACAAAAGGAGGAAGTTAAAAATTTAACACCTCAACAAAAAGATGAAATTAAGAAGGCTTTGGGATTTGATACTCCTCAACCGTCTGCCAGTGGCACAACTAAGCCTGTTGTAAAACAGGCAGTGGATCTTGAGCAAACCACTTTAAAAGACGATGAGACTATTGTGCCTGGTGACCAAAAAGAAGCTGCGGTTGCAGCGGAACTTTCTGCTATTGAACAGGGGTTTACCCGTCAGGTTGGCGATCAATCCACAACTTTAAGGCAGTTTGGTTATAATGTCTTTAGTAAGACAGTTGGCCAACGTTTTAGCTCAACAGCAGGGATCCCTTTAGGGGTTGACTATAATATCAACACCGGTGACCAGTTGGTTGTGACTATTTGGGGGAACATCAATGATACCTATGCTTTGGAGGTTGATGAGCGTGGTACAGTGACCTTACCTAAGGTTGGGGTAATCCAGTTGGCCGGCTATAGCCTTGCCAAAGCCAAAGATATCCTGACGCAAAGGCTGGCAGAGACTTATGTGGCGGACTTTAATCTTGATTTGACTCTTAAAGAAATTGGCTCGATTAAGATTTATGTTATTGGTGAGGTTGCCAATCCTGGGGCCTATACAATAAAATCCAATAACACTCTTTATGATGCTATTTTTATGGCCGGAGGGCCAACACGAGTGGGCTCTTTACGGAACATAAAGTTACTCCGCAATAACCAGGTTATTCAAGCTGTTGACCTTTATCAGTTTATTCTGCATGGCAAAAAACCAGGTGATGTTATCATGAAAAGTGGTGATGTTGTCCAGATCCCTCCTATAGGAGAGACGATTGCTATTAGTGGTAATGTTCGGCGGCCGGCTATCTACGAGTTAAAAGGAAAAACAGACTTGAATGATTTTATTGTTGGCTTAGCCGGAGGGATAACCCCAACCACTTATCTTCAGCGTTTACAAATAGAGCGCAAAAAAGACAATCGTGCAGAAACAGCTATTGATATTGATTATGCCGATTATCTCAAAACAAAAGATAGCCAACCGGTCTACCTTAGCAATCTAGACTACATTACGGTTTTTTCAATTACTTCAACCATTAAAAATGTTGTTTATTTGCAAGGCAATGTGATCAGACCCGGGCGTTATGAGCTGGAGTCAGGGATGCGTCTAGGTGATTTGTTGGCGAAGGCACAAGGTCTGGCGCCGGAGACCTATATGCAGCGGGCTCAAATTATTAGGTTGGTTCCTCCGGATATGCGTCCGAAAATTATGGCAATTGATTTATCTTTATTGAAAGCGGGGGAGGTAGAGAATAATCCCTATCTAAAAGAGTTTGATAAAATCCGTATTTTTTCTAAGACCGAGCTTGAAGGGAGTCCAACTGTTTATGTTAATGGAGAAATTAATGACGGTGATTCTTCTTTCCCTTTAACTCAAGGAATGCATGTCTCTGATTTAATCTTCCAGGCAGGTGGACTGAAAGAGAGTGCCTTTCACAAGGCTGAGTTGATTCGTAATGAAAAGAATCAAGTTGTTATTTATACCCTTGATTTAAAAAGAATTTTAACCGATAAAGACAAAAACGAAGATCTTCTTTTGCAAAAGAACGATTATTTGTTTGTTCGTATAGACCCCGATTATTTTTCTGTTAATATCGTTACCTTAAAGGGCAATGTGTTATATCCCGGCAACTATATTCTTCATAAGGGTGAACACCTAAGCTCGGTAATAGACAGAGCCGGCGGTTTTACCGACAAGGCTTTTCTGGAAGGGGCTGTTTTTATCCGTGAAGCATTGAAAGCAAAACAGCTTAGTGAGATTGAGAAGGTTAAGAAAGAGTTTGCTGAGAATAAGAGACGTGAATTAAGTGAAATTCCTTATGGGTTGCCTTCAGGAGAAGCGGAGTTTCGTGCCGGATCAATCAATCGGGAATATGACTTTGCCCTGAGAAAATTAGAAATGGATATTCCCGGTCGAGTGGTGATACAACTAGGCAATCTTAAGACCGGCAGTGACCAGGATATAGTTTTACAGGCAGGGGACAGCTTAACTATTCCTAATAAGGAAATGGGGGTAATTGTGTTGGGAGAAATATATTCTCCGGCCACTATTTTGTATGAAAAAGGTAAAACGGTTAATGATTATGTTAATGCTTGTGGCGGAGAAACTACTTTTGCCGATTTTAAGGAAACTCGTGTCTTGCGAGTTAGCGGCAAAACAGAAAAGATTAACTGGACTATGGCTGTTAAACCAGGAGACACGATTTTTGTGCCGACCAAGCCCCTCAGTTTAACCAGATACCAAAAACCTTTTGACTGGAATCAATTCTGGGGGACGGCTGGTGATGTGGCCAAAACCCTGGCCAGCCTTACGACCTCACTGGTCTCAGTTTATCTGCTCTACATAACAGCCAATAAATAGTTAAGGCCAAAAGCCCTATAGGCAATAGTTTATCTTTGCTTATAGGGCTTGATCTTTTTTGTGGGCTACTGTATTTCTTGAGGGAAACTAATTCTTATAGCTCAATAATATTTTTGCCGGGGTGCTGGAGGGCAATAAAGAGTAAGAGGTAATTGCGGATAACCCTGGTAAGTAAAAATTTCTCTCGAGCGTGTTCTTTGCCGTATTGCCCCAGTTTTTTAGCCACTTGAGGATTGTTAAGCAAATACCTGACCTGGTAAGCAGCCCCTTCCACAGAGTGAACCAACTGGCCGGTTAAGCCGTTGATTATTTGCAGGGGAATCCCGCCAACAGCGCTGGCAATTACCGGCTTTGACTTCCAAAGTGCTTCGGTAACCGTTAAACCAAACCCCTCACGCAAAGATTTTTGCATTACTATTGTTGCGGTGCGCTGCAGGGCATTGACGGCAATGTCGGCAAAAGGGGGCAGCAGGATGATCTGAAAATCTTCTTCTCCGGCAGCTTTTTCTTGTAGTTCTGCCAGTACGGCTGTTCCTTCCGGGTCATCGTCTGCAGTTCCTCCCGCATAAACAAAACGACAATTAGCATGTTTTTTAACCAACTTATAAGTTTCAAATATGCCAAGGGGATCTTTAAGCCGGTCAAAGCGTGAGATTTGCAGGACGATAGGTTTATTGGTGGGAACCTGGTATTTTCTGAGTACATCTTCTATTTCTTGTTTGGTCAGATCCCTATTTTTATCGGCAAACGGGTCAATAGCCGGGTAAATCATATATTGGGGGATAGGGAGCTCCTTAGCAAAGCTGGGAGCAGAAAAAATCGAAGCATCATATTTGTTAATAAACTGTTGGAGGAAGTTCCAAATGCGCAGGTTGGGGGTGGCGGTATCTATATGACAGCGCCAGACCCATTTAGCCGAGGTCTTGTTTTTTTCTTTGATCAAGGCAGCAGGTTGGGGATCATGGATAACGATGATGTCTTCATCAAAGCGCATGTTACTGGCATTACTTTCATTGGCATCCAGGAAGACCTCAAACATCTTATCGTCAATCTCAACCTCGTTACCATGCAGACCATTGTGAAAGGCTTTGGTGACATTAAAAAAGGCGCCGGTGCCCTTAATTACATCCCACTGGACCTTTAGCCCTAGCTCGTTAAAGAGAGGGACTGTGCGATGGAGCATTTCCGCGACTCCACCGCCCATTGAAGTGGAGTTGACCATTTTAACGGTTAGGCCGCTGAGCTTTTCTGCCAGTAGGGCGATCTCTTCTAAGTTTTGTGTTCGAGTTACTGCGGCGTAATCTTTTAAGCTAATTTTTTTCATGATTGTTTCCTAATGACTTTGTTGATAATTTTTTTGGCAACAAATCTGGTTAGATCGAGAAGGTGATATTCTTTTTCTTCTTCGGCCAGACAAAGTTCGATAATTTTTCCTTTGAGTTGGTCCATGGTCATAAAATATGGGTCAAGCTGTTCGATCTTTTGGGCAAGTTCCTTTCTGCCTAAGGCTGTATCTATCCAATTGGAAAAGTCATTGGTTTTATGTCCCAACCTTAGTCTGGCATCAAAGAAGTGGTGGTAGAGGGAGCGCATACCAACTTTTTGCAGGCATTCGGTAAATTGGCCCAGTGTCCAAGCCTGGTAGGAACTAGGGTTTATTATTGCCACTGCACGTAGAAAATAGAATTCCCTGCCCGGGCTGGCTTTCCTGATTTCCACGCTGGCATTAAGATGGTTGGTGATAATTTCTACCAGACGATCACGTAAGCCAGCTAAACAGGTGAAATCAGCAATGTTAATGGCGGCCAGTTTTTCTGCCAGGCTGTTTTCTTCTAATACATCGGCAACCCAGCGGGCAAAATCATTGGAATATTTGCCAGGGGCAAAGTTATATTCCCGGAACGAATGGTGGACATGGTAAAAAATTGAACTTTCATCAATGGTTTTCAAGACTTCAATGAATTCTTTTAGGTGATGGGCCTTTTTGCCGGTAATCTCAACCAGTAAAGAAGTGCTAAAAAAAGTAAAGGGTTTCTGGGCTTTTTTAATTTTAGACATGTTGTGATCCTTTCGTGACTATGGTCCTGATCGGGAAGGGAATTTCAATCCCTTCTTCCTTGTTAATTATTTGTTCCATTGCTAGAATACTAGCATAGCTGGAGGAAATTGGAAGAGGGGGAAATTTTTCTCCAAACGCGTAGCTGAGGCTCTTAGCCTCTGCCGTTTGACCTTAAGACGGAGAGCCTAAGAGGCTCTCCTACGCGGAGTTGACTAGAGTTCCAAGAAATCTGTAGACTTCCGTGACATTTCTTAGCGTGTGCCTGGCATAACTTTTCTTCTTTCTGCCGACGCGATAGCTCTGTTTTATGGCCTTAAACGCATCCTCGTCAGTTACGTCGTCGCCAATATAGATAGGTAAATATCCCCCTTTTAATTGTTTGAGCAACCAAAGCACGGCTTGGCCTTTATGCCAATCAAGGGGAGGGCGGACTTCGAAAACCTTTTTGCCTTTTGTTACTCTAATTTTCTTTAGATATGGTTTGACGACTTGCCAGAAAATCTTTTTTACTTTGGGAACCATTTTTGCTTCGACCGAGCGAAAATGAAAGCTGAGAGTATATTTTTTGTCTTCAACAATGACGCCAATAATTGGTCTTAGTTCTTCTTTGAGTTTTTTTAGAATGAGTTTCAAAGTGGGAATAGCTTTGGCAGCTTCCGGTTGAACGATTAGTTTGTTTTTAAAGTTTATTTCAAAACCGTGATTGCCGATGTAGATCAGTCCCGGGATTTTGACGATGGCTTTTAAGCTTGATAAAGTGCGACCAGAGACCAAGGCTATTTTAAAGTTTTTGTTGTTGGCTAATTGCTTGAGGAGCTTTCTTCTCTCTGGAGTTAGAGTGGCTAGTTCTGGACGGCTGACTATTGGGGTTAAAGTTCCATCATAGTCAAGGAGCAGCAGATATTTCATCAGGACAATCTAAGTAGGGCCTGGATGATTTTTGCAGCCCAATTATAGATATTGTTTTCTTTTACAACTGCTTTCATTCTCTCGACACGTTGTTCTCTCTCTTCCGCCGGCATGGTTAGGGCGGTTCTTATCGCGTCTGCGCACTCTTCTGGATTATAGGGGTTAAAAGTAACTGCGTCGGTTAGTTCTCTGGCAGCGCCGGCAAATTGTGATAAGACCAACATGCTTTTATCTTTAGAACAAGCTGCGATAAATTCTTTAGCGACCAGGTTCATGCCATCGTGCAGGGAAGTAACCAAACAAATATTAGCCATCCGATAAATGGCCAAAAGTTCTTGAGGAGTGAAATATTTGCGAATCAAAATAATCGGCGACCAATGATCCGAAGAGTACTTCCAGTTAATCCTTTCTACCAAACTATTAATATCATCGTTAAGTTTTTTGTAGGTATCAAGGTGGATGCGGCTGAGGGAGCCAATTTGAATGTAGACAAAGCGGCCTTGATATTCCGGATATTTTTCCAGGAAACGATCAATAGCAGTAAATTTTTCTATAATCCCTTTAGTGTAATCAATTCGATCTGTCCCAACCCCAATTAGTTCACAAGTAATACCTAAGTCTTCTTTTACCTTTTTAATATCATCCTGAGTTGCTTTTGAGGCCGCTTCTTTAGCGATTTTTTCAAAATCAATACTGATTGGATATGGTCGGACCAGAGTTTCCATACCTTTATAAGTTACACTTGAGGCGACCTTATCAACCTTGGCTTCTAGATTATGGTTAATGGTCTCCAAAAAATTATCAACGTGATAACGGAGGTGGAACCCAAGTAAATCGGCGCCAAGTAAGCCTTCCAGGAGCTCTTTTTTCCAGGGGCAGATACGAAAGACTTCCGGGTTGGGCCAGGGGATATGCCAGAAAAGCGCAATCTTAGCTTTTGGGTTTGCGTCTTTAATCAGTTTGGGCAGCAGCATAAAATGATAATCCTGGATGAATAAGAGGGTTTCCTGATCGCCAATTTCTTCCAAAATAGCCTTGGCAAAGCGTTCGTTAACCAATTTATAATAGTTCCAGTCGGATTCGCTAAATTTTGGTTTGGTATAAACGATGTGGCAAAGTGGCCAGAGGGCTTCATTAGCGAAACCATAATAATAACCGGTTTCTTCGGCTTTGGTTAACCAGACACGCTTAAGTGTATATTGGGGATCATTGGGGGGCACTTGAATGCGGCTTTTATCGTCAACAACCTTGCGGTCAGCGTCCCCGCTACCGTGGGCAACCCATAAACCATGACAAGCTTGCAAAACAGGATCAAGGGCTGTGACAACACCGGAAGCCGGCTGGAAGAATTTGATTTTATCGCCGCTGACTTTGTGGATGTAGGGCTCACGGTTGGAGACCGCCACGAATTTATAGCCTTTTAACTTGTCTTCAATGAGCTTTTTTAGGTCTTCTTCTGAGGCCATCGTATTCAATTATAACATTTTTTTGTGCTATAATCTAGATTCGCTTGGCCCCATTGTCTAACGGTTAGGACGCGACCCTCTCAAGGTCGAGATAGGGGTTCGATTCCCCTTGGGGCTAGATAAAAATCCGAACAAAGGGGAGGATTTTTATCTCCTTGTATTTGTTCTTTGGTCTGAAACAGGAGGAGTAATTTGTGAACGATAAGCAATTGAATATCTTGTTGGTAGAAGATACCCCGGAGTATGCCAAGATAGCAAAATACATGTTAGATAAGCTGCCAGAAGAGCATAGTTTGCTTCATGCTTGGGATTTGGCTACAGCCCTGAAAATTATTGAGGAAAACAGACTAGATGTTATTCTGCTAGACTTAAATCTCTCTGATTCCAAAGGGATAGATACGGCCCAAAAAGTCTTGTCTAAATGTGGAACAACCCCAATAATTATCTTAACCATTAAAGAAGAAAATGACTTAGCTCTCAAGGCCATTAGTGACGGGGTACAGGATTATTTGGTTAAGGGTGAATATGATTCAATTATCTTAATTCGGACAATTAAGCATGCCATTGCCAGGAAAGCCCCAGTGGAGTTGAAGCCTAAAAATTGACCCCTGCTTGTTGTGGAATAGTGAAGAAAAACCTGGCTCCTTTAGTCGGCTCGCTTTCTACCCCGATTTTACCGCCGTGGGCCTCAACTGCGAGCTTGCAAAAAGTTAAACCCAAGCCTGTATCAAGCCAGGATCCTTGGTTTTGATCTTCAACTTTAAAAAACTTATCAAAGACCATGGGGATATATTGTTTAGGAATGCCTTGGCCATTATCAATGACCTCAAACAAGAGCTGACCAGATTCTTCTTTGATGTTTAAGGTGATTTGACCTTTTGGTGGAGTATGTTTAATCGCATTAGAGAGTAAGTTCTCAATAGTTCGACCGATCAAGTCTTTATCTGCTTCCAGCCACAGATCCGCGCTAGCATTGATTTCAAGGTTGAGCTCTTTCTGGCTAGCTAAATCTTTTATCCAGGTTAGACCGGCTACCAGCTCCTGTGGATTGAACTTTTCTTTTTTTAGGGTCAACTTATTGTCTTCAACATTTTTTATTTGCAGTAAATCCATAATCAGATTGGATAATTTCTTGCAGGTAATTAAGATGTTGTTAAGGAGGGATTTTTGCTGCCCGGAAATTTGTTGGCCGATATCCTCAATTAAGAGACTGGTTGAACTAGAGATACTAACAATTGGATTCTTTAAATCATGAGCAATCATGTGAGTCAGGTCATCTCTTAGTTTTTCCAGTTTTACCCGTTCAGTAACATCGCTAATCATGGTTAAGTTTCTAATGATATTGCCAGCCTTATCTCTAACTGTGGCAGCCACAACTTGACCAAACATGCGTCCGCCTTGTTTGTTGAAAAACTCTACCTGGTAGGAGGCTGAGTCTTTGCCCATGAGTCGTTCGGCGAAGTTTTTCATGATGTTAGCTTTACTCTCTTCGGTTAAGAAGGGGAGTACCACAATGTTTTTACCGACAATATCTTTGGTTTTAAAGTCCAGCCATTCTTGCAAGCGGTCGTTTGAGGCTAGGATGATTCCGGTAGTATCAAGCAGTAATATTGCTTCAGGAGAAAACTCAAAGATGGACTGATACTTTCTTTCAATGTCTTGATAGAACTCATTAATTGTTACCGCTTCCTTTTGCCAGGACAGATCAATAACCGTTAAAATAACCATTGTAGTTGCCCAGACGATGAAAATAGGTAAAACAACGTAAACCCCGCTTTGGATGTTGGCATACATGGCTACTGTTGCCACAATGCCCAGTGAGTACATGGTCAGCAGCCAGCCGCCGGTCATAATCATTACGAGTTTGCCAAAGACAACACGATTAACACTGTTGTAGAATTGGAAGGCTTTGTAAGTTAAAAAGATGCTGCCGATTATCAAGACCGGCCAACCGGTTAGAAGAATAAGGTTCCTTATTGTTTCCAGGTTCATGAACGGATTATAGCCGGATTGTTTTTTATAAGCAAGATAGATTTACCGACGTTCAGATTTTGTTGCTTAAATACTGATCTTTCCTGAAATTTATTCCATATCTTATAGATAGATATTTGGAACGAACGTTGTCTATATAAGGAAGTTAACATGACTGATTTTCCGGTTTCGCTTGGTTTACAGCCTAGAATAAGCCTTGCTGGTGCTTTCCCTTTGCATGATGTAACTGATGTTGTTAGTAATGGGTTAAAAGGCTTTATCACTGGCCCTGGCTATTCCCTGGGATTTGGCTTGGGTATTGATTTAAGGCTAAGTGACCTAAAGATTGCCGCTGTTTATGATTTGCAAATCTTTGAGTGGCAGGGATCAGAGAATAATAGCTATGAAATTTCCTCTTTGTTTAATTATTTTGGTCTGGAAATAGATTATGCCCTTTTTACTAAGACCTTACCTAATGGTCTTAGATGGAATATGGTCAAGACAGGGGTTGATGTTGGCTATTTGTTTGGTCAAGCAACTGTGCGGGATCCCAAACATAAAACTCTTTATGACTTCGAAACTCTATCAGGTTTTAGCTGGGGAGTTTCTATTAGTACCGAGATGAGGGTGGGGAACCAAGGGCATCTTGCAAAATATTTAGAGTTTGGTTTGAAATATAGTGAGCAATATTATGATGGAGCCAGGATTGCTCTTTTTGGTGCTTTTGTTGGCTTGACCTTTAATTTGCAAGAATGATCAGCTGTTTTTATGCTTTCAACATTAACTTGCCGGACTAATTGTTAGGGTTTGGGCTTCGTTGTTTATTTCCAAATTATAGCCAAAGATTTCTATCTTATTGCTTTCCCCTTTTAAGAAGCGCTCGGCCTGAAGAGCGAGTCGATTGTTATCAAGGGTTGGTTTCCTTTTCGCAATTGCATAAATATTTTCTGGATCATTTATAATTACACGAGTAAATATTTGCCCATGCCTTTTCTGTGAAAGTTGAAGCATTATAAGAACGCCTGTTAGGAAATCTTTCATTTGATTAAGAGGGAGACTAGCAAGTTGACGGCCTCCTTGTACGGTGGTGTTTTCTAAAAGGGAATCAATTAATTTAGTGCTTTCTTCTGGAAGCTGTAGAGAAATAAGGGCAGGGAGATAGTTGAGGACTTTTTTTCTCGTTTCCATGTTACCCAGTGCTTCTTCGCAACGAAAACCTTTGCTGCCTTGTTGTCTTTTTCCGGAAAAGGTTTGAAGATCTTTTGGTAAAGATTGCAGCAACTTTTCTCTTGGCAGCGGTGGTTCTTCGGAGTTTAAAAACAAATCATAAATGGCATTGATTCTAAAAGCTTCTATAATTCCTTGAAGTGCGACGAGCCATTGTTGCCTGACCGGTGGGAAAGCCCTCGCTATGGTTAAACCAAAAACAAAAATTTCCAGTTCGTCCTCCAATTGTTTTATTTCTGCTGCCGTCATTGCTGCTGTAGGGAGAGTCGGATAATCTTTGTCTGGATTAACAATTCTTAATTGTCTGGTTTCCACTGCCAAGCGATCTGCTGTGGAACTTTGCTCGTAAAAAGGAGAGCCAGGATAAAGTTTGTATCTACCAACCGCAGCTTTGTCTGGTGGTTGTTTAAGTAACTCTTTTGCGGTTGATAAGGCTTGTTGCCAGCCGTAGCCAGGAGTGCCAATTATTAAGTTGTAATAAACTTCAATCCCGGCAGCCTGCGCAGTTCTTGTTGCTTCATTTAAGTTGTCAATTGATAATCTTGGATCAGCTTTTAATGTTCTGGCGAGTGGTTGATCTAGTGTTTCAACTCCAAAAGCTAATATCTTAAGTCCAGCGGCGGCCATGGCTATTATTGATTCAGGAGAAAGTCTATCCCCACGAGTTTCTATAACCCAGCCAAAAGTTGGATCTTGCTCTTTTAAAGTCCTTAAGCCAGCCAGTAATTTTGTCATTTCTGCTCTGGGATGTAATAACATGAAATCTTCTTCATCGAAAACTATTGTGCGAGTTCCAGATTGATAAAGAGCGGCTACTTCAGCCAAAATATTTGCTGCTGATCTAGATCTAACTTTTCCTAACGTAACTGAATGGCCAGAACAGTATAAACACCTATTACCGCAACCCCTTGATCCAACTATGGATGCTTGTGTTAATCCCTCTAGCTGGGGAAAACGATTAAAGATGAGGAGAGGATCAGCGTTATGAGGGAAAGGCAGGTCGTCTAGGTGGATCTGTGGAATTCTGTTTTCGTTTCTTGCTGTGGTTTTACTATTTGTTTTGTATGAGATTCCTGGGATTTCTTCTAGAACATCTTTAAATTGTCCATAAGCAAGAAAATGTTGAGCTAGGACAATCTCTCCCAAAGTTTCTTCACCGGCACCAATAACTGCAATGTCAAAACCTCCCTTAAGGGTGGATGAAGGTTGGGCAGAAGGGAAGTAGCCGCCAGCTACTTTCAAAGTATGACTAGGGGCTAGTTTAGCAATCTCAAAAGCAGCTCCAGCTGAGTGGGCATCAACAGTGACTCCTAAAACTGAAGGAGAAAAAGAAGTCAAGAATCCGGCCAAATCAAAATCTTTTGGAGCAACACTTAAATCTAGTATTCGCACGTGAAGTTCTGGTGGTGCAACATCGTTTAAGCCCTTAATCTTTGAGTTTTGCGCAATTCTTTGCATTAGATTATGATCGACTAATGTGCCTGCCAGGTAACGCACACTGTGTCTGGGCATGGCCAAACGTGTATATCGGGGAACCACCAAAAGAATTGAACTGGCTCCTTCTGGAGGAAGATGTTTTCTTAAAGCTTGGGGAACATTGCCTTGTATTTTCATGATAATTGACCCTGTCACTTTATCTGCAGTTTTTGCAGGAAATTTCGCTCGATTAAGAATTTTCAACCTTTCCGGTGAGAAGTCAAAAAAGAGTCACCTTTTGTGACCAAGGAATAGAACCAAGGAATAGAAGTTGTCAGTCGAATAAATTGTTGGTAAACTGTGGAAGGTTTAAAATGTAAGGTGTAAAGTTTAATGAACCACAAAACATATCAAACCGACAATCCTCAAACCGATCAGGAAATAGCAGCGTTGGCGAAAAAATACAGCACTCCGCACACACGTGATTATATTCGCCAACTTTTGACCACCGTAATAAAGCTTCATTTAGATGGAGCGGATGAAAGAGACTTGTTTCTGCTTAACACAACCATCAAAGAGCTGCGGCATATCTTTCGCACTTTTGCCAAATATCGAGCTAAAAGAAAAGTGGTTATTTTTGGCTCTCACCGGACACCTGCCGACAGTCTGGAATATAAAATGGTTGAAGACTTTGCCAAAGGAATAGTTGAGCAAGGGTTTATGGTTATCACTGGTGGAGGTGGTGGGGTGATGGAGGCCGGCAATAAGGGCGCGGGAAAGGAAGGCTTTGCTATCAAAATTAAACTTCCTTTGGAAGTTCAACCAAATCAATATATTGCTCAGGGCGAAAAACTGCTCAATGTAAATTATTTCTTTACCAGAAAGCTGGCTTTTATAAAAGAATCGGAAGCCACCGTGCTTTTTCCCGGTGGATTTGGTACCCATGACGAAGGTTTTGAAATCTTAACTCTGATGCAAACCGGCAAAGCAGCTCCTCGTCCCATCGTCTTAGTGGAAACCCCAGGCAAGAGTTACTGGAAAACCTGGTTGGCTTTTGTTAAGAAAGAGTTGATTAAGGGAGGCTATGTTCGGGAAATTGATTTAAATCTTTTTAGAATTGTTAATTCGGCGCAAGCAGCGGTTAAGGCTGTGACAGAATTTTATAAGAATTATCATTCCATTCGTTACGCTAGGGATATTACTATAATTAGGCTTAACCACAAGATCTCTGAGCAATACTTGCAAAAGCTAAGTTGTAAATATCAAGATGTTATTGAAGGGGAAATAAAACCAAGTGGTCCGCTGCCTGTAGAAGTGCGCAATAAAGAATTTCTTAGCCTGCCTCGACTCTGCCTTAAGTTTGACCGCATGAGTTATGGCCGGTTGCTTGAGTTGGTTGGGGATTTAAATAAAGCATGAGGATAACACGACCCGGAGAAACTCAAAAGATAATCATTACTTTTGTTTTTCTTTTGCTGGTCTGGCTGCTCTTCACTTTTAGCTTAGACGCTTTTTCTTTACTGCTTGGAGTACTCTTCTCTTTTGTGATTGCTGTTTTTACCTATGATCTTTTTATTGATAAAGAGGAAAAGATTCAAGATGGTCAATTGCCCCGTTTTCAATATTCTTTTGCTTATATTTTTGTGTTGCTGTTTGAGATATATTTAGGCAGTTTCATGGTTGTCTATTATGTTCTTTCTATGAAAATAAAGCCTGGGTTTGTAAGAATAAAAACACGTTTGAAATCCCGGTTTGCTCGAGCGCTTTTAGCTAATTCGATTACTTTAACTCCTGGAACCGTGACCGTTGATTTGCAGGAAAAAGAATTATTGGTTCATTGCTTAAACGTTAAAAGACAAAATGTTCATCAGGCAGCCAGAATCATTAAAGGCCGAACAGAAGCCCAACTAAGGAGGATCTTCTATTGAACTGGTTTTTGATTATGGCCTATATTTTGTCTGTGACATCATTCTTGTGTTTGGTTAGGATTGTCAGTGGGCCAACGCATTTTGATCGCTTAATCGGCCTTAATCTCATGGTCACCAACATTACGGTAATAATTGTCATAATGGCGGTGCATTATAATTACTTGGTCTATTTGGACGTGGCCCTGGTTTATGCTATTTTGGGTTATGTTTCTGTGATTGCTATTGCGAAGTATTTAACCGGTCGGGAGTTGCACCGATGATTATAGTTGCTGATGTTTTTTTTGCTTTGGGAATGTTATTTATCTCTTTTGGGGTTATAGGCATTATGCGTTTTCCCGATGTCTATACCCGTCTCCATCCCGCTGGTAAGGCAGGCACGGGTGGGGTACTGTCTATTTTTATTGGTTTAATGATTTATTCTGGCTTGAGTCATTTTTCTTGGCGCATTTTTCTGATTGCCGTGTTTATCTTGATTACTAGCCCGGTTGCTTCACATGCCATTGCTAGGGGTGCGCTTGAATCGGGGATTAAACCGTGGGAAGCTAAAAATGATTAATGACGTTTTTTTAATTATGTTAATTGTCACGGCATTACTGGCAATTGAGATGAAAGATCTCTTGAATTCAGTCATTATTTTAGCCGCCTTCAGCTTGGTGCTGACCTTTCTTTTCTTTAACCTCCATGCTTTAGATCTTGCCATGGCAGAAGCTGCCATTGGGGCAGGGGTCTCAACAGTTCTTTTTGTGGTGGCGATCAGTAAAACCAGGAGAAGAGAAAATTGAAAAGAATTGTACCGATAATTCTGTTGTTGCTCTTGGCCTTTTTTCTTCTTAGTGCCATAAAAATAAATTTTGGCCAGCCTAAAACAGGGCTGTCGCAATATTATCTTAACCATGGAGTTGCTGATACAGGGGCACTTAACATTGTCACGGCCATCTATCTGGATTATCGGGCCTATGATACGCTGGGAGAAGCAACTGTTTTCTTCGCAGCAGCTTTGGGGGTTTTTATGTTGCTGAGAAAACCAGGTGAAGGAGAAAAGGATTGAAGCGAACGTCTGAAATTGTCAGTATTTTTACCAGAAAACTCTTTCCTTTTATGTTGCTTTATGGCTGTTATTTGATTTCTCATGGCCATCTCTCTCCGGGAGGTGGCTTTCAGGGTGGAGTAATCTTTGGTTCAGCCATTATCCTTTTGGGTTTGGTTGAAGGGATTAAGGAGGCAGAAAACCGTTTTCAAGAGAAAGCTCTTTCTTTAATAAAAAATATTGGTATGCTGGTTTTTCTGCTGATGGGTTTTATGAGCATGTTTTTCGGCCGGGCTTTTCTCTCGGACTTTATGCCCAGGGGAGAGATTGGGACAGTGCCAAGTGCCGGCTTAATTTTTTTTCTTAACTTGACCATTGGTTTTATGGTGGGAACAGGGATTGCCGTGGTTTTTTATCGCCTAATTAAATTTGGGAGTGAAGAATGATCGGCTTTAATGGGATTACGGTAGGAATAATTATTATTTTGTTGGGACTTTTTGGAGTTCTGACCAAAAGAAATACTATAAAAATAATCATGTGCCTCTATGTGATGAACTCCGGAGTGATTTTGTTTTTTGTCAGCCTTGGGTATGTAGTCTCTGGCCAGGCGGCTATTTTTGATCATGGCAGAACTCTTCTGCCGATGGTTGATCCGCTGCCTCAGGCGGTGATGTTGACTTCCATTGTGATTGGTCTGGTGATAACTTCCCTGGCGCTGGCCTTAGCCTTAAAAATATATGAAGAGTATAAAACTCTGGATGTAAAGGATTTAATTAACAAACAAAATGACTAATCCTCCTTCGTCTGCCTACGGCAGACTTCGGCGGATAAGCATCAATAAATAAAATGATAAATGCACCAATACTAATTATATCTATTCCTCTTTTAGCGGCCTTCTTAACTCACTTGACTAAGTATACTAAAGTGAAAAGGGGGGCCGAGTTGGTTGCCATTTTTGCCTGGCTGGCCTCTGCTTTTGTGCTTTCCACAACGGCTCGTTCGGTTTTGGCTGGCCAGGTTATCAAATATAACTTAGGCGGTTGGCCGGCGCCATTTGGCATCAGTTTGCAAGTCGACGGATTAAGTTTCTTTTTTGCGGTTTTAGTTATGTTGGTTGGTTTGCTGATTCTTATTTATTCTTTGGGGATATATTTGTATGCCCGAAGGTTTTATTCCCTGCTGATGATAGCCTTGTCGTCGATCTTAGGGATTATTCTGACTCGTGACATTTTTAATCTGTATGTATTCTTTGAGATGCTAGCGGTAGCTTCCTATGTCTTGATTACTTATAAGCATAAACCACGTACAATTATTGCCAGCTTTAAATATTTGGTTATGACCGAGGCCACCTGGGTCTTCTTTTTGCTCTCAATCGCTATTTTATATTCGTTGACCGGCAGTTTGAATATGGATGTTATAGCAGTGCAGATCCCAGGGATTTATCAAGCTAATCCGCAAATTGTTTATGTGGTTTTTTCTCTGATGATGATTAGTTTTGGTATTAAGTGTGGCATGTTTCCTTTGCATACTTGGATTCCAGAGGCTCATTCTCAGGCCCCAACGCCGGTTAGTGGTCTTCTTTCCGGGTTAATTCTTAAGGTTGGTCTCTATGCAATGTTGCGCATCTTTTATTTGTTTTTTGGCGCGACCTTATTGACTCATGGGGTTGGCAATGTAATCATTTTCTTTGGGATTGTTTCGCTGATTTTTGCTTCAGCGATGGCTTTGGTTCAGATTGAAATTAAGAGAATGTTGGCTTATTCCAGTATCAGTCAAATAGGTTTTATTTTAATTGGGGTGGGGTTGGGGACGCAATTAGGCTTGCAAGGGGCTTTGTTTCATATTTTTAATCATGCTCTGATTAAGACAGGGTTGTTTTTTTGTGCCGGGATTATTATTTCCCAAACCGGGTTTTGGAAAATACACCAGATGAAAGGTGTTTGGCAGCAGATGCCCGGGCTGACGATCACTTTTTGTTTGTTATCTTTAGCGGCTATTGGTATTCCGCCTTTAAATGGTTTTGTTAGTAAATTGTTTGTTATCCAGGCAGTTTTATTGAAGCATAATTATCTGATCATCTTTTGTCTCTTTTTAGGCATTCTTTTAACTGCCGCTTGTTACTTTCGAGTGATCCAAATGTTTTTTTCTCCGGAAGAATTCCATCATAAACATGACTTTAGACCAAACCCGGTAGGACATTTTGAGCACCTGACAGTCTATGCTTTTGCTTTTTTATGTCTGTTGATCGGCATATTTCCAGCCCTGGTTATTAATCTAATTCAGCCAGCCCTAAAGGTGTTATTGCCATGATATTTCCAACGTCATTTTGGCCGGTCGATAGTTTAAGTTTTTTTATGTTGATTATGGTTACGATGTTATTTTCTTTGGTGTTTGTTTATTCACTCGCTTATGTAAAACGAAACTTATTCCGCTACTATTTTGTTCTTTTAATGGCCTTGCTCGGTATTTTAGGAACAATCTTAGCCAAGGATTTATTAAGCTTTTATATTTGTTTGGAATTGATGACTGTTGCTGTTTACTTTTTAATTGTTGATAACACTAAGAAAGAATCATTTCCTGCCGGGTTTAAATATGTAATTATGATGTTTGCCGGTGGTCTGTTTATTTTGGTGGCAGCTTTGATGCTGTATAACCTGACCGGGACTTTTGAGTTTGCCGTATTTGCTCGTGTTGCGCACACTTTACCGGCTGAATCAATCAAGCTTATTCTAGCTCTCTTTGTAATCGGTTGTTTAATTGAGATTGGGGCTGTGCCATTTCACGTTTGGTTGCCGGATGCTCATCCGATTGCTCCCTCACCGGTCTCGGCACTTCTTTCTGGCTTGGTGATTAAAATTGGTGCCTATGGCTTAATTAGAATGCTATTTATTTTTAAACTGGGAATGCAGCTCTTAATATGGGTTGGGGTGCTCTCGATGATTTTTGGTGTTGTCTTAGCTATAAGACAGACTAATATTAAAAGGCTGCTGGCTTATTCGAGTATAAGCCAAATGGGGTATGTGCTTTTGGGGATGGGCATAGGCACAAGCTTGGGCATAGGTGGGGGGCTCTTTCATATTCTCAACCATGCAACATTTAAGATGCTGCTCTTTCTTTGTCTGGGTGCGGTTATTTATGCAACTCGGGAAAGGGAGTTGAAAAACTTAGGAGGCTTAGGCAAGCGCATGCCTATAACTGCCGCAACTTTTTGCATCGGTGCTCTGGCGATATCTGGAATCCCGCCTTTTAATGGTTTTGCCAGTAAAGCTTTAATCGTTAGTGCGACTGCTGGGAATCTTTGGCTCAAAACAGCCTTAATTATCACGGCAGCAGGGACAACGGCTGTTTTTCTCAAATTATTTCTGCAAGTTTTTTGGGGTGAATTACCGGCGCAGCTTAAAAAAACCAATGAAGTTCCTGCCCCGATGTGTTTTTCTCTGTTGATTTTGGCAGGGATCTGTTTAGTGGTTGGGCTTTTTCCTGGTCCGGTTTTGAATAAATTTGTTCCCTTAACTGGTATTGCTTTATTGCACTTTGAGTTTTGGAATTTTAAGTTGTTAGTTGATACGACAATGGCAGTATTTTTAGGGCTGGCCATTTATTTTTTTGGGGTTAGGTTCGGGTTGTTGGGGGTGGGAGAGGGAAGAGGGAAAGAAAATAGCACGCTTCTGTCTTATTTAAGTGTAGATAAGTTTTATTGTGGCGTTGCTGCCTTAATCGAAGCACTATGCAATATGCTAAAAAAAGTTATGAGAAGAAGTCTCAATGTTTATCTGCTCTGGATCTTTATGGCCTTGGTGATTTTGCTTTTTGTATTATGGTGTCCATTGTGGAAAATTACAATTTAATCTGTTTGGTTTCTATTAACAATTGTATCAAGCAGTCCTGTTAATAAGACTAAAACACCTAACGAAGCGATAATGGTGTGTAAGCCAACTAGGTCGGCGATCTCTCCTAAAATAACTACCGGAAAAGTAAAGGCAGAGTTAATAAACATATTTTGCACCCCAAAAACGCGGCCCTGGACAACCTTGGGGACTTTCTCATGTAAAATGGTTTGCAGGGGGGTAACGATAAAGGCATTGCCAGTACCTAGGAAAAAGATGGCAATAAAGACTAGCCAGATATTTTGTGTTTGACTTAAGGTTATCAAGGCTAACCCCGCTAAGAGAAAGCCAATGTGAGCCAAGCGGTTTCTTTTAAAGTGATGTCCAAATCGGCCCAGAAACAAGCCCCCAATTACCATCCCGATCCCAGTAGAAAATATCAAATAGCCAAAGTTAGCCGCCCCGATCCCAAGGATTTTTTCTGAAAAACTGACTGACAGCATGCATACGGCAGCAAGCACTGATGTTGAGAAAAATAATTTTATTAGTGCTCCCCTTATAACTGCCTTTCTTCTGATAAACTCAAAACCCGTTAGTAATTCTTTGAATAAACTAATAAAGCCAAGCGCCATTTGTCTCTCTCTATGTTCAAGAGAAATCAGCAGTGTTGCCAGGGTTGATAAAAGATGAAGAAAAGCTGCAACAATAAGCACGTATGTAATTCCAAAAAAATTGGTTAGGGGAGCAGCCAGACCAATCCCAATAATAGAAGCTGTCATCAAGGTCATCATAAAGAGAGAATTTGCTGCAATCAGGTCACGTTTTTCCACCAGCAGGCGGATGCTCGATGTTTCTGCCGGGGCAAAAAACTGAGAAATGGTAAATATTAAAAAACTTATTATGAAAACAACTATCAGGCTATGATTCATAAAGGGAATTATCAAGAGAGTCAATCCGCCCCGCAGAAGATTTGAAATAACCATAACATGTTTTTTGTTCCAGCGATCTACAAAAACACCGGCGCTGGGACCAAATAAAACCGCAGAAAAACCAAAAATGAGTAAAGGGATACTAACCCCTAAGTTGCTTTTTGTTAGTTTGTAAACAAGGATCAGCAAAATATAAAGCAAAAATCTGTCTGCTATCTGGGACATGAGCTGGTCAAGCCAGAGGCAGAGAAAATTCTTGTTTCTGAGAACGTGTGAAAATCTGGCATGTTTGAATGTTTTTATCTGGTTTTCTTCTGTCATTTTACTCTTTTAAAGAGACTTTAGAAAAGACAAATCGAGGAAACTAATTCCTCGATTTGCACGGTTTTTATTCTATTAATATTAGTTGGTTTTTGTTTTTAATATTCTATAAACTAAACAGTGGCCGCTTAGGGCAGTTAATAGTAGGATTGCTCCAATTATTAATAGTGCGGCTACTAAAACAGCTGACATGTTAACGTAGGTAACTGTAATAATACAAAGACCACCCAGGGCAATTCTAATAAAACGGTCAAGAGTACTTTCGTTTGGGGTAATATGCATTTTGTCGCCTCCTTTTCAATTTTGTTCATTATCTTAACATAGTGTAATTGAAAAGCAAGTAGAATTGTGATAAGTTGAGTCCTCTAATAACCCCACACTAAAATCTATCGTGTGGAGTTAAATTAATCGGGAGGTACTTACTTATGCGACGCTTTCCCCTGGCTATTACAATCATTTTGGTTTTTATTGTTTGGAGTCTTATTTCTGCCCTGATTTCTATTTATCCGAACTTTCTCTGGCTGCAAAATCTGGGTTTTTCGGCAATTTTTTGGATCAATCTTAAAGCCAAAGTTTTAACCGGCTTAGCTTTTGGCCTGCTTTTCTTGGTAATTGCGGCGGTTAATATTTATGTTGCCAATCGTTTGACCAAAGGATTGAAAAAAAATGGGGTTAGGAGAAAATCTCCTGACATCCAAAAAATGATTGAGCAGCTTTTTGGAGAAGGGGGGGGAGCTAACGATAATGATGACGACCAGATCATAGACGTTGGGCCGCAACCGGAAGGGCATGATAGGGCTAATCTTTTTTGGTTGCTGGGGATCCTGGTTGTTGCTCTCTTTATGGGGCTGTCTGCTTTAACTCAATGGCAAGTTGTGCTCAAGGCCTTGAATGCTTCTTCCTTTGGGATTGCCGATCCTATTTTTAATAAGGATATTGGCTTTTATGTTTTTCAATTCCCGTTATTGAAATTTATCCAAGGTTTTATCATGTCTGCGCTAATGATCTCTGGTTTAGCTGCACTCTGGATATATTTTACCAAGAATGGTTTTTCTCTTGAGCAAGTTGAAGTTTCTTTCGCTAGAGGGGTGAAGGCCCATTTAGCATTACTTTTGGCCTTATTGACGGGAGTGTTTGCTTGGGGTTTATGGTTAGGAAGATTAGAAATTCTTTACTCTGCCCGTGGAATAGTTTTTGGTGCCGGCTATACTGATGTTAACGCCCAGTTGTTGGGCTACAATCTGCAAATCTTGGTTTTATTTGTCCTGTCAGCACTTTTCTTGATCAATATTTTTCAAAAGGATTATAAGCTTCCGCTGGTTGGTGCGGCTACTTACTTAGTTGTTGCTGTTGTGATGGGGGGAATTTATCCGGCCTTTATTCAAAATCTACAAGTAAAACCCAATGAGATTTCTATGGAGTCCCCCTATATCGCCAACGGCATTAAATTTACTCGCCAAGCCTATGGCTTAGATAATATTGAAGAAAAAGAATTCGCGGCAGAACAGGACCTTTCTCTTGCGGACTTGCGTCGCAACACCCAAACTATTAGTAATATCAGGTTGTGGGATCCGCGGCCGATCAAAAAAACTTACAATCAGTTGCAAGGGATTCGGCTCTATTATGACTTTGCTGATGTTGATGTTGACCGTTATCAAATTAATGGCAAATATCAAGAAGTCATGCTCTCTCCTCGAGAGCTAAAAATTTCTAAACTACCGGCCAAGGCTCAAAACTGGGTTAACCAGCATTTGAGTTTTACCCATGGTTATGGGGTTTGTCTCTCTCCTGTAAATGAAAAGACTTCCGATGGTTTGCCTAATCTGTTGGTTAAAGACATTCCGCCAGTTAGTTCGACTGATTTGAAGATTGAGCGGCCAGAGATCTATTATGGCGAAGAATCTGATAATTATGTTTTTGTAAAAACCAAGGAAAAAGAATTTGATTATCCTAAAGGGGACAGCAATGTCTATTCAACCTATCAAGGCAAGGGTGGGGTGCAAATTAGTTCTTTCTTGCGGCGCTTGGCCTTTGCGATTAATTTCTCCGACCTAAAAATCTTGCTAACCGATTATATTACCAAAGATAGCCGCATTATGTTTAACCGCTCAATCGCTGGCCGAGTAAAAACGATTGCGCCTTTTCTAAGCTACGACAGTGATCCTTATTTGGTAATCTCCAAAGGTCAACTTTATTGGATTCAGGATGCTTACACAACTTCTAATCTTTATCCCTATTCCGACCCAACCGGAACAAGCTACGCTCGCTTCAACTATATTCGCAACTCGGTCAAGGCGGTTGTTAATGCTTATGACGGTAGTGTTGATTTTTATATTATTGATGCTGCTGATCCTTTGGCCAAGACTTACCAGAAGATTTATCCTGGTCTTTTTAAATCTTTCGCTCAAATGCCCGAGGACTTAAAGAAACATCTTCGTTATCCTTACGACTTATTTATGATCCAGGCACACAAGTATGCAACTTTCCATATGGATGAACCCCAGGTTTATTACAACCAAGAAGACCTGTGGAATATTCCCAAAGAAATTTATGCCGGCAATGAACAGCTGATGGAAGCCTACTATATAATAATGAGGCTGCCAAAAGAAAAAAGAGAAGAATTTCTTTTGATGTTGCCGTTTACTCCTAATAATAAAGATAACATGATTGCTTGGTTGGCTGGCCGCTCAGACATGCCTAATTATGGCAAGTTAATTGTTTATAAATTTCCTAAAGATAAATTGGTTTACGGGCCGATGCAGGTTGAGGCTAGGATTGACCAACAAACAGAAATCTCTCAGCAGTTTACGCTGTGGGGGCAAGGTGGTTCACGAGTTATTCGCGGTAATCTTTTAGCCATTCCGATCAAAAACTCCATTGTTTATGTTGAGCCGGTTTATCTAGAGGCTTCTTCAGGGGAGCTGCCCCAGTTAAAAAGAATAATTGTGGTTTATGGTAATAATGTGGCTATGGGAGAATCCTTGGACTCGGCTTTTTCTCAAGTCTTTTCCGGTCGGGTGAGAAGCTCGGTTAAATTAGAAGAGAAGACAGAGTCATATTTAAACCCGAAAGAACTGGCCCAAAAAGCCCTTAATGTTTTTGATCAAGCGCAGTCCAATTTAAAGCAAGGCAATTTTGGTTCGTATGGCGAAAAGCTTAATGAGCTGAAGAAGCTGTTGCAAGATTTGGCGAAGTAATCTAACTCACCCCGCTCACATAAAACCACGACCCCCTAAAGAGAGGGGGTGTTTTTCTGTTTTTTCCCACCTTGCGACCACCTCGAATTTTCGTTATAATAACTAAGGTAAAAACATGTGACAAAAGCAATCCTCGCACTTGAAGATGGTACAGTTTTCCAGGGACAGTCTTTTGGGGCCGAAACCGAAAAGAGTGGAGAAATTGTTTTCAATACCTCGCTAACTGGTTACCAAGAAATTCTCACCGATCCTTCCTATAAAGGCCAAATTGTTACTATGACTTATCCTCTTATTGGTAATTATGGCGTTAATGAAGAGGATATTGAGTCACCAATCCCACAAGTGGAAGGTTTTGTCGTCCGAGAAAACAGTGTGGTTGCTTCTAACTATCGGAGCACTCAAACCTTATCAGAATATCTCAAAAAACATGGCATTATTGCCATTGCAGGGATAGATACTCGAGCCTTAACTAAAAAGTTGCGCACCCAAGGGGCTTTAAAGGGAGTAATCTCAACGGTTGATACTGTTAAAAAGAGCTTGATTGAAAAAGCCAAGACTTGTCCTGGGGTCGAGGGTGTTGATCTAGTAAAAGTTGTGACCTGTAAAGAACCATATGTGTGGAATGAGACTAGCTTCGCTAGAATGACAAATGACAAATTAAAAATGTCAAATGAAGGTAAAAATCCGAAATTGAAATACAATGTTGTGGCGTATGATTTTGGGATTAAGTTTAGTATTTTGCATCATTTGGAGAGGGTTGGTTGTAGAGTTACGGTTGTCCCAGCTAAAACTCCAGCCGAAGATGTTCTGGCTATGAAGCCTGATGGGATTTTTCTCTCCAATGGTCCGGCTGATCCTGCGGCTGTGACCTATGCGATTAAAAACATTAAAAAATTAATTGGCCAAGCGCCAATTTTTGGTATTTGTTTGGGCAATCAACTTTTAGGCTTAGCTTTTGGTGGCAAGACTTATAAATTAAAGTTTGGTCATCATGGCGGCAACCAGCCGGTTATGGATTTAAAAACCAGAAAAGTTGCTATCACGGCGCAGAATCATGGTTTTGCTGTTGATATCGATTCCATCCCTGATAAACAAGTTGAACTAACCCATATTAATTTAAATGATCAAACAGTTGAAGGAATGCGGCATAAGGACTTGCCGATCTTTTCTGTTCAGTATCACCCGGAGGCTGGACCAGGGCCACACGACGCAACCTACCTATTTAAGGAATTTACGAGGTTAATGGATAAATAATGACAAATGTCAAATTAAAAATGTCAAATGAATGTGTCGCTGCGCGACGTACTATTGTATGAAAAATAAAACAGCTTTTTTAAGCCATAGCAATCATGAAGAAGATCAAATCTATATTGATTTATTGTTTTCTGCCTTTTGCGGTATGGGAATTGATTTATATATTGCGGAACGACCAGAGAATGCTGAGGGAGATAAAGAATTATCTGACAAATTAAATAACCATATCAATTCTAAGGATATTTTTGTTGTTTTGTATACTTTTCATGCGCATAAGTCTCAGATCGTCCAACAAGAAATTGGACGTGCCGATAATGCAAAAAAACAAATTATTGCTATTGTTGAGGATGGGGTATCTCCTCTTGGCCGCACTGAGGGGAGAGAGCAGTTTAGATGTTTGGACAGGAGCAAAGATCCAAAAAAAGTAATCAGAGAAATTGTTGATAGATTTAAAGCTACTTTAGGGATTAAAAAGCAGAACAAGGGAGAGGCTAGGGAATTAAATGATAGTGAAAGAAAAATTCTTGAACTTTTGGTGAATGCTGATGAATCCGAAATGCCACAGAAAGTTTTGAAGAAATTTCTGGGGGTATCTGTGAAGGAATATAACTTAGCGACGAATAAACTGATGTATGATGATCTAATAGAAGAAGGTGGGAGCATTGGCTTTTATAATGGAATGACTGATTCTTTGACATGGAGATTAACGGGATCAGGTCATCAGGTTTTAAGAGATTTGTAAATAATGTGCCGGAGGCACACATTCATTTGACATTTGTCATTTGAAATTTGACATTGGTTGAGGAGGTGGTCGCGGTGGACATACAAGATAGAACCTTGGAATTTGGAGTTCGCATACTTAAGTTTGCGGACAAGTTGCCGAAAACTCAGTCTGGAAATGTATTAGCTAGACAGTTGGTTAGGTCAGGCACTTCGATTGGGGCTAACATGGAAGAGGCTGATGGAGCGGCGACCAAGAGAGATTTTATAAATAAGGTAATTATCTCAAGGAAAGAAGCTAGGGAGACCAGATATTGGTTGAGATTGATTAAAAAAGCGCAGATTATTTATAAAGAAGATAATTTGGATGACTTGATCCAGGAATCACATGAATTAATGAAGATTTTAAGTTCGATTGCGAATAAAGCTAGAGGGAGTCTATAACTAACATGCCGAAGGCATACATACATTTGTCATTTGACATTTTTAATTTGTCATTGAAACCGGAGGTTTCCCGTGCCTAAACGAACAGACATAAAAAAAATCATGATCATTGGTGCTGGTCCGATTATAATCGGTCAGGCTTGTGAATTTGACTATTCTGGTTCCCAGGCTTGCAAGGCTTTGAGAGAAGAGGGCTATGAAGTTATTCTAGTTAATTCTAATCCAGCCACTATTATGACTGATCCGGAAATGGCTGATCGCACTTATATTGAACCCGTTACCCCAGAAATTGTCGCTAAAATTATTGAGAAAGAACGGCCAGATGCTTTGCTGCCGACACTGGGGGGCCAAACAGGTTTAAATACTGCAGTTGCTGTGGCAGAAATGGGTGTTTTAGAAAAATTTGGTGTGGAGATGATTGGGGCTGACCTTAAGGCGATCAAAAAAGCGGAAGATCGACAACAATTTAAGGACGCCATGAAAAAGGCCAAGATCGATTTGCCTCGCAGTGGTACCGCTAAGACTTGGAAGCAAGCTGAAGAGTTGCTTGAGTATGTTAAACTCCCGGCTATTATCCGTCCTAGTTTCACCTTAGGAGGTACCGGCTCTGGGATTGCCACCACAGAAGAAGAATATGAGCGCATAGTGAAATATGGCCAAGAGTTATCCCCAACCCATGAAGTTTTAATTGAGGAAGATTTAACCGGCTGGAAAGAATTCGAGCTGGAAGTAATGCGGGATAAAAATGACAACGTGGTAATTGTCTGTTCGATTGAAAACTTTGATGCTATGGGTATTCATACCGGAGATTCTATTACTGTTGCACCAGCGCAGACTTTAACTGACAAAGAGTATCAAATTATGAGAGATGCTTCGATTCGTTGTATTCGTGAGATTGGGGTTGAGACAGGCGGTTCTAATATCCAATTTGCGGTTAATCCTAAAGATGGCCGCATGATTATTATTGAAATGAATCCACGTGTTTCCCGTTCCTCTGCCTTAGCCTCTAAAGCGACAGGTTTTCCTATTGCTAAGTTCGCGGCGAAGTTATCAGTTGGATACACGTTGGATGAAATTAGGAATGATATCACCAAAGAAACCCCGGCTTCTTTTGAGCCAACCATTGATTACTGTGTTGTAAAAATTCCGCGTTTTACTTTTGAAAAATTTAAAGATGCTGAAGCGGTGTTGGGTACTTCCATGAAGTCTGTTGGAGAGACGATGGCAATTGGTCGAACCTTTAAAGAAGCTTTGCAAAAAGGATTAAGGTCTCTAGAAGTTGGGCGTTTTGGTTTGGGTAATGATGGTAAATCTTTTATTGAGCCGGATAAACTTATTGAGAATTTACGCAAACCGAATGATCGGAGAATTTTTTATATTAGCCATGCGATTGAACAGGGCATGTCAATTGATGAGCTTTATAAGTTAACCCATGTTGACCCCTGGTTCTTAGAAAATATGAAGCAGATCCTTGAAGCTCCTCGGGAGGATCTGTCTTTGTTTGAAATGAAGCAACTCGGTTTTTCTGATTGCCAGATTGCTCATTTGCAGGGCAAGACAGAAGACGAGATCAAAAAAATACGGGTTGAGCAAAAGATTTTTCCTGTTTATAAGTTGGTTGATACTTGTGCGGCCGAGTTTCCCGCTTATACCCCATATTATTATTCAACTTATGAATCAGAGTGTGAATCAAAACCGTCGAAGAGGAAAAAGGTGCTGATTTTGGGCGGAGGGCCGAACCGGATTGGTCAAGGAATTGAATTTGATTACTGTTGTTGCCACGCTTCTTTTGCTTTGAGAGAAGAAGGGATCGAATCAATCATGGTCAATTCCAATCCGGAAACAGTTTCAACTGACTACGATACTTCTGATAAATTGTATTTTGAACCCTTAACCAAAGAAGACGTTGTCCATATTATTGAAAAAGAAAAACCAGACGGGATTATTGTGCAATTTGGTGGTCAGACCCCGCTTAATTTGGCTTTTGCGATCGAAAAAGCCGGGGGCAAGATTATTGGGACTTCGCCGAAAAGTATTGATCGAGCGGAAGATCGGCAGCTTTTTCAACGGATCCTTAAAAAATTAAAATTAAGACAACCGGCCAATGGCATGGCTAGATCTTATGTTGAAGCCAAAAAGGTGGCTAAAAGAATTGGTTATCCGGTTTTGGTTCGTCCTTCTTATGTTCTTGGTGGTCGGGCCATGGAAATTGTTTATGATGATAAGTCTTTAGAGCAATTTATGGGTTGGGCAGTTGATGTCTCTCCTGAGCATCCAATTTTAGTCGACAAATTTCTTGAAGATGCCCTGGAGGTTGATGTTGATGCCGTTTCTGACGGTAAAAAAACCGTTGTCTGCGGTATTATGGAGCATATTGAAGAAGCAGGCATTCATTCTGGCGATTCGGCTTGTGCGATACCGCCTTTTTCTCTCTCAGAAGAAATGATCGAGGAGATAAAAAAATCAACCTATGCCTTGGCAAAAGAGCTAAAAGTTAAAGGCCTGATGAATATTCAATATGCAGTTCAGGGTGACACCTTGTATGTTTTAGAGGTCAACCCGCGCGCTTCCCGAACAGTTCCTTTTGTCAGTAAAGCAACTGGTATCCCCTGGGCCAAAATCGCTACCAAGGTGATGATTGGCAAAACTTTGAAACAGTTAGGCATTGAAAAAGAAGTTGAGATTGATCATGTGGCGGTTAAAGAAGCTGTTTTTCCTTTTAATCGTTTTCCTGGTGCAGATGCTGTTTTGGGGCCGGAAATGAAATCAACCGGTGAGGTTATGGGGATTGATAGTGATTATGGCCGGGCTTTTATGAAGGCGCAGATAGCAGCAGGTCAAAAGATCCCTTTATCCGGCCAGATTTTTGTTAGTGTGAAAAATAAGGATAAACGGTCAATTATCTTGATTGCCAAACGATTGGTTGATCTTGGTTATAGTATTGTAGCAACGGCCGGAACGGGTAAGGTTTTAACGAAGAATGGGGTCGCTGTTAAAATCGTAGCTAAAATTCATGAAGAAGCCGGCTCTATCCTTGATTTACTTAACAGAGGAGAGATTGCCTTTTTAATTAATACTCCCGGGGGCAAGAAGACTAAAATTGATGAAGCAAAAATCCGCTCACTAGCCGTGATGCACAATGTACCGCTGATTACGACGATTTCTGGCGCCCGAGCCACTGTCAATGGTCTTGATGCTCTGAAGAAAAAAGGTTTTGATGTTAAGGCGTTGCAAGATTATCATCGAAAAGCGTAAAAGTCGGCACCGCGCTAATTACTCTAAGGGTTTTTAATTTCTCCAGCAGCTTTTAATGCGATCTCGGCGCAGATGGGGCCGATTAGTTCGTGTAAAACTGTAGCCCCAATTATTACACTAAACTGCCGCCAATAGAAAAAGTGATAATAGAAAGGGCAATGTTTGTGACCAGGTCTGTGTGATTAATAAAATTTTGGGGGATTAAGTGAGTTATTCCCGGATTAAGAACTACACCAGCCAGGATATAGCCGGTTACTCTTGGCAATTTGAAGAAGTTGGCAATTTGACCGAAGATGAAGCCGGTGAAGATTATAATGCCGACAACTAGAATTGATTGCATAAGCACATTATAGAGCCTTTAAAATGTCAGATCAACTCACCCTCCGTCTTTGCGTAAAAGGACCCCTCCTACCTCTACAAAGTGAGGGGGGGGGGAGGGACCTTTACGTAGATGGGGGGTGAGTTTTATGCTAAAATAGTCTCTATTATGATAGACAAAGCCAAAAAGAGACGCATTCTTAAGAATAGAGTTAAACACATTAAGGTAGACTCAAAAACCACGGTTGCCGACCTTGTTTCTGCTATGGCAGACATGTCGATCCAAGCTAGAAATATTGGCCAGTGTGCCCAGGTGCTCAAAAATATGTATCAGGATAAAAAGCGTCCTACAGTTTTGCTTGGTCTAGCTGGACCATTAATTGCTGCAGGTTTAAGAAGAGTTATCCGTGATTTAATAGTTAACAAAGCAGTTGACGTGGTTGTTTCAACCGGAGCAATTATTTATCAAGATGTCTACGCTGCTCTTGGACACGGCCATTATCTTGGCAGTATTGATGCAGATGACCCAACTTTAAGGGATTTAAAGATCGACCGCATCTACGATACGTATATTGATGAAGAAAAAGTTTTTCAAGCCGACTTATTTTGCGGGCAAGTTGCTGATAAGATGAAACCTGGTAATTATTCCAGCCGAGCCTATTTGGAACACTTGGCTGATGCGATTGATGATGAAGAGTCAATTTTATGGCAGTGTCGTCAGCATGGGGTGCCGGTTTTTTGTCCAGCCTTGAATGACTCTTCAATTGGCATTGGCTTAACAGAACACCGTGTTCGTGCCAAGAGAGAAGGCCGCCAAGGAATTGCCATTGATTCAATTCAGGATAATATTGAATTGGTGCAAATTGTTGTTAAATCCCCTAAAACCGGAGCGATCTACGTTGCTGGTGGTGTGCCTAAGAATTATATCAACGATTCAATTGTGATGGGCTATATTTTTGGTTTGGATCGTGGTCATGATTATGCCATTCAGGTTACAACTGCAGTTACTCAAGATGGTGGGCTTTCGGGTTCAACTTTGGGTGAATCGCGCTCCTGGGGAAAACTTAAGAAAGAGGCTAAATATGCCATGGCTTGGGTTGAACCGAGTGTTTCTCTGCCACTCTTAACCGGGTATGTTTTTGGCAAGAGTTTGACCAAAAAGAGAAAACGCTTAAAAATGGACTGGGAAGGGGAAGATCTTAAGTGTCTGAAAAAGATTTAATTGTCTTAACCGGTGGAGCCGGTTTTATTGGCAGCTGCTTTCTAGGTAAACTTAATTCCGGGGGGGAGACCCAAATTCTCATTGTTGATGAATTTAATTCCGACCTCAAGAAAAAAAATCTAGCTAATAAGCAATATGTTGATTGTCTTGATAAAGACGAATTTATCAATGATGTTAGGGCAGGGAAGCTGCCTGGAAATGTTAAAGCCGTTTTTCACATCGGGGCTTGTTCTTCAACTACTGAGCTGAACGAAGAATATCTGCGCCAAAATAATTATGGATATTCCAAGTCTCTCGCTGAGTGGGCGCTAAAAGATGAGATTCCTTTTTTCTACGCTAGCTCAGCTGCCACTTACGGTGATGGAAACCAGGGATATTCGGATGATGATGCCAAGAGCCTAACTTTAAAACCGCTCAACCTCTATGGTCAATCAAAACAAAACTTTGATTTTTGGCTGATCAATAATAAATTAGTTGATAAAGTTGTGGGTTGGAAATATTTCAATGTTTATGGGCCTAACGAGTACCACAAAGGCGATATGCGCAGTCTAGTGGTTAAGGCTTATCAGCAGATTAAGAAGGATAAGAAGATTAGACTTTTTAAATCTTACAAACCGGAGTATAAAGATGGGGAACAGAAGCGCGACTTTGTCTATATTAAGGATGTAGTTGACTTAATGTTCGAATTCTATAAAAATCCTCAAGTAAAAGGAATATATAATATTGGTACCGGGCAGGCCAGAACCTGGAATGATTTGGGTAAAGCTATTTTTTCAGCCTTAGGCTTGGAAGTAAAAATTGACTATATTGAGATGCCAGGAATTGTTAAGGATAAATACCAATATTTTACACAGGCAGATTTAAGCAAGCTTAAAAAAACTGGCTTGCCGGTTCGCTTCAACTCACTGGAAACTTCTGTTTCCGATTATGTTCGCAACTATCTGGAAAAAAATTTGGCTTGTTTGTAAAAAGGAGGATCCTATGATGAAAGTATTAGTTACTGGCGGTTCTGGATTTCTGGGGATTAATATGATCCGATATCTGTTCAATAAAGGAATTAAGGATATTGTTTCCTTAGATCTAGCAGAGTTTGATTATCCGGAAAGGGATAAGGTCAAAATCATTGTTGGTGATATTAGAGACGAAAATGCTGTTAATGCTGCCATGCAAGGAGTGCAGATTGTTATTCATACGGCAGCAGCTTTACCTCTGTATGAAAAAGAAGAAATAATGTCAACAGAAGTAAAAGGGACGCAAGTTTTAGTTAAAGCAGCTTTTGAGCATAAAGTTGATCGTTTTGTACATATTTCCTCAACTGCTGTCTATGGCGTGCCAGACCATCACCCGATCTTTGAGGATGATAAAAAGATCGGAGTCGGTTATTATGGCGAAGCTAAAATCTTAGCTGAAGATGCTTGTCTTGAATATCGAGCCAAGGGGTTATGCGTGCCGATTATCAGGCCAAAATCATTTATAGGGCCGGAACGCTTGGGTGTTTTTGCCATGCTTTATGACTGGGCCAAAGATGGCAAGAATTTTCCTATGATTGGCAGCGGTAATAATCGTTACCAATTGTTGGATGTTGAGGATTTGTGTGAAGCTATCTATTTGTGTATGACTAAGGATAAAAAGATTGTTAACGACACTTTTAATGTTGGTGCGCATGACTTTACGACTATGAAGGAAGATTTTCAAGCGGTCTTAACTGCAGCTGGTTTTGGTAAAAAGATCATCGGTTTTCCTGCTTGGCCAGTTATTGTGGCTTTGAAAGTTTTAGAGTTTTTTAAATTGTCCCCACTTTACCAATGGGTTTATGAAACGGCAGCGACTGATTCTTTTGTTGGCACAGACAAGGCGGAAAAGATTTTGGGCTTTAAACCAAAGTTTTCCAATAAGGATGCTTTGACTCGTAATTATAAATGGTACTTGGAAAATCTTCATACTTTTCAGAATAAATCCGGAATATCTCATCGGGTGCCATGGAGTCAGGGTATTTTAGGGCTTGTCAAACATTTCTTCTAATGGACAAAGTTGATATAACTATTATTGGGGCAGGGGTTGTTGGTTTGAGTCTCGCTGCAACATTGTCCGATGATAGAAAATCTGTTTTCGTTCTCGAAAAACACTCTGCTTTTGGGCAAGAAACCAGCAGTCGTAATAGTGAAGTTATTCATGCTGGGATTTATTATCCGCCAGGTTCGCTCAAGGCTAAGCTTTGTGTTGAAGGTAATCAGCTGCTTTATGACCTTTGCCAGCAGTATAATATTCCTTGTCAAAAATTGGGCAAGTTAATTGTGGCCACCAACCAAACAGAAGTTATTTGTCTGGAAGCAATTTTAGCTAAGGCTAAGAAAAATGGCGTACGCGATTTGAAAATAATTTCTGCTGCGGAAGTGAAAAAACTTGAACCTAACGTTGCTGGTCTGGCGGCTATTTATTCTACTTCAACAGGCATTATTGATTCCCATGCTTTGATGAAGCACTTTGAGATAGAGGCAAAAGCCAAGGGGGCGGAGATTTCCTATTCTTGTGAGGTTGTGGGGGTACAAAAAATCGCTTTTGGCTATGAGGTAATGGTTGGCAATAACGGTGATGAGTTCTCGTTTTTTTCAGAGGTAGTAATTAATTCTGCCGGCTTAGAATCTGATACCTTGGCCAGTTATGTTGGCCTTGAGGTTGAGAAGCTGGGTTATGATTTAAAGTATTGTAAAGGGGATTATTTCAGTGTGGGGCATGGTAAAAGCAAATCAATCAAACACTTGGTTTATCCGGTGCCAGAAGTTAAGGGTGCCGGGCTGGGTGTTCATGCTACCTTAAATCTGCAAGGAGAGCTGCGTTTGGGACCAGATGCCACTTATATCAACAGTAGGGATTTGAATTATGACGTTGATCCTAATAAAGCCACAGCATTCTATGAATCGGCCAAAAAAATTCTCCCGTTTGTTGAATTAGAAGATTTAAGAGTTGATACTTCAGGGATAAGACCGAAATTGCAGGGGCAGGGAGAGGGTGTTAGGGATTTTGTGATTCAGGATGAAAAAGAACAAGGATTGCCAGGTTTTATTAATTTAATTGGCATTGAATCTCCCGGGTTAACTGCTTCACCAGCGATTGCCGAATATGTTCGCAACTTATTACTGTAAAGAAGGAGATTGTTATGATCGATTTTAGCCTATAAATTAAGGGCAAGGGAAAAATCCCTTGCCCTATTTTTTTAAGTTAATCGTAAATTTTAGAGTCTTAACGGTTGCCTAACCGAGAAAGAAATTCCTTTAGCTGAGCGGATATCTCCAACTCTTAAAGCGCTATAACCTATTTCTAAGCCTGTTTTACCGGAAGCAAAGCCAAAATCAACTAGCACTCCCCCATAAAATTGGCCGCCCCAAGTGCCAAAGTTTGAGTCAGTTCCATATAAGTTGTAATTTAGACCGGCGCCAACATAAGGATCCTGGCCAAAAAGTGAGCCTTCTTTTAGATGAACAACTGCATCAGCGAAAAGGGGAATAGTATTGATGGCATTATTGTTAAGGTCTGAACCAAAAGCTAATCCAGTGCCAACTTTGTATTCAACTGCATCTTCTGACAAGCCGATCTTAGAACCGAGTTGCCATGGGTCAGCAAAAAGCCAGTTAGCCCTAAAACCCAAAACACCATTGCCGGCTTGAATGAAGCCGCCTAGGTCAATGTTTTGTCCCCAACCGAGTAAACCCTTATCTTCGGTAACAGGGGTAACATCATAATTTGGTGGTGGTGGCGGTGCGGGCGATAGGGTTGGGTTGGCTTCAACGGTGGTTACCGTTGGGGCGGACACAGAGGATATTTCCGGTTGGATCACCTTGGTAATTGTTTTTCTGATTAGCTTGTTTTGGGCCTCAACCGGATTGGAGCAAACCACCCCAATACTGATTGCTAATGATAGAACTGTAACTGCCAGACAAACTGCTTTTTTCATCTCAATACCTCCTAATGTTAATTTAAAACTCCTGGGCTTACAAACTGTCAGCCTTTGAGTTAGAATTATGCCATGAGAACAAAACTTTGTCTAGCAGTGTTAGTTCTTTTTGGTTTAGCCTCACTGGCCTTTGCTCAAACCTACCAAAGTATTGAGACTATTAATAAAACCAACTTGGCAATCTATTTTAATGATTATTTGGGTTTTCCTTATGACAGCCATGGTTGTTTACACTTAACCCCAGCTGATATTTATCTTTTGAGTCAGGTTGTCCCTAAGGGTGCACCATTTAGAGTGATGAATTATAAACTGGACAAAAAAGACCCAACTTATGATTTCAGCAGAATCCCTTATTTGGCTGGTCTGATTAATAATCAGCCTGAAGTTAAAGGTTTAGCCCAATATTTCAGAAATAATTCTACTAGTTTAATCGCTTATCCATCTCTGGACAAATTACTGATTTTAGTTAATAACCAGCCCTATGCCCAGGTTAAAGCCTTAGCAGGACCAGACCAGCCGTTTTTGGTTGCTTTTGGAGTAAAGAAAAACCAGCCAATTAGCTGGGATTTTATGTTAACCACGCCAACGGATGCCGGTAATTATTCTATTCTGAGAGCTACTGACCATTACATTAGTAGTGCTTATTATAAAAATACTATTGTCCCTTTTGGAGCCTGGTTGGTTAAAAATAACAATCAATGGGTCTATCAAGAAAACCAACATTGGTATCAATTACCGGCTCATCTTGTTAAGGATTTGCAGTCGCCGACTGAGCAGCAGCAATATAATTATTATGATATTTCTGTTGATAAACAAGGCCGGCTTGTTTCTGCCCGCTACGCTGGCCATGATTTTGGTAAGTATGTTCTGTTATGGACAAAAGACGGCAAAAACCATTATCCGGAGATGGCTTATGCGGCAGGGGAACTGCTCTATGAGCAAACTATGCTGGTTAAAGACCTGGTTCATCTCTTGACCTTATCTGGTTCTGATGACTTGAATGATTGTGTTGGCCAAAATAAAAACTTTGTTTTCTATAGAGAGCTGAATGATTTTGTAGCGTCTAAAGGTAAAATTGTTCCTAAACAACTTTCTCCACAGATGGCGGCTTACTACAAACTTTACAATAATTTAGATCCAACTAAAAACGATTATCAACTTATTGATCAGCGCGTGCTGAAAGCTTTTGAGGAGTATCAGGAGAATCGTTTGCCTCGTGATACAGTAAAACGTTATCAGGCTTTGGGTCTTAATCATTATCTCCGGCAAAACAGTCAATTAATTAATAAATACGCTTATTGGTATGAAAAACTGAAAAAAGACTGGGCTTTTTGGCGGGAATTACGTCAGAATCTCCGCACCGATTTTGATCAGATGGGAGTCTTCTCTTTGCCGAATCGGCAGAATATCTTGGAGCAATGGCTCAATGATCGGTTGGAGTTTAAGTTCGCACTGGTGCCTGAGCAGGCCAAAAACGTTGGGGACTTAACCTTTAGCGGATTTTTTAAGCCGGACAAGGGCAAGGCAGTTTTTGCGGAGCGGGAAAAAAAGATTATGCTGGATAAGATTCGTCAAGCTATCAGCTCTGGGTCGTCTGAGCTTCATCTGCAAACCGTGTCAGCCCTTAATAATTATAATTTTGGTTTGCTGCTCGATGATATTCTGGGGGACCTTTATAAAAGTCATGGTTGCTTGCATACTTCACCGCGGAATAGCCAGTTTTTATATGATCTTTTACCGATTGGTACCAGGATAACCGTTTACGGCTATGATAAAAAATTGCCGGCAGCTGACGTTGAGAAAATTCCCTATTTTGCGCACTTAGTTAACTTTCAGGATGACTTGGATCAATTGGAACAGCGTTTTGCTCAAACGGCAGAAGTTGATGTGGTGGTTTATCCTTCTTCCGGCTTGTGGTTGATTTATCTTAAAAGTAAACCATTTGCCAAGTTAAGGGTGAGGGGAGGGCCGCAGGCCAACATGTATCTCGTGCAGGATCGTACAGATGACGGCCTGCCAGTTTTTGAAGAGCATCTGGCCTATCCAACAACGCCGGGAACTTTTTATATTTTAAAAAAGACCGACCATTATGTTTCCAATATCTATCGCGATCAAACCGTGATGGCTATGGGGGGGCTATTAAAAAAAGAGGCTGGCCAATGGTTGTTTGAGAACGATAAAAATGACTGGGTAACTGTGCCTCAGGTTATTCAGCTGGATTTGAATAGTCCAGAAGACAAGCACAAGTATACTTATTATGATGCAGTCAAGAATGCCTCCGGTGAGGTTGTCGAAGTAAAATGGGGGAGTCATCCCTTTGGCAAGTATGCCCTGCAGACTTCTAAAGATAAAAAGACTCCTTTCCCCGAATTGATCCATTCGTCAGGCGATTTGATCATGGAGGAAAGACAGTTAATTAACGATCTGATCAAGGTTTTGGCTGCGCCGCATGACGAGTTGGAGCAATGCGCCAAGTATAGCCAGAATTTTGACCTTTATCGTACCTGTTATGAATTTGTTAAAGACCCTTCACGGGAGGATTTGCTGCAGACTAAAGAAAGGGCTAATTATAGGGTTTATCATGGTTTGTCTTTAACTTCTGTTGAAGTGGCAGCCTTGCCTCCTGATGTAATTGTTGCAGATAAAGTTATGAGGAATAAACAGTTGAGTGAAGCTGAAATTAGGCTGTTGATTAAAGAAGGGGTGGCTTATAGGCGAGGGGGAGAAGTTAAGCTAAATATGGAAAAAATCCTGGGCTTACAGTTTGATACTTATCAATATGTGGTGATGATCCAAAAGTTTGCCCATCATTATCAGGTACTTAAGGATAACTGGGAAGAACTGTCGGCTTTGCGGCTGGCGTTACTAAAAGACTTTAATAATTTTGTGATCCGCGACCCGCAATTAATGCATAATTTCTTGAGCCAGTTAATGTTGGAAAGAACCGACCTAAAGCATTTGTCGCAAACTGATGCGCTTAAACGCTTGTACGAGATGTTGGAGTAGAATTGGGCAGACCGGTAAGCCGGATTCTGTTTACGATGATCATCTATCTGGGATAGCCATTGCTGACTACCTCAATGCGACCTACTCGAGCTTTATAACGAGCGAGCAACTCTAGCTCTCTTTGGTCTTGCTCCGCGTGGGGTTTAGCACGTGACCGTCACCGGTCAAACCGTCGGGAGCTCTTACCTCCCGTTTTCACCTTCGCCACCAAACCTTTAGGGTTTAGTTCGGCTGTATATTTTCTGTGCCACTTTCCTTCAGGTTTACCCGCCGGAGGCGGGTTTATCCTGACCTCACGTTATGAGGCACGCCGCTCTGCGGAGTCCGGACTTTCCTCACTTCGATAAAATCGAAGCACGATCATCCAGCCTGCCCAGAAGTAATTATACCTTATTTAAAGTGAAATTTCTTAGAAGAATAGATGACATAGAAGAAGGGAAGAAGGGATTTTAATAAAGTAATTATTATGGCGATAGCACTACTGTCCCAGTGATATTCCTTGTAATTCAAGCTGTTCCCACGATTGGGTATTTTCATCAACATAGCGATCCTCCGCAAACGCTTGTAAAATG
>MEUC01000004.1 GCA_001771545.1 candidate division WOR-1 bacterium RIFOXYB2_FULL_42_35 | reverse complement strand
GTGCACAAAAGGAAAAATTGAACCTACCCCCCCATAAATGTAACATTTCTACTTTGGTAGGAATGTAACATTTCTATCTTGGGTTGACACAGTATTTTGGGTCAAAAGTGACCATGAGGAGACAAAAAGAAGACTCTCCGGCCTGCAACCGGAGCACCCCTACGTTATATTGCCGCCCCACCCCGCTCCTTAGTTCTCAACCTTATAACCTCATCAACATTAGAAATAAAAATCTTTCCATCGCCAATTTTACCGGTAGAACAAATATCTTCAATGATGTTGACCAATTCATCAAGCTTAGATTCTGCCACAACCATCTCTAACTTGATTTTAGGTAAAAATTCCACACGATACTCTCCTACCCGCCATTCCAGCATAACCCCTTTTTGCGCACCCCTGCCTTTTACTTCTGTCACCGTCATACCAATAAAACCTTTTTTATCCAAGGCTTCTCGTAGTTCCTCTAGTTTTTCCGGCCGAATAATTGCTTCAACTTTTTTCATAATTAATTTCTCCTCTTAAACGGTTTCGGCATGCTGGGAAATATCCAAGCCAACCAACTCTTCATTAGCTGTTACTCTCAAACCAACAAGCAGGTCAATCAGTGTTGCCAACACATAAGTGACAACAAAGGAAAAAGCTGCCACAACAACTGCGGCAAATAATTGGATCAAGACTAAGCCAGGATTGCCATGAAAAAAACCATTGGCACCTGCTGGATTAATCGCCAGACTGGCAAAAAGCCCGGTTGCAATTATACCCCAAAAACTCCCCATACCATGGCAAGCAAAAACATCAAGGGACTCATCAATCCTAAGTTTCATCCTGAAAAGAATAATGTAATAAGAAATAGCCGCTGCAACCCCACCAATTAAGATGGCTGACATTGGACTAACAAAACCAGAGGCAGGAGTAATTGCTGCCAAGCCAACAACCGCACCAGTTGCCACGCCCAACACACTGGGCCGGCGATGCAACCAGCTTAGAATCATCCAGACAATAGCTGCCGCAGCTCCAGAAGTATTGGTTACTACAAAAGCTTGAACTGCCAAACCATTCGCAGCCAAAGCTGAGCCACCGTTAAAACCAAACCAACCAAACCACAGCAGTATTGCTCCCAAAAAAACAAAAGGAATATTGCTCGGTTCCATATTATCTTTACCATAACCAATGCGTTTGCCAAGAACAAGAGCAATAGCCAAAGCTGAAAAACCAGCCGTAATATGAACCACTGTCCCCCCGGCAAAATCCAAAGCCCCCATTGTCCTCAGCCAACCACCTACCCCCCAAACCCAATGCGCAACCGGATCATATACCAGGGTTGACCACAAAACCGTAAAAATCAAAAAGGCCGCAAATTTTATTCGCTCAACAATGGCACCTACTATTAATGACGGGGTAATAATGGCAAAAGCTGCTTGGAACATCATAAAGCATAAAGCAGGTATCGTAGCCGCATAGGCAGGATTGGGCAACTGACCCACCCCATTTAAACCTAGCCAGCTTAAACCACCAATCAAGCCTCCCTGGCTGGGACCAAAAGCCAAAGTATAGCCAATTAAAACCCATTGGATACTAATTAAAAACAAGGCCGCAAAACACATCATCAAGGTAGAAAGGATGCTCTTTCTACGTACCATGCCACCATAGAAAAAACCAACAGCAGGAGTCATCAAAACAACTAGAGCGGTAGAAATCAAAACCCACGCGGTATCTCCAGAACTAATCATACTCATATCATCATCCTTTCGTATTAAGAGTTATTGATGATGTAGCAATGATCTTGCCAAGATTTTCGGTTGGTTTTAAACAATTTTGTAGGGAATCAAGGAAAAAGACTATTTTAATCTACGTTTTTGTTATTCGCCAATAATTTTAACCAGCACAAGTTTTTTACGCTGGCCGTCAAACTCACCATAAAAGATTTGTTCCCAGGGGCCAAAGTCCAGTCCACCTTTGGTAATAGCAACAACCACTTCTCTGCCCATGATGGTCCTTTTAAGATGTGCATCAGCATTGTCTTCCCCAGTTTGGTGGTGTTTATATTCTGGCCTAACCGGGGCCAATTCTTCTAACCATTTCAAAAAATCTTCTTTCAAACCGGATTCTTCATCATTAATAAAGACCGAAGCAGTAATGTGCATGGCATTAACCAGAACCAGCCCCTCTTTAACCCCTGATTTCTCAAGAGCCTCCCTAACTTGAGCAGTAATATTAACGATCTCTCTTGTTTTTTTAGTTGTGAGGCATAAATAATCGGTGTAAACTTTCATAAATAAGATTCTAGCTTTTTTACAACAAGGTGACAAGATGGAAAAGACGCGCTGGCCGGCAGGCAAAAAAATATTAGCTAACGACCTAATGCAAAAGAGATACGTTTACTATTTGACCGAACCTGTTGGTAAAAGTTTCGATCCGGAGTTCAAGCCAGACTTAACACCTCAACAAATGCTAGAGCTTGGTGTTTTTGGTGGGAAATACATGACTGACTGCCAGAACGAGTTTCCCAAAAGCTGGTTTAAAAAAGCCAAGCTTTGCCATAAATTTCATGACCCAGAACTAAATTTCTTTAAAATTAATGCTTCACAACCATTGTCTGTTTGGCGCCAAAAAGGCTGGATATATCCTGAAGATCCTCGCGGTTGGTTTCAATGGTACTGCCGTTATTATATGGGCAGAAGAATTTCCGAAGAAGACCAAAGACAGATCAAACGCTGGAAAGCCATGAAAAGACACATAGCTCAAATCAAAAAACATTGTCAGAAGGGTGAATTTTTCTGTCACCGCAAACAACGCCAAGCCTTACTTCATTGGGCTTATGATAGCAGAAAAATCTGAGCTCCAAAGGAAAAAGAAATGGGGGCCGGCCGGATGATGATATTAAGCCCTAAAGCTTATAGCCGACCCCCATTATAAAACCAGAGCTAGTTTGTAACCCTAACCGATCGCCTCCCCACCCTTTTCACCTGTACGAATACGAATACAATCGTCCAATGACTGAATAAATATTTTACCGTCGCCAATCTTGCCACTACGAGCACCCTTAATAATGGCCGCTACAGTTGACTTAACAAAATCATCATTGACAGCAATCTCCAAACGAACCTTCTTTAATAGATTAACTTCTTGCACCACCCCACGATAGGTCTCTTCAAAGCCCTTCTGTTGCCCACAACCCAAGGCATTAGTAACTGTCATTTTGTAAACCCTGGCATCGTAGAGCGCCTTTTTAACATCCGGCAGTTTCTCTGGTTGTATTAGAGCTATAATCAATTTCATCACAGCACCTCCTTATTGGTTAGAAAAAACTTGAAACCCGGCATAAGCTTCCATACCGTGTTCACCAATATCTAAACCACGCAATTCATCTTCTCGCGTGACACGTAAACCGACCGTTGCATCAATTAATTTAAAAACAATCCCCATTGCCAGCACAACAAAGGCTACAACAGAAACTACCCCAAGCAATTGAATCCACAGCTGGTTTAAACCACCCCCTAAGAAAAAACCATCAAAACCCAAACCGAGGGCTTTTTGACCAAAGAGACCGATAGCCAAGGTTCCCCAGATACCATTCAACCCATGAACAGGCACAGCCCCAACAGGATCGTCGATGTGCAATTTATCCAGCAGCACAACTCCCAACACTACAACTATCCCAGCCACAGCACCAATAATCAAAGCTGCCCAAGGATCAACAAAGGCACAAGGAGCTGTGATCGCTACCAAACCAGCCAAAGCGCCGTTCATTGCCATAGACAGATCTGGCTTGCCAAACATTTTCCACACAGTCATCATCGCAAAAAGCCCGCCAATAGCAGCAGCTAGGTTGGTATTTATTGCAACACGAGCAATTAGATCACCATTGCCAACTGACAGAGTTGAGCCAGGATTGAAGCCAAACCAACCAAACCAAAGAATAAAAACACCCAGCGAAGCCAATGGAATAGAGTGCCCGGCAATTGCATTAGCAGAACCATCAGAATTATACTTGCCAATTCTTGGGCCCAAAATTACTGTTCCAATTAAGGCCGCAAACCCACCCAAAGAGTGAACTACAGTTGAACCGGCAAAATCAAAAAAACCTAATTGAGCCAACCAACCACCACCCCAAATCCAGTGGCCAACAACAGGATAAATAAAAGCAGAGATTATAAACGAATAAATCAAATAAGCAGGAAATTTCATTCTCTCAGCCATACCACCGGCAACAATAGTAGCAGCAGCGCCACAAAAAGCGGCCTGAAATAACCAGAAGGCATACAATGGTACATCAGCCCCGCTTTGTGCTCCGACTAAAAACCAACCAGTTACCCCGGCAAAAGCATTGCCAGCCCCAAACATAATGGCATAACCAAAAACAAAAAATCCCAAAGAAGCCATGCAAAAATCCAAAAAATTTTTGGTCAAGATATTGCAAGCATTTTTAGCCCTGATAAAACCGGCTTCCACCATGCCAAAGCCAGCTTGCATAAAAAAGACCAGAAACGCTGCCATCAACACCCAAACTGTGTCAAGTCCCCTAATTATGTCAGCCATAATACTCACCTCCTATAATGCTAAAACAAAATATGGCGAAATCGTTGATAGAAAAGTCAGATTAGGGTCTGCACCGGCAGTAGTGTCATAATTGACTAAAAGTAAAAGAACCCCCACAGAAATCCGTTCATTGATTGCTTGTTCCACTGCATACTGTAAACTTATTTCATAGGCTAAGTCAGCACCAACAGCAGCTTTTTTAGCTAAAAGCCCCACCCCCCAGTTACCAATAAAAACATCAGCATAAAGATTATAAGTTGAGCCGGAGGAACCTGTCCCACCAGAAGCACTTAAATCAAGCACCACTCCAGGTTTGAGATCAAACCTAAGACCACCACCCAAAACTCCCCCTGGCGTATAACCAAACAGAGAGGTCCCTGCATACGCCATAGAAATTGAGGCAAAAATACTAAAAACAACCAAAAAACTAAACAACTTTTTCATCTTCTTTACTCCTTTATATATTAACTTTGCCTCAACCCCTTTGCTTTGACACCTTTGGGTAAACATTTGACAGAATCACCATCCTTTCTTAAAAACAAGTAATGTGTAATGGGAATTGCGTAATGAGAATATTCGCATTACACATCTCACATTGCTAAATTCTTTAACAGCAATCTTATTACCACCTCAAACCAAGCTAAAACCAACAATAATGTGGAATACCTTAGTTTTTTAAACAGAAATGTAGGGATTTTGCGACGGAGGAAGAAAACTACTGCGGTGAACTAAAGCCCGTACTTCTTAATCTTATAACCCAACATGCGTTCTGTAAGCCCCAAAGCCTTCGCAGCCTTACGCTGGGTCTTATGTTTCTGTAAAGCTTCGGCAATTTTTTGTTTCTCCACTGATTCAACAATTTCCGGCAAGGTTGTCCCACCGGTTGGGACACAAACTTCTATTTGCGCCAAGTTAGGGGGCAAATCCTTTGGTCCAATTAATTCTTTTTGACAAACAATCACTGCCCTCTCAATCACATTTTCAAGTTCGCGAACATTGCCTGGCCACTCGTAGGCCATCATCAGATCAAGGGCTGCCCGATTAACCCCATCAATAGTTTTATTATTCTGTTTGTTATATTTATGAGTAAAATGGGCCACTAAAAGAGGAATGTCCTCTTTTCTCTTGCGTAGAGGAGGGAGATTGACAGGAAAAACATTAATGCGGTAAAAAAGATCCTGTCGAAACTTGCCGTCCTTTACCATTTGCTCTAAATCACGATGCGTCGCACAAATTACCCGCACATTAACCTTAACTGTTTTAGTTGCCCCCAATCTCTCAAACTCTTTTTCCTGCAAAACCCGCAACAATTTAACCTGGGTAGCCAAAGTAAGGTCCCCAATTTCGTCTAAGAAGAGGGTCCCTCCATCAGCCATTTCAAAGCGACCAATTTTTCTCTCGCCTGCCCCGGTAAAAGCCCCTCGTTCATAACCAAAAAGTTCTGATTCGAGCAAGTTTTCCGGTAAAGCCGCACAAGCAACCTTAATAAACGGCTTGTCAGCTCTGGGACTACTATAATGTATTGCCGAGGCAACCAATTCTTTACCGGTTCCAGATTCGCCCAGCAATAAAACCGTGGTTTGGGCTGAAGCAACCTGCCTAGTCCCTTCTAAAACTGTTTCCATGACCGGAGAACTATAGATAATATTACCAAATTTATATTTACCCTTAAGCTGTTGCCTAAGTTTAATGTTTTCCGCTACTACCGCCTGCTTTTCCTTGGCAGCTAATTCATTAATTTTAACAGCCTGACCAACCATAGCCGCAATAATTGTTAAGAGCTTAATGTCTTCTTCATAAGAAATGCTCCCTTTAAATAAGTGGTCCACAGAAAGAGCGCCTACAGCTTTGTTGCCAACTTTAATCGGTACACAAAGAAAAGCAAATTTTCTCTGCTCCAGCTCTTTTCTAGCCTTGGTTTTATTGAGAAAGAGTGGTTCCGTTTCAATATCAGGGACAACCATCGGCTCTCCGGTTTCCACAACCCTGCCCGTTATCCCCTCACCAATCTTATATTTACCCCGCTCTTTTTCTTTCTTTGTTAACCCTTGCGCCACCTCAATACGTAATTCATTGGTAACAGGGTCAACCAAAGTAACTGTGCCGCGTTTCATCTCTAAAGAATCGGAGAGAACATCGAGGATGGAATTAAGACTTTTTTCTAGATCAAGCGAAGAGGACAAAGCGGCCCCGATATCGGCCAAAACTTTAACTTTAAGATCTCTCGTTGGGCTCGTACAATTATGTAGTTTCACTACTGTCCCAACGTTTGAATTTTTGACGTAAATCCTCCAACCCTCTCGACGAGATATAAACTCCAGAACTCAAAAACTGATTTCAAATCGACTACATTCATGATTGCCAGATATCCCTTACCCATCAAGCATTACAACGTTTCGACCCCTTCAACGATGGGACGCTAGTGATGTAGTTTATACAATAATGTATCTTTTGTCAACTGGACAGGACAGGAAAAAGTTTATTAGCTCAGGACAAAGGCTACTCTTTGCGAGGTTATATCAGACAATAATTTTAAATCCTGGTCTTGAAAATCAAAGACCCTAATTATTGACCGGTATTCTTTGGCCTCCGGCAAGATTGTTTCCAGCTGATTCGGCAAGCCTAATAGCCACTCCCTATTAAGAGCAACCCCCTCATTTTCTATAAATAAGGCCACATAAAAAATATTGGTCTCAACCAAATCCAAAAAAAAGTGCGAGCCAAAGGATAACTCGGGCATAAAGCCCCCCTCCGGATCGTCAACTTCAACCAGAGCGGCCACATTATTTATCTCCGCAAAGCTTACCGGCACCCCCAGCGTTGCGTCTCGACTTCCCCAGCGACCAGGACCAATTAACATAACCGCCATTTCGTCACGACCGGTAATTAATTTATTTAACCGGCCAATCAAACGCGCTACTTCGTATTTCTTAGAGAGCAACAAGTCACGATAAGCTGCTGTCTCCACAAAAATAATTCGCCGAATTGGCTGTAAAATACTGCCCCCCATAAAATTGCCCTGAGATTTAAAAATCGACTTGGCCACGGGAATGTTTTTAGGAATTTTAATCTGACTGGTATTACCCCTGGCTTGCAGCGGCCGGCATTGGACCAGACTAAACTGCCACCGGCCCTGTTGGTTGAAGTTTACTGTAAACTCGATATCAACCGGATAGTCATAGGCTTTTTCAATAGTTCTTAAAAGCCGCTGTATCGTCTTTGCAAAGTCCGTCTCCGCAATAAGTTTATCAAAATCAATCACCCAAGATAAACCCGACAATCCCAGCTCACGCTTTTTAACTTCTGCCTCAGTATCCCTGGTGCCAATTTGAGTTAAATCTAGTTTGGGTTCATCTCGCAGCAGCTTTTCCAAATCAATGGTTTGTAAATCGTTTTCTGAAATGCTTAACACGTCAACCTCATGTTGAGAAAAACGTTTGGCTTTTTCCTTTCCCGCATATGGTTTTTTAAGCGGGGCATCAAGGGCAACAATGCGCGGATAATCACCCTCCACCCGATTAACCGCTCGAGTGCCTAAGCCCATAACCAAGCGAAGCATCCCAGCCTCCGGCTTCATATCCTCATGCCAGACAAAGGTATTATATGACAAGCCGACTCCGGCCATAAAAGGGAAAAAATATTTGTCACGCTGAGTCCCAGAAACCCGCTGCACCAGCAGTGCCATTTGTTCATCCGCCAGGCTCAAACCCCGCTGCAAGCGATAATTCAGGGCATCCTCATTCATGGTACTGGCAAAGACCTGACGAACAATCAGTTCAAACTTTTGATAGCGCTCTTCTGGCGTGCCTTGATTGACATCAAAGACACTTTCATATTTACCGGCAAAAGCATTGCCAAAGGCATCTTCCAACAAGCTCGAAGAGCGGATAATTATTGGGGCTTGACCATAATAATCGACAATTTGGCGAAATTGTTCGCGCACTTCATGGGGAAATTTACCGTTTTGTATTTTTTCTCGCAATTCGTCCGCTTTCGTCAGGTAACCTGCTGCAGTCTTCTGCTCAAGCCAGGCGTCCCACAAACCATTCTCCACCATATAGGTATAAAAAACATCAGACCCAATGTAAAAAGAATCGTGTGGTTCCATAATTTTTTTCCAATCAAAAACCTCGTCCTTAGCTAAAATCTTGCGGGCCAAAAGCATACCCAGGGTTTTGCCGCCGACCAAGCCGGTACCAATCATCCGTGATTTAATTTCCAGCAAATCGCTCAAAACAAAATGCTTTCTAATTAAAGAAAACATCCGTTCTTCTTTGCCCAGCATGATTTTCGCCAGCCGCTCGGTCATCTTGGCCCTATCATTAAGACTCCCTTTGACCGACAATTCTTCCGCCTCCATAAACAGACGATCCCAATAATCCAGATTACGCTTAGCGCTCTCCGTACTGCGTTTAGACATATAGGAAAACAATTTGGTGGCGTCAGCACTATTGATAATAGGCAGGAACGCTTGGTTTTCTTCAACGTGCGGCAAAAACATAGTCGGCGAATGGCGTTGCCAAACCTTGAGCGGGTGAACATAATACTGGTCTTTAAAATCATAGACATCCAGCAACAACTGGGTGGTTTCACGAATCCTGGCAATTGTTTTAAAAGAATGCCGGTCCCGCAGGATAGCAAAGTAAGCAATGGTGTCTAGCTTGAAGAGGTAAGGACAGGTAACCATAAAAAAGTTGCCAATCATCAAGTCTGTTGCCCAGGCTGCCAGCAGGTCGGACAAACAGTCAAAAACATAGTAAGCGCCTAGTCCCTCTTTAGTGATGACCTCGTGGATCTCCTTGGAAAAAGACTCAAAGCCTTTAGAGGCATCGATTTGGTAGGTCCTAGCTCTCGGATCATCAACCAGCAGTTGGTGTTTGGCAAAGCGAATGTAGATTAAGTTGCGGCCTGTCTTTAGGGCGTGTTTGATGTAAGGCTGAACAAAGTGGAGATAACTTTTAACATCGTCAACCTGCCAAACTACGTTATCTCCTAGTCGGAGGTCATGAATGATAGTGTCTAAGCCTTTTATGCCTGTGCTTACCATAATATAATCGTCCCGCCTCCGGCGGACAGGTTCGACACCTTGGATATTAATTTAACACGAGTAGAAGACTTTCGTCAATTGAAAGATAGAATCTGAAAGATAGAATCACCTTTTTATCAGCTCGGCAGTAAATTTTTCCAAAGGTTTAAAGTCTCCTTTGTCTGCTGATTGAAGCGCGGCAATATATTGTTGTCTTATCCCGCTTGCCACAATCAACTCATTATCAGGCCAGATTGGTAATTGTTGCTTGTTAGCAAATAAAAAGATATCGGCAACCAAACGGGAATGACGACCGTTGCCATTGACGAATGGATGGATCTTTACCAGACAGTGATGAAGCCTAACGCTCTGATTAAAAACGCTCATAGTTGATTCCTCTGCCTGCCAATACTTAAGATCATCAACCAATATCTTCATCTGCTCGGGAATATTATGCCAATCAATCCCAATACTGAGCGGTTTTTTCCTGAAAGTCCCGGCCCACTCCCAGGTTTCTGCAAACATAATGCGATGAACCTCTTTTAACCATTCTAGGCTGACTTCTAGAGGTTCTCTCCTGGTCAGATACTTTTTAACTGCCTGTAAAATATTAGCAGCTTCCCACTCGTTCAGTTGTTGGCGAGTGGTTATGTGAGTTGGGATGAGCCCAGAGAGGTCATCAAGCGGCGTTGCCCCGGGAATATTCTCAATAAGTGGCATTATTCCTCCCAAAGTTCTGGCCTTGGATTTGCAGACAGTTCGGCGATCAGCTTTTTAAGCTGGAAATCATAGGCCTTCTTTTCTGGCGCTTGTTTTTCCATGGCCATATTAGCAAAGGTTCTTGTGAGCATTTGCTCGGCCTTTTTTTCAGCTTGGTTCTTGATCATTTTCTCTAGGCTTTGTTGAGAGGTTATGGCCACAGAAAAGTCACACCCCAAGGCTAAGAGCACTTTAGCTAAGCTTTTTAAGGTTGTCATGCTGGGATTTTCTTCCAAGCGGGAAAGCTGGGCTTGGCTAGTGCCTAATTTTTTGGCTAGCTGTTTTTGGGTCAGCCCCAAGGCTTCTCTAATATCTCTCAAACGCTGACCCAACTTGGCAATAGGGGTCAGAGAACCTGCTTCTAACATGTCTGATATTTGTTTCCGCTTAAGATCCTTTAATTTTGACATATTTTTCTCCTTATGCTTATATATATCATTTAGAGCATATATATTTATGTATTATATACCACATATGATATATCGTGTCAAGGAAGGGAAAACTTGCACGATTAGCAAACCTTTTAAAGCCACCCCTCATATTAGCCATTGCCTAATTTCAGTTTTTTAATTGAATAATTATCCAACAATGATTTCATTTGACTGATAGCAATTTCATTTAGTTTTTTCAATCTCTCTCCCTGAGGCAATCCCTGCCGGATAAATTCGGCATTCATACTTTCTAGGTTGGAAAGGACCACTAACTGCTCAACGGTTGAACAATCTCTAAGATTCCCTTCCTTCCCAGCATTCTTGGCTCGCCATTCTTTGGCTATTATCCCAAACAAAGCCATATTCAACACATCAGCTTCATTAGCGTAGGTTAGGTTAGTTGCTTGTTTTGAAACTTGAGGGGGAATTAAGTGTTCTTTGACAGCATCTGTGTGAATTTTATAATTTATCCTTGCCAATGTTCTCTTTATATCCCAACCAAGGGCTAATCGTTTGTTTTCTTCCACTTTTAACCTTTGGAATTCTTTGATCAGGTAAAGTTTAAATTCAGCGCTAAGCCAGGAACCAAATTCAAAGGCTATATCTTTATGAGCATATGTCCCGCCTCCGTACCGGCCGGCCTTTGAAACAAGGCCAACAGCGTTAGTTGCTTTAACCCACTTTTTAGGGGTCAGAGAAAAATTGTTTAAGCCTGCTTGCTTTTTAAAGGTCTCGAATTCGAGACCTTTAAAATCAGGGTTGTGAATTTGTTCCCATATTCCAAGAAACTCAACTGTATTTCGATTGCGCATCCAATGATAAATTAAAACGTCATCTCCAAATTTCTTGGCCATATCTGTCAAAGAGATAAAATCATTATCATCTTCCTGCATTAACACTTTAATCTGACTTCCTTGAACAACAACTTTTCTGTTTTTAACCATAATTCACCTCCTACTAATAAGTAGTAGCAAGGTTATTGCCAGGTGGGAAAAGAATTGAGGAATGCGTAATAGGTAATGAGAATTTTAACTCCTCTCCTCCCAACTCGCAACCCGCAACCCCCAACCGGTCAACCCACGCAAGTTTTCCCTCATTTATTACGATATATATAGTAGGAAGGCCAAGAATGATATCAAAAGAGAAAAAAGAGCCTAAAACAAACACCCTCACTCTAAATGGTGTCGTTTATAAAACTAGCGGCAACATCCTTTTTCACAACGAAGAAGGTGACGTTTTTGTTACTGCCCAAAGTGACCTCTTGGAACACATTGACGGTATCATGGAAGACGGAATGATGACCCTGATGAGAAAGCTTAAACGCTAAGCGGTTTTAATCCTCTTTTTGCTGACCATATGGCAGGGTAATAATAAAAGTTGTCCCTTTATTCGCCGCACTTCTGACCTTAATTGAACCATTGTGCTCTTCAATAATACGCAGAGTAATTGGCAAGCCCATCCCTGTCCCTGTCATTTTGGTAGTAAAAAATGGATCGAAGAGGGTTCGGATATTATCTTCTGGAATCCCTTCTCCGCTATCAGAAATTTCCAGAAAGATAACCGGAACTGGCTTGGCGGTTTCGTCCCCTTCGCCCCAAACCATCTCATCGCCAACCTTCTTCCCTTCTTTGCTGGTCTGACCAAGATGAACAACTTCTCCTATGTCACTCTTAACAACCAACTCCCCACCCTTGTCATTCATTGATTCAATCGCATTCTTAATAATATTAACAAAAGCCTGTTGCAATTGTCCGGCATCACCCACTAGTGGGGGCAATTCGGCTAACTTCTTGGTAACCCTGACATTATTCTTCTTGGTTTCACTTTCAAAGAGCATTAAAACCTCATCCAGTAAGCCGTTGATATCAACAGCCTTATGTTCCGGTTTCATGGGCTTGCCAAACTTAAGCAGGCTTTCGGCAATCCTATTTATCCGCTCAATTTCCTGCGGAATAATCGAGGCGAACTTTTCCCTAAATTCCTGATCATCCCACTTTTGGATTAATAACTGAGTGAAGGTCCGCAGAGAAACTAAAGGATTTTTGATTTCGTGAGCCATGCCCGCAGCCATGGTCCCCAGGGAAGAAAGTTTTTCCGACAAGACTAGGCGCGCCTGGCTGTCCCGCAACTCATCTGTCATTAAATTAAAAGCCCCTGCCAAACGACCAATCTCATCCCCGGAATCAATGTTAGACTTCCAATGGAGTTGGCCCTTTGCTACAGCTTCAGTCCCTACAGTTAATTCCTTGATCGGTTTTTCTATTGAGCGGGCAAAAAAGATCCCCACTAAAGCTGTTAGGATAATTCCGGCAATAACAAAAAGCAAGGAGCTTGTTTCAACCTTACGCATTTCAAAATAAGCCGATTCCATCGGCTCTGCAACCACTATCCCCCAGTTATACTTGGGCACCGGTAAATAAGCTCCAACATTCAGTCGCCCTAATTCGTCTCGAAACTCACCGGCTCCTTTTTGACCAGCCAAGAGGAATTTGACTGCCTGGTCCTTACCTAGCACTTCATGCTGAAGGCTTCTAATTTTGTCCGGATGAGCCAGAAGACTCCCCTTACTATCAATAACAAAGGCAATTGCTTTGCCCTCCACATTAGAGGGAGAAATAATTTCCTGTAGATCAGCAAAAGTCGGCTGATCGGGAAACTTATTAATCTCTGTGACCAATCTTTCCGCCTGCTTATTGTAGGAATTAACAATCTCCTTTGATAGGGCCGTTTTGCTGATGTTAATAGTCGCCAGGGTTGTGGTTTCAAAAAGGATCACTATCAACAAAACAAAAATCAGCATCAATTTAAAAAGGATCCTGGTTCTAAAGAAGGTCAAGGGGGAGGCGGCCTCGGCAGAATCAGGGGAAATCAACTCAGCCAACAAACAAGCCAAGCTAAAAAGCAGGATTAGTATCCAGGAAGCCAGTAAAAATCCAGCTTCCCCAAAACGAACATAGAGAAAGGTGGAAAACATGGCCAAGAGGAAAAAAAGTGCCGAAGAACCCAAGTAACGGGCAAGAACATTACTCCCCTTCTGGTTTGAAAAAGAGGTGGTAAAAGAAAAAAGTGCCAACAAAATCCAGACAAAAGCCAACAAGGGTTTAACCGGCACATAAAGAGACAGGTCAACAATTGGTTCAATGATCCCTTCTCGATAAACAAGGTTTACAGAAGAATTAAGAATCCGCACAATAAAGAAAACCGCCAGCAACAGCAGCAAAACAAAGCTCCATCTTATTTTCTTTAAGTTAAATCTCTCCAAAACAAAACCCCACAAGAAAAGTGCCGACAAAACAGTGGTGATAGAGATACTTTTATAAACCAAAATCAACCGTGACAAGCCACTGCCAAGATTAAACATTAGTTGTGAAGAGATTCCAGCCGCAACATTAAAAAATAAAGCGAGGAAGAAAAGACTAAAAAATAAGCTTTTGATTTTCTTTTCGGAGAAATACTTTTTTAGAAAGATTACCGCACCGGTAACCAGGAAACCGCAAGCAAAAATTTCCGTAAAGATACTGATAATTGTTAATGTAGACAACATTTAGCGTTCAACCTTTAAGGTAATATCCTTACCCGTATAACCGGCATAAATATTTAAAACCCCTACCCTAACCTTATATTCCCCAGGATCAAGGGTCTTGGGAACAGTAAACTGCAAAGAGAAAGCCTGGTGGCTATTGCCAGTTTCTGTTTTGCCATCATCCTGCAATAACAACAAGGTTGCATAGCCAAGCGCCCTTAGATCTGCGGTAACCTCCTTGATGTCTCTGGCTCGGCCAGGGTTTTCCACATCAACACTAAGGGTAATTACCGTTTCTTGTCCGGTTTTGACTTTTTCTGGAACAAGGGTAATTTTATTGATGGTGGGATCCTTCTCCACATCCAAGTTAGCCTTGGCTAAAGCCAACCAGCCTTTTTTATTGGCAACGGTAATTGCCACTTCCTTGGCTCCTAGATCTGTTCTGCTAGGCACCGAAGCCTGGAGAGAATAAATCCCATCCTGAGCTGTCTCATCACCAAACATGCCATTGTCTACCAGAACAGAATTAGATAAACGACCAACCGAACTTAAATCAGCTCTGACTCCTTGGATGTTGCCGATCCCACCAGGATCGTCAACAGCAGCAAAAATCTCAAAGATGGTTCTGCCGTCTGGCGGAACCATACGGGGCGTAACCCTGATATATTTAACTGTTGGGGTCAGCCTAACACGATTAACTTTAGAGATATCATAGCCGACTGTCCAGGAAAGCAGTTGGCCAATCTTATTTTTCATAAAACCGGTGGCCGAAACAAAGTTAACCGCATCGCCCTTGGTCAAATATTGATCATCATTATTGTCTTCAGCTAGGGCCGGAGACAATAAGACGGCTAAGGTTAAGCCAACAAGAACCAGGCTGGTCCCAACTCTCCGGTTATTCTTTTTATGTTTTGGCATTTTCATTGCTCTATTCCGAAGTTTCTAAAAATTTCTTCCCCTTCTTTTTTGGAAACAAAAGCTTCCGGCCGAAAAGTTCCATCAGGGAAAGGCTCCAATAGCTCCAGATTGCTGACAACTTTAATGTATGGTGCCAAGACGTGGTCTTTGGGCACATCCACGTAGACATCCTTTTTAACTTCCGGCAGATCAAAACCTGCGGCTTTAACAATCCAGGTTGCCAGCTCACCCCTGGTGATGCGATCCTCAAGCACAAATTCTTCTTTTGGCTTTACTTCAACAACTCCTAAGGTGACCAAAACCTCAACTTTTTCTTTGGTTTGCTCGATAACTTTTTTCTCTTCAATCAACCTGGCTTTAACTTCGGGAATAACTGCGGCTTTTATTTGCTGATCAATCTTTTCCTCTTCGGCCACAACAATTTTAGCCTTACGCAAAACCTTGTAATCCCAAGTTTTCTTCTCTCCTTGCGCCCGTAGCTCAACAACAATCAGATTTTTCCCAACCTTTAAAGGGACCCAGGTTTTAAAGGTTTTGGCCGCATCAACATAGGCTCGGGCACCGTTAATATAAACTTCCACTTCGCTTTTAACTTTGCCGGAAACGTCAATTTTTTCATCGTAGGTTTCGGCATTGTCAGCAATAGAAACAGTTTGCAAAGCATCGCCCAAAATAAGCACCGGTTTTTTGATCTCTTCCAGTTTTTGGACCAAGATCCACTTCCCGGGAAAATAGACAAAAGAGAACTCGGCCCGTTGTTGATTGGTAACAGCTTCTTTGTAATAGGCAAAGTCGATTCCCCCGTCTTCAAGCCGCCAACCCAAGCCATAATTAAGCGCCGAATTGCCATAACCTATTCGGAAAAAGAATTTTTTTGACCAGCCAAGTTCAGCCCCAAGTCCATAAGTTGTTCTTAGCGAGGAGGAGCCTAATTGGCCGGAAATAATTAGCCCCTTGGTATAATCATAATTTAGGGCATCGTCGTCGCCAATTAGCTTGGCAGAATACCCTAACTTATAGTTGGCAGGGATCTCTTCGTTTACCCCATTGCTCCATTTAGCAATCCCTCCGCCCAACATATTTTGTGGCAAAATGTTTTGTAGTGACAACCCCAGCCTCGACCACTCGTTGGCTTTATATAAAAAACCTAAATCCATATCCCAACCAACTGCCGAAAGATCGGATTGGCCTGTCTGGCTATAATTGCTGCCCAGAATAGTCTTAATGCTAATGCCCACCCCTGTCTGCTTGGCAAAGGACAAATTGGCTAAAATCGGTAAAAGAGAAAACTTGGTGCCGTAAACCAATGACAAAGTATTAGTGCCGAAACTTACTTCGGTAGTGCCAACACTTAAGCCGGTTAGCTTTTTAGTGGTAAAGATAAAGCCGACAGCATCTCCGTTGCCAGTTGGAGAGCTTTGCATTAAGCTGTAATTGTTAATGTCACGAAGATCAAGGGCCAGCCCCTTGGTCCAAGCCAGGCCGCCTGGGTTGTAGGCCAAGGAATAAAGATCGTCAGCTAGACCAACAAAAGCACCCCCCATCGCCAAAGGGCGACTCCCCCCTTCCATATCAAGAGGGTCAATACCATCGGAAGTTAACAGCGCAGAGGCAGTGCCAATGAAGAACAAAAAGCAGATAAGTAATACGTAAAGTGTAATGCGAATAAGAAACAATAAATTCGCATTCCTCATTACTCTGTTCTCATTACCTAGAATGTTTGAAGTTTTCATCATATTATTTAACAATCCGCAAGGAAGTTGTCGCCTGGCTCTCCCAGCCCAATTCATCAACGACAGTGGCATTAATAATATTCTGGCCTTTCTTTTCTGGTGTCAGAGAAACATTAAGAGAATAGATCGAGTCACCCTTTACTTTATCACCATTTGTACCATCATCATACAGCTCAACATCCGGCAACCCTCCTAGAGGAGAGAGATCAATCAGCACCTTGGAAACAGGGAAAAAATTACCCCGCGGCGACAGCTCTAAATTAAACCTGATGACTGATTTTTTTCCCACCTCGATTTCCTTAGGTTTAACCGCAAAAGACAAAATGCCTGGAGCAATGTTGACTCGGCAAAAATTTTCTTCATTATAACCCTGATTGAAGTTGTATAGTCTGACCATCTCCTGCTTTACCTGCTTAAAGCGCGACAGCAGCGCGGCTGCCTCAACCCTTCTTAACTCCCTATCCGGATCATAGGCTTTAATCTTTCTAGAAACCCCCTCCACTAAACCATTGGCAAAAGCAGTATAAATATATTGGGCGTACTGTGAATCAGCAGCAACATCAACAAAGACCGGTTGAAATTCATGCAAAGGGAAACCCTCGGCCAAAACAGCAATCTTTGCCGCTTCACGACGCAAGAGAAAATCATCAAGACCAAAATTATCAGCGGAGATTCCTGTCATGTAACCCGCTTCAAGCACGGCTTTAATATGTTTGGCACGCCAATGCTCTTTAGGTACATCATAGAAAACGTCTTTGGATAAATCCGGCAGAGGCATTTTTTTTACCCGTGCCAACCAGGAGGCAAACTCCCCCCTGGCAATGGCATTAGTCGGGTAAAAATACCTGTCCGGGTAACCTTCGATATAACCAAGAGTGGCCATAGAAACGACAATGCTCTTGCCCCAGAACTTTTTACCATTATACAACTCTTCAATATCCGGGAAAGTTTTAAGCTTTAAAATCCGTAGAGCCTTGGTGTCTCCTTTACTTCCCGATACTTTGACATAGTTTTTCCCATCCCTAAGAAAGAGCGCGCAGGCAAAAGAATCGTTCAAGCCCAAACCGACTAATTGGTTATTGATGCTAAGTTCGCCCAGGTTTTTGCCGCTTATTTCAAGGTTAAGAACCTGTTTTAGGGTAATGGTTTTGTCTTTAGGTTGAGTGATACGAAGGTCGGCAGAAACTGCAGCGACAAAGAGAAATAATACGACTATAAAAATACCGATTTTTCTCATTTGCAGTAATTTTAACACACTATTATAGTGTTGCAAACGATGTTTTAATCATGCCAATCCCGACACAAAAGCTCGGCTTGTTCTAAAACTGTTTTTGCAGCACTTTCTTGTTTATCGGGTGGATATTTATATTTCTTTAGCAGTCTTTTGACGTAAACCCTGATTTGTGCGCGGACATTTTCTTTGAGAGTCCAATCAACTGTCGTGTTTTTGCGCAGCATATTAACCAATTCTTGCGCGATTTTCTTTAGGGTTTCATCTCCCAATTCAATAACCGCGCTTTCGTTTTCGGCCAGGGCATCATAAAAAGCGGCTTCATCGCTACTTAAGCCTAAATCTTTGCCTTTTTCCTGCTCTGCCCTGACTTTTTGCGCTAATTTTACCAGCTCAATAATAACTTGCGCCGCTTCAATTGTTTGATTTTGGTATTTGCGAATGGTTTCCTCCAGCATCTTGGCAAAGGACCTGGATTTAACCAGATTTTTTCTGGCCATCACTTTGATGCTATCGCTCAAAAGCCGTTTTAATAGTTCCAGCGCGACATTTTTGTGTTCAAGCCCCTTTACTTCTGCCAGAAACTCATCAGATAATATCCCGATTTCCGGTTTTTCCAGTTTGGCGGCGGTAAAAATATCAATAACCTGATCCGAAACTAGCGCATTAGAAACAATCTGCTTTATTGCCAGATCAAATTCTTCCGCGGTCTTTTTGCCATCACCATCTGTGCGTCCCATTTTGACAATTCCGGCTTTGACCGCCTGAAAAAACGCGACTTCATCTGTAATCTTCTTGGCTTCTTCATGCGGCACAGACAAAGAAAAAGCCTGAGACAACTCAACAACTACCTGGATATAACGTTTCTGCCCGTCTTCCAAGCCTAAAATATAATCCATGGCAGCAGTAATAATTGATGTTCTGGCGGTTGCCTTATTGGAAAAGAATTTGGAATAGTCAAACCCATGGAACATAGCTTTAACAATTTCGTATTTTTCCAGCATTATGGCAACTGCTTCTTCTTGCGGGATAGTCGGTTTTTCGCTGTTGCTATCCGTGTAATAAGCCAACGCTTCTTTTAGCATAGGAGCGAGGCCAAGGTAATCTACAATAAGTCCCCCTTGCTTATCTTTGTAAACGCGGTTAACTCTGGCAATCGCCTGCATTAGGCCATGTCCTTTCATCGGTTTATCAAGATACATAGTATGAAGGCTGGGAACATCAAAACCGGTCAACCACATATCTCGGACAATGACCAGTTTTAGTTCATCCTCCGGATTTTTCATGCGCGCTGACAGGTCTTCACGAGCCTGCTTGTTTCTAATGTGCTGTTGGAAATTAAGCGGATCGCCGGCAGAACCGGTCATCACAACCTTGAGAAAACCTTTTTTATCGTCTTTATTATGCCACTTAGGCCGTAATTTAATAATTTCCTCATAAAGTTCAACCGCAATTCTGCGGCTCATGGCCACAATCATCCCTTTTCCGTCTATCGCGCCTAATCTGGCCTCAAAATGATCAACAATATCTTTGGCAATTAGTTTTACGCGCTTTTCGGAGCCAACCATTGCTTCTAATTTAGCCCATTTGCTCTTTAATTTTTCTTTTTTGTCGACTTCTTCACCTTCGGTCACTTCTTCAAATTTAGGATCTATCTTGGGCGTTTCTGATTCCAGCAAACTGATCTTAGCCAAACGGGCTTCGTAGTAAATTGGCACCGTGGCTTTATCTTCGACCGCGCGGGTAATATCGTAAACATCAATATATTCGCCAAAGACCGCTCTGGTATTAGCATCGGTTTTTTCAATCGGTGTGCCGGTAAAACCGATAAAAGAAGCATTGGGCAGCGCGTCGCGCATATGTTTGGCAAAGCCGTCGATAAAATCATATTGGCTGCGGTGCGCCTCGTCGGCAATAACCACGATATTTCTTCTGTCGGACAATTGCGGATGTTTTTCCCCTTTATTTTCCGGGAAGAATTTTTGGATGGTGGTAAAAATAACGCCGCCGGAAGCAACCTTTAACAATTCTTTTAAATCTTTCCTGTCTTTAGCTTGTATAGGGGTTTGGCGCAAAAGATCATGGCATTTGCTAAAAGTCGTAAAGAGCTGTTCATCCAAATCGTTTCTATCTGTTAAAACAACAACCGTCGGATTATTAAGGGCTTGAATAAGTTTCCCGGCATAAAAGACCATGGTTAAGCTTTTACCTGAACCTTGAGTATGCCAAACCACCCCACCCCTTTTATCCCCTTTTGGATCGGTTGCCAGCAAGGTTTTTTCAATGGCTTTTTTAGTGGCGTGGTATTGATGGTAGCCGGCAATTTTTTTATTTAATTTCTGCCCGTCGACTTCAAAGACCGTAAAGTCGGTAATTATTTCGAGCAATCGCAATTTAGAAAATAGTCCTTTTACCAAAACTTCCAGTTGAGGGATAGAATTAGGCGCTAAAGTAAAACCGTCAAGAGTCCTCCAGCGCATGAACCATTCCTGATTAGCTGTTACGGAGCCGACTTTAGCCTCTATGCCATCGCTGACAATTAAAAAAGCGTTATAGACAAACAAGGACGGGATTTGTAATTTGTAGGTTTGCAATTGGTTAAAGGCCTGTTTAATGGTGGCTTTTTCATCGGCCGGATTTTTTAATTCGACTACCACCAAGGGCAGGCCGTTGACAAAGAGAACAATATCCGGCCGGCGGTTGCATTTATTTTCAATGACAGTAAATTGGTTAACTGCCAGCCAATCGTTGTTTGCAAAGTTATATTTATCAATAAGATAGACCTTATCTCCGGCGATACTGCCTTCTTTACGTTTATATTCCACATCAATGCCGTCGGTCAGCATTTTATGGAAGATTCTATTGGCTTCAATCAGGTTGGGATTGGACAGGGGAAGATTAATTATTTTTTTAAGGGCTTCTTCCCGGGCTTCGCAAGGAATTTTGGGATTAATTTTTGTGAGCGCGTTTTTTAAACGGTCGACCAGGACAACGTCGGCATAGGAAGAGCGTTCCGGATTTGCTCCATCCGGCGCCGGCGCAATCACCGGCCCGCCGATGACCGAATAATCCAGTTCTTCCAGCCATTCTATGGTTGCCTGTTCAAGGTCTGATTCGGTGTATTTATAATTGGGCGTATTCAAAAACAAAATCCTCTTTATTATTCCTGTCCCTTTCCCAATTCAATGGGTTATCTACAATATATTTTCTAATTCTATCATGGGAATTTTCATTCCTGATGATATGGTCGTAATAACGGGGTTGCCAGGTAAATTTAATTTTATTTATTGTCGCCCATTTTTTAACGCCAATTTTGAACCCACGCACAACCGATGCCAAATTTTGTGATTGGGAACCAAATTGGTTGGTTTTTGGTCGGCCATTTTACCGATGGGCGATAAAATCATTTTTCCGTTTTTGACGTTGCCAAAATATGGCAACCGATCCTGGGTACAAATTGTAATAAAATACGCGCCATTGGACGAATAATCATATCCGGCCAACCGGCATGTTTTGGTGCGGTATTTATTTTTGAATTTGGGTGATGTCAATTATCATCCCTTCTCTTGCCAGTTCAAGATCAGATTCGGTGTATTTTGTCATTGTTAAGTCTCTTTTCATTTTCTGCAATAAAATCCTTTATAGTGTAGGCATCTCTAACCTTGTAATTATCCTCTGCTGCGCTTTTTACAATTCCCAATTCATCACAATTTATTTTCAATTGATTTAATATTCTCAATCACTACTGTCCCAACGTTTGAATTTTTGACGTAAATCCTCCAACCCTCTCGACGAGATATAAACTCCAGAACTCAAAAACTGATTTCAAATCGACTACATTCATGATTGCCAGATATCCCTTACCCATCAAGCATTACAACGTTTCGACCCCTTCAACGATGGGACGCTAGTGATTCTCAATATAGAACAAACTATTCTATATCCGTACGGATTTTTTAACACATCTAGCAGCTTCTTTTTCATCTTATTTTCAAAGTATGGATTTTTACATATAATATCTACTATCTTTTCGGCTAATTCATCCACATTAGATATGTCCATGGAAAGAGACTGTGTCTCATTTATAAACCCATATGGATCCTGCCCATCTCTCACATGAATCATAAGAACATTTCTTGCCACAGCATATCCTATTTCTTGATCAGTCCAATTACTAGTGCGGAAATTAGGTGATAGCAAGGCAACAAAAACATCCATCGTATTAAGGGCGCGTTTAATCTCTTTCTGCCACTCAAAGGTTGGTTCAATGTCTTGGTGAGCTACAAACGCAGCTATTCCATACTTTGCAAGCAAAGATTTTAGTTGTGTAGCAAAGATTTTATCTAGATGTTGGTGACTAATAAATAGTTTTAAAATTTGGTTTTTGCCCCAAATACGTTCCAAGTCTTTATTGGAACTACTAATTGGTTTGTTCAGACTTGATATTTCAGCCAATATTGGCTGAATAACAACATCATTCAAAATATGGTTAAGGTTTTCTCTTAACGCTAACTGCAGCTTGGATTCTATAGCCTTTTCATGTTTAGTTAGATTTGACTCAATCGAAGCAAAAAGTTCAACAGGCACCTCCAAATATAATGTATAAAAATATGTCCCTCCATTCCAATTGTCGTAACCAGATTCTTCAATCCTTGAAGTTGATTGACTAAGTATATTTTCAAGATCAGGATTGTTCTGATGATGAAAAAGCTGTGTTAAAGTAAATACAATAAGTTGAACATTAAAAGGACCCTTCGTCACAACATTATCCTCCCCCTCATCGATCTCGGCAAAAGCAGTCCGTGGACTAATTGCCTTGACTACAACTATATTTTTTCAACAACAACATTTTTTAAAAAAGCCTTTTCATTGCCACAATTTCTAAAGCCGAATGTTCCGTATTCTAGATTAATAGGATAATTCATCCACTTTTTGGCCGCATCGACTTCACCAGGCAGGTTCTCATAGTACACACTAATAATACCTCTTGGTATCCGCCACTCCCGATCGAACAGCTTTTTATGCAAATCATCAGAGATTCTAACTTTGATGTTTTCTTTATCACACAAAACAACACCTTTGTACCATCGATCTAAGGACAGCTCTTCACTAAATGTAAGGGATATATTTTCATCATTATGATTCCAACGCTTCCACCCACCCATAATACAAATATGGGGATTTACTCCTTTTGGAGAAATTTGTAGCATAACATAGTTAGAAAGGCTAATTGATCTAAGGATAATTCCCATACAACTGTTTGCAATTTTAAATTCGAATTCCATCTTATAATTACTCCAATTTAAACATTTAGAAAAAATATATCCCTCAGCTGAATTTGTTATTGCAAAACATTGTTCATTTCTATCATAATCAAATTCTCCGCGTCCTATCCACTCATCCTTATCTTTTCGATTTATTAATTCAATAAAATAAAAATCTTTCTCCTTGCGTTTTAAATATATATAGATCAACAATGAGAAAAAAACTATTAAAATCGATCCCCATAAATATATTGGGCGATCCTTATAAAAATACGCAATTATAATAGAAACGATGGCAAATAACGCCGCCAACATCTCCTTATAATATTTTTTTACAAAAAACCAAAGTCTTGTTTTCATCACACCCTCACCCTCACCCTCCCGCTCATCAATCTCGGCAAAAGCGCATCGCGGAGCTGAGATAAGGTTTGAATTTGTAAACTATTATTATAAATTTCTCACTACTGTCCCAACGTTGAGGGGGCAAAAGTGCTGTAATGCATGACAGGTAAGGGATATAGGGAAATTATGAGT
>MEUC01000003.1 GCA_001771545.1 candidate division WOR-1 bacterium RIFOXYB2_FULL_42_35 | reverse complement strand
AAGAACCCTGCCAAGGAGGGAGGTGATTTCGGTTAGGTCTTAATTGATTTAACGATATCCATTTGGGTTAGGTTCTTATATGATTTGACACGCCGGAAGCTTGTTTTGTCGGTAATTTGATAGTGAATTCTGTTCCTTTGCCCACCTTGCTTTTAACCGTTATAGTGCCGTGATGATATTTAATTATTTTCTCCACTAGCGCCAAACCCAGGCCCAAGCCGTTTTTTTTGCCGGAGAAAAATGGTTGAAAAATTTTTTTAACGTTTTCTTTCCTGATCCCTGAGCCCGTATCGGCTATTGTTACCACAATCATCCGGTCTTTTTTTGCGGTGCAAATTTTTAGCCCTCCTCCATTAGGCATGGCTTGAATAGCATTAACAATTAAATTGATAAAGACCTGGCTTAATTGATCTGGATCAGCCTGAATTTCAGATCTGTTACTAAATTTCTCTACAATCTTAATCTGTCTGGTGAGACAACGGCTGGCAAATAATCTAGATATACGTTGCAGTAGGTGGTTGAGGTCAACTGTTTCCAAACTATGTTCCGGGACTTGGCCAAGCTTAAGCAAGCTTTCCAGTAAATTGATCAAGCGATCCAATTCTTGGGGAACAACCGCCTTAAAATCAGCCAGACACTCGAGGTCTTCAGGGTTTTGCATTACTGCCTGCGTCATTCCCTTTAAGGCGGTCAGTGGCTGACGCAATTCATGAACCATGCTGATTGCCACCTCCCCAAAAGTTGCCAGTTTATTAGCCAGTAACAGTTCCTTTTGCTTGGTCAACATATCTTATTTTCCAATTATTCCCACACCAAAATCTTTGGTCAAGCGATTAATCAGGCAACAAATAAGCATTGCCTTTTATCGGCCCCCTTGCTAGAATATGACTGCTGAAACAAATGTGCCGATATCGTCATAACAGCAATTATACCATTTGTTATAGCTGTGTCAAGCGGATTTAGTCTGATTTAATAATAAACATGTCAAACGAAAGCATTAGAAATAAAATAAAAGAATACCGCCTAGAAAAGGGGTTAACGCAAACTGAACTGGCAGCTCAACTGGGAGTAAGGGACAATAGTGTTGCCTTAATTGAACGTGGCGAGCGCAATGTCGGCAAAAAAATTCTCTTAAAGTTTGCAGAGCTTTCCGGTGTTTCGCTGGATGAAATAACCGGGCTTAAGAAAGCTTCTGTTGATGACCAGTATCTTAGAAAAATCCCTCTTTTTTCCGATTCTATTCCAGCCGAATTCCCGGATAAATTACCCAAAGAAAATATTGATTGGTTTGGCTGCCCGGTTAACATCAATGCTGACTTTGCCTGCCGAGTTAAGGGGGGCAAAAAACCAGGCAAAGACAAAGCAAAAATTCTGGTGGTAGATGATGAGGAAGTAGCCAGAAAATCAATTAAGCATGTTCTGGAGAATTCATTTAGTATTGATCTGGCTGCTTCCGGGGAAGAAGCTTTGAAGAAGATCAGAGAGCATAGTTATGATCTGGTGCTTTTAGATATTAGAATGCCAGGCCTGTCAGGTATTGAGACCTTAAGAAAGATGAGAAAAACTGTGCCACGTACTGAGGTTATTATGGTAACAGCCTTAGATAAAGCTAAAACTTCCTGGGAGGCATCAAGAAACGGGGCTTTTGATTATATTACGAAGCCTTTTAGGAATGATGAACTTTTATTAAGAGTTCAAATGGCTATTACTAGAATGAAAGAAATGGCCGACAAAGAACTGCCCGATGATGCTGTTTTATTATGTCAAAAAAGTAAAAGTGCAGAGGATGGTTCTCTGGTCATTGCCCGTTCGAGCCAAGGCGAGCATTACGCAGTTAGAATGCTTAAGAAGAGTGACAACGAGGATGTTTTGTTCCCTATTAAGGAAACAGATGACCTGAAAAAAGTTAACATTATTGGTAAAGTTGTCGCCGTGCTTAATAAGATTATCTAATCTTTGTTAACTAACCAATATTAGAGGTGTTGAGATGAAAAAAATATTGTTTATTCTTTTATTGCCTCTTTTTCTTTCCGGCTGTTTCTTTGAAGACTCTTTTACCAATAATCTCCCGGCTAAAAATGTTGAACTGACAAAATATCTGGGTACCTGGCATGAAATTGCCCGTATTCCTAATTGGTTTGAACGAGATTTAGTTGGGGTTACTGCCACTTATTCCCTTAAAGATAATGGTGAGATAAAGGTCTTGAATCAAGGTTATAAAAATACCTTGTCAGGGGAGAAGAAGGTTGCCGAAGGAAAAGCCTGGATACCAAATAAAAACCAGCCTGGTCGCCTCAAAGTCAGCTTTTTCTTTCTTGTTTCCGCTGATTATATTGTCTTAGAACTTGATCCAAACTATCAGTATGCCCTGGTTGGCAGCGGTAAAGATTATCTTTGGATTTTAAGCCGTAGCCCTACTCTTGATCAGGCTATCTACCAAAAACTCCTGGCCCAAGCTGTTTCGCTCGGTTATGACATCAATAGATTAGAAAAGGTTAAGCAGTTATAGAGAGTCAAAAAGATTTTTGGTCTCCCCACTTTTTTAGTCCGCCTTCGGTGAGTAACCTTGTTGGACTTCTTGTCTTTCTTAGTGTCTTTGTGCCTTTGTGGAAAAATAAAAGTATACCCAAATATTTCATAAAAACCTACGGTTGACCCTTGGGCGACAATTTGCCATAAACTAAAAAATGTTTTGGAATCATTATATTCTTAACGCCGCCGCTTTTGTCCCTCTAATCTTAATAGTGGTGTCATAATAATTGTCCCTACTTACCCACATATCTATCTCCAGATCCCCCCCGATTTCACCCATTCTGAAAATAGTTGATGATTATTATGATCGCGACCGGCCGGCGTATTATGCTGCCCTGGCTGCTGTTAATAAAGAAACCCATGATCTAACTGGCTGGCTTGAGTATTTTACTGACGGTGTTGCTGTGTCTGTTAATGAGATAAAAGAAGCTATTTTGCGCTTAGGTCTACAGGGTAGCAAAGGCTTTAAAAACCAAGTCGCGCTTAGTCCTAAGCAAATGAAAATTGTAGAATTTATTAATGGGCATGGTCAGGTGACTAAATGCTTTTTAGCCCCCAGGCCCATTTAAATCGTCCCTTGTCCCTCGCTTGCCCCGAGCGCAGTCGAGGGGGTATAAAATCATCACGGCGACTGCTGTTATTGCTGGGGTGTATGTGACGGTGCGTAAATAAAATGGGCGCAAAATTATAGTCTGATGTTTCGATAATATGTATAGAAGCAGATTTTACCCGTGCTTTTTATTTTTTCCCCAACCCTTCTCTTTCCAAGAGAAGGGGGGATTCTTACTCGTAGACGGGATGAGTTTGGTGATAAGCCCGCAAGTTTCTTTGTTCGAAAATCGATATATATATTGACAGAATATCAAACACCTGCTATAATGCATTTGTCTGAAAGGGAGGAAAAAATTATGGCTCATAAAATCAACCCCAAAGAGCTTGCTGCACGGTTAAAGGCCTTGCGGGAAAAAGCCGGATTATCCCAGGAAGAGATTTCCAGCAGGCTCGATATCTCTCGCACCTCAATTTCCCAAATAGAGAATAATGAACGAGGGGTTTCCAGCCTGGAACTTGCGGCTTTCTCTGAAGTTTTTAAGGTTTCAACTGATTACATCTTAGGGTTAGCAGCAGAACCAGAAGTTATCTTGCCCAAAGAGGACGATCATTTGCCAAAACAAAGCCTGCGCCTTTCCGTGCCGCGGCTTAAACTGGAAAAATTTAAACAGGTCTTGTTATATCTGCTGGAGCACTGTGCCGGAAAGCCCAATATAGGGGAAACTGTACTATATAAATTGCTTTATTTTATTGATTTTAATTATTATGAAACTTATGAAGAGCAGTTAACTGGCGCAACCTACATTAAAAACACCTATGGACCAACCCCGATTGAATTTATAAAAATTATTGACCAAATGGAAGACAAAGGTGAAATAAGGACAATTAAAGACAAATATTATGATTATCCCCAAAAAAGATATCTCCCGCTTGTTAAAGCAGACTTAAGCCAACTAAAGGCCAGTGAAAAAGAAATAATTGATAAGGTTTTAATGGCCCATTCCGATAAAACTGCCGCGGAAATAAGCAATTATTCCCATGAGGATGTTCCCTGGAAGGCAACCAAAGATAAAGACACAATAGATTACGAGCTTGTTTTTTATCGCACCCCGGCCTATTCAGTTAGGAGCTATCCTTCAGAGGATAGCGATGAATTTTGAGTGTTTGCCTGAATTTAACCATGATCTTAAGCAGCTCTTAAAGCGGTATAGAAGCTTAAAAGACGACCTTAGAGTATTAACAAAATATCTGGCCATTTCTCCTTCTGCTTTGCCCCCAACAAGTTTTCGCGTCAGTAACCTGCGTACGCGCTGTGAAATTGTCAAAGTAAAAAAGTTTGCCTGTAAGTCTTTAAAGGGTAAGGGTGCAAGGAGTGGGGTTAGGGTGGTTTATGCCTTTCATCAAGCTGAACAGAAAATAGTTTTCCTGGAAATATATTATAAAGGGGATAAAGCCAATGAAGATCGCGGCCGCATCCTTAAATATTATGGCTAATCTTTCTCAACCTTTATCCCGCCTTTGGTGGCCGGCTTGTTGGTTAAAGAAATAGATCAGCTTAAATCATCGTTAAGCTCAATGCCCAGATGGATCCCATCCCTAAAATTAGCCTTAATCTTGTGCTGTGCGATAACTTCAATTCTTCTAAGGTGAAGCTCTGTGCTTTTTTGTCCTGGTTTATACGGGCTCCTTAGTATGTCTCCTGTTTTCATAAAAGGAACATAGGCTCGGCTACGCCTCGCGCTATGTTAATGACCAATAACCAATTTCCAATGACCAATTAAGGAATTTATTATTAAAATTACCGATATAGTATTATGGGAATTAAGTTAAAAGAAATCTTCGAGAACGAGTGGGACAATCTTGTCAGAAATAGCGATTCGGAAGAACTGAAACGACCAGCGGTAGCAAAAAATGTTTTCTATTTTTCAGCAGTCCCTAAGTAATGTTATCGTAATTTTGTATCAGGTAAGGTATAAAAAAAGAAAAAATTAGTATAACCTTTCCCGATCAAATATGGAAAAAGATGGGAACCGTTCCTAGTTTTATCAGGGTTGTACGTGAGCATGACTAATGCTGGTCCATATAATGCTGGTTCATATCTTGAGTTATAAAAGTCCCCCCCCTTCTTAGGTGTTATATTTGTGTAAGTTGGGATTGTTGGAGCTTTTGGAAAAAACTTAAATGTTGAGTTGCTAGACTCCCAAAGACCTAACACATATAATGTTTTTGTTTCATCCTGCCAAACTATAGAGCCTTTTGGTTCGAGTTCTAGTAATTTGTTTATCAGTTCGCTTAAAGTTCTTGGCCTTAATTCTAAAATCTTGAAAACCGCAGATCTTGTGGCTGCATCAACCATTATTTTATATATGCCTGTTGGAAAAGGAGAGTATCTTTCTGCTTGAACTTCTTCCAGTGATAATGTTTTTAAATCACTTAAAACCCTTTCTTTTCTTCCACTACCTTCTGAATAGTTACCTCTTTTTTGAAAATCAAATTTCAGAATGGGTGAAATTTATGTTCTTTTTTCTCGATATATATTACCATGGTAGGCGTATTTTTAGATCCTAATTATAGATTTGGTTCCCAAGGGCGATATATCATCAAAAAAAAGCTTGGGGAAGGGGGTTGTGCTCCTGTCTTTCGCGCGATGGATACTAAGGCAATAAAAAAAGGAAGATCACCATTTGTTGCTTTAAAAGTTGTAAGAAGAGATGAGGGATTCAGAACTCAATCATTAAGAAGAGAGAGTGTAGTTTATGCCTTAACTAGTGATAGGGCTTTGCCAGAATTAAGAGGAGCCGGTGAATGGAATGAGTATGAGTATATAGCTATGGAAGTTCTTGCTGGGAAGAGCTTGAGAGAGGTTCTTTATGCTGCAGCAAGAGGAAGAGTTAAATTCCCGATTTATAAAGTTATTTTGACAGCATTATCGCTTTGCAGGGTAATTTCTTTGTTTGATAAGAAAGACATAGTTTTTGATGATTTATCCCCGCAAGGAGTTATGTTTCAAGGTTATAGGCTACGGATATTTGATTTTGGTCTTTGCGTAGCTAGAAATGAAACTTTTGCTAATGCTGCTAAGCTTCGCTATCTTTCTCCATATAAAATAAAAAGAGAAAGAGCTAATTTGCAATCAACAATGTTTGTTCTTGGCATCATGATTTGGGAAATGATTACAGGAAGACAACTTTTTGTTGCTCAAAAAAATGAAGACATAGTAAACCAAATCCTGAGAAAGCCAATCCCAAGCCTTACCCAATCTGTTTTAGAACATTTTGGTGTTACTGAGAGGGATCAAGATGGAGACCGTAATAATGAAATAACAGAGCTGAGCATTGCGTTGGATCGTATAGTTCAAAAGCTTTTGAAAAGATCTATTCAGGAAGCGTTTAGCACAATGGAAGAAGTTGAGGATGGTTTAAGAGCTTGTTTTGGGCTAGCTGTTAGCTTATCTCCTCTTGAGCCAGAATTCGTAATACCTATGGAAATAGATGGTAGGGAAGAAAGTTACATTTTTTAGTTCCCCATTTTTTAAAAATCACTTATAATTCTTATGTTATGCCCAAGTTCAAGCTTGTCTCAAAATATAAGCCCCAAGGTGATCAACCTGAAGCCATTAAAAACCTGGTTAAAGGTTTGGAAGCTGGCGATAAGTTTCAAACTTTACTGGGCATAACCGGCTCTGGCAAAACCTTTACCATGGCTAATGTGATTGAGCAAGTCCAGCGGCCGACTTTGGTGATTTCTCCCAACAAAACTTTAGCAGCCCAGCTTTGCCAGGAGTTTAGAAGTTTTTTCCCTAATAATGCCGTTAATTACTTTGTTAGCTTTTATGACTATTACCAGCCCGAAGCTTATATTCCCCACACCGACACATATATAGAAAAAGACTCGTCCATTAACCAGGAAATCGACCGCTTGCGCCATGAAGCAACCATGTCTGTTTTAGAGCGGCGTGATGTCATTGTTGTGGCTTCGGTGTCTTGCATTTATGCTTTGGGCCGGCCAGAGGATTATAAAAAAGCTGTTTTGATCTTAAAAGCTGGCCAGAAAATTATTCGTGATGAAATTATTAGCCATCTAGTTTCTACCAAATATGAACGCAATGATTTGGAAGTCTCCCGCGGTAAATTCCGAGTCAGGGGAGATGTTATTGAACTCCAGCCTGCTTATGACAAAAACTTTTTGCGTATTGAGTTGAGTGACGACAAAATAGAAAAAATATCTGAAGTAGAAGCAGTAACCAGAAGGGTTTTAGCCAGCCGGGAAATGATTGGCATTTACCCCGGCACGCACTATGTAACTTTTGAAGATAAAATGCAGCCAGCTTTAGAGTCTATTAAAAAAGAGCTTGATTGGCGCTTACCGGAGCTTAAAAAGCAAAAGAAATTATTAGAAGCACAACGTTTGGAACAAAGAACCAAATACGACTTAGAAATGATCCGCGAAATGGGCTATTGCAATGGTATTGAGAATTATTCTAGGCATTTTGACCAGCGCGAGCCAGGGGAACCGCCCGGCACTTTAATAGATTATTTTCCTGATGATTTTCTTTTGTTTATTGATGAGTCGCACGTGACTGTGCCGCAGCTTAATGCCATGTATGAGGGTGATAAAGCTCGTAAAACTAATTTAGTTGATTATGGTTTTCGCTTGCCTAGCGCTTTAGATAACCGGCCGCTGCAATTTAAAGAATTTGAACAGCGCTTAAACCAGGTGGTATTTGTTTCGGCTACACCTGCTGCCTATGAGCTAAAACATTCTAAACAAAAAGTGGAGCAGATTATCAGGCCCACTGGTCTAATTGATCCAGAAGTTGTGGTCAAGAAACCCAAAGGCCAGGTTAATGATCTTATAAAAGAAATCAAGGAGCGGGTTGCAAAAAATGAAAGAGTTTTAGTCACAACTTTAACCAAGCGCATGGCTGAAGATTTATCAGAATATTTAAATGAAGCCGGTATCAGAGTCCGTTACTTACACTCCGACGTTAAAACCTTGGATAGGATAGAAATTTTACGCGGTTTGCGCTTGGGTAAATTTGATGTTTTGGTTGGCATCAATCTTTTGCGTGAAGGCTTGGATTTGCCTGAAGTTTCTCTGGTGGCTATTCTTGATGCAGATAAAGAGGGCTTTTTAAGGTCAGAAACATCTTTAATCCAAACAGTTGGCCGCGCAGCCAGAAATATTAATGGCAAAGTTATTCTTTATGCGGAAAATATGACCGGTTCGATGGAGCGGGCCTTAAAAGAGACTAATCGTCGTAGAGCTATTCAGATTGCTTATAACAAGAAATATAAAATCAAACCAACAACGATTACAAAAGAGATTCATGATATTTCTGAGGGTATTAAGGATAGCAAACTGGAGGAGATCAGGAAGCTTAAAGATTTTATTCCCAAAGAGGAAGTGCCAGATATAATTAGGGCACTAGAAGAAGAAATGCAGACAGTTGCGACCGAATTAAACTTTGAAAAGGCAGCTGAAATCCGCGATCGAGTTAAGGAGCTGAAGAAAGCGTTTGGCCTGCCTGCCCTCCTTCGGCGGGTAAACCGGCAGGCAGGATTAAAAAAATAGCTTTAGTTTTCAATTCCCCCTTGTTATTGTTTTTTTAGATGAGTAAAATATGAATTGAAGTGAAAAGAGCATCTTTTACTTTAATTGAATTGATTATTGTCATTGCCATTTTGGGTGTTCTTGCCGCTGTGGTCATGCCGATTTATCTTAACCTAAGGCCTCAGGCAATAGAAGCCTCGGAAGACGGTATTATTGCCGAAATCAAAGTTGCTGTCCATCACAAATACACAGAAAATATTATTGCCGGGCTTGATGAATCAGCTGCCTGGCCGGCTGTAAATCCCTTTACCTTGCTGGCAAAATCTCCTCCTCAGCAAAGTATTGTTTCTGCCACCCAACTTGATGGTTATTGGAAGCGTTACAACCGGGGTGGTATTGGCCAGTGGAATATTTTTTGTCCACACTGGGATGGCAATGCCTTGGGCAATGGTTATACCCGGGGTCGTATGTGGGTTTATTGTTATAATGGGAGCATTAATCCAAATTATAAGTCTGGAGAATTTGTTCTCGAAAAGGATGGCGGACACTAGCAGCAGCTGCCAGGGTCAGAACAATCACAGGTCGGTTCGGTTCCTCTTAATATCCCATTAATAATTCCCGCAGCGCAGCCTACTCCGGATTTTACTGTAATAGCCTTAGTAGGACAATTTTTAGCACAGGCTCCACACTCCATGCAGGCATCAAGGGTAACAATTTTAGCCTTTTTATCTTCCATGACAAGAACTTCATGAGGGCAAACTTCAATGCAACGGTTGCAGCCGATGCATTTGGTGACATCGAGCTTTAGGGTGGCAACGTTTTTTAAATAAACTTGGTTATTATCCATAAGATAGATCCTAAGACAAGCGCAGTTGATTGTAAAGGTACGGCGATTTTCATCTCTTTCTGTACCCCGGAAAGAGAAGTATATGTTGAAGAGCCAGTAAAGTTCATTAATAAAAAAGATGAGATGGCTGGAATGATTAGTAGCCAGGCAGACATTTCTCGCTTAGTGACGCCGATAATATTAAAATGAGCAGCAATGCTAATCGCGATGAAGGCTGTGAAGATTCCTTTGACAGAAAAGCTTCTACCTGGTAACCAGGGTAAGAGGAGGGGGCCGAGCACGGTTCCTGCCAGATAGGCAAGCAAAAGGTTTATAGCTGGGTTCCAATTTAAACCGGTGGGAGAAAAAGCAGTAACAAAAAGGAAAGTCATAATTAAAAGTAATAAATATTTTATGCTTATAGTAAGTTCTAGCGGTACAAGGTGAAGGCGATCAATGAAAGCGAAGCGAACCTGGCGCATTTCTTTGCTAACTTTTAGACCCGCCTTTAAAAATGCAGGGATGTCGGAAGCTCGAACTGGTCCATAGACAACTCGAAAACCAGTTTGTTGTTGGACTTCGTGGGCAGCAACTCCTGGAGCACCAAGCTGGGGTACGATAATTGTTTTATGACTGACAATCTGGTCTAATCCGACTTTCTTAAGCCGATTAACTATTTCTTCAGTCCCAAAAGTTCCCTTACCAGCGGCACACCAAACGTTAATCCCCTTAGTATCAATGACCACGATGTAAGCGTTGATGTTTTTTAGTTCTTTTCTTAAGGCATCAAAGCTTAGTTTGTAGTTGGCGGAAATTAAGACTGGGGAATCTTGATTGGGATTGCCAACGGCATAAATCCCTGGCTCAACAGTGTGATCCATGCGGCCAATCCCCCAGCGCACCAGGGTCGATTCCAATTTATCTTGAAAGCTTAAAGTTGAGGAGACTTGAGGGATTTGTTGGTTCATGGTAGTTATATTTTAGCATATTTGATAACTAAGGTGGTTAGGGCTGTTAAGGCTTTTAGGGGAATAAAGGCTTTAAGGGTTAAAGGGCCGTTGGGGTAAGTTAAAAACAAAAGGTGATAATAATTTATTTTTTTCTGTTTTTATCTTTTCTATCTTTTTTTTCATACTATCCTCACGGCCTTAATTCCCCTTACAGCCATCAATCCTCTTAAGGCCCTAAAGGCCTTAACTCCCTTATCTCTGTGTGTTAGAATGTTTCTGGAGGTATTTTTTATGACTAATTTTGGCAACGTCTTAACAGCAATGGTAACCCCATTTAAGTCGGATCTCTCTGTTAATTATGCTATGGCAGAAAAGTTGGCAGTGCATTTGGCTAATAATGGTTCTGATGGTTTGGTTCTGCATGGGACAACTGGCGAATCTCCAACTTTAACTCATGAGGAAGAGTATGAGCTCTATCGAGTTGTCAAGAAAGCGCTCAAGGGAACTAATTGCAAAATTGTGGCAGGCACTGGTTCCAATTCAACGGCCACCTCAATTAAATCAACCAAAGAAGCCGAAAAAATTGGAGTTGATGGCATTATGCTGGTGGCGCCTTACTATAATAAACCGCCGCAAGAGGGTTTTTATCAGCATTTTAAAGCTGTGGCAGAAAACACCGGCTTGCCAATTATTGTTTATAACATTCCTGGCAGATCTGCCAAGAATATTGAAACAGAAACCATGGCTCGTTTGGCAGAAATTAAAAACATTGTGGCCGTTAAAGAAGCCTCTGGAAATTTAGACCAAGTTGCTGCTGTTCGCAAAGCTACCCCTAAAGATTTTCTAATTTATAGCGGCGATGACAATTTAACTTTGCCAATTATTGAAAGGGGCGGGGTAGGTGTTATTTCTGTTGCTTCTCATCTGGTTGGCAAAGAACTTAATCAAATGGTTGCTTTAGCTCTAGCTGGTAAAAAGAGAGAAGCCCAGGCAATTCACGATCGGCTGATGCCATTGTTTGAAGCAATTTTTGTGACCTCTAACCCAATTCCGGTAAAAGCTGCTTTAGCAATGATTGGTTGGCCGGTTGGCGGGCTCAGGTTGCCATTGATTGAGGCCAACGAAGAAGAGAAGGCTGTTGTTAGAAAAGTTCTTGAGGATTTGAAAATATTGAAGTAGGAACTTTGGTTTTGGGTGTGGATGCCGGAATAGAATCTGGAATGGATAATTGATGTTGGATAATCTAATTTCCGCCTTCTATTTTCTACAATCAATACTGGCATCAAAACCCAACACCCAACTTCTAACTTCAATGGTAGATTTATGAGGAGAATACTCCTACACACCTGCTGCGGTCCCTGCGCTACTTACACCAATAAATGGTTGTCTGAAAACAATTTTGCAGTTACAGGTTTTTTTTACAATCCCAACGTCCAACCGCAAGATGAGTATGAGAAAAGACTCGGGACGATGAAAGAGTATGCTAATCAGGTTGAGCTTCAAGTCGTTTATGACCCTAATGATGTTACGACAGAAGCCAAAAACTGCCAGCAATGTTACCGGATCCGTTTAACTAAAACAGCCCTCTTAGCCAAGCAGCAAGGCTTTGACTGTTTTAGCACCACGCTCTTGATTAGCCCTTACCAAAAGCATGATCTGCTTAAAGAAATGGGAGAAAAAATCGGGGATGAAATTGGTGTCGAATTCTATTATAATGACTTCCGTGTTGGGTTTCGTGAGAGCCAAAAGATGGCGAGGGAACTTGGTTTGTATCGGCAGAAGTATTGTGGGTGTCAAATAAATGACAAGAATAAATAAACTATTAAGTGATAACAAGCTGACTTTAATTATCGCTTTGCCCAAAAATGATCTTGAGTTGGCAGAGGCCGCGGTCAGGGGAGGGGCAGATGCTTTGCAGTTCCACGTTAATATTACCGGCTTTGCCGGTTTTGCTGAAGAAAAGGAAAACTTACAAGCCTTGGTGCGACAGATAAAAGTTCCCCTCGGCCTTAGTTTTGGTTACAACGCTGAAACTAGTGAAGCAGAGATAAAAGAAATCAAGAAGCTGGGTTTTGATTTTTTTAGTGTTAGGATGAAACTTCTGCCTGATTATCTAAGAAAGATCAGAGGGATTGGCAGAATAGTTACCTTGCACAGTGATTTTATTTTTGAGGATTTAGTTAATCTGGATAAAATCGGGGCAGATGCCTTGGATGCGGCAATTGTGCCTAGTCATGGTCAGGGGAAGGATATGGTGGTTGGAGATCTGCAAAATTACATTTCGATTGTTTTGGCTGCCGGGGTGCCGGTTATTATCCCCACCCAAAAAGATATCCGACCCTCAGAGGTACCCATAGTTGCCGATACTGGGGCGAAAGGGTTATTGTTAACTCCTGTGGTTACAGGAACAACCGCACAGCATATTGAAAAAAATGTTCGTGAATTTAGAGTTGCAGCAGATGATTTGGGGGACGAAACAAAATGAAACCCTCACCCCAGACCCTTTGAGCACATGCCCCCTCTCCCAGAGGGAGAGGGGTGAAGAGGCAAAATGGCAGCGAGAAAAAAGAGAGTAAAAAAGGATATCAAACAAGAATCCATCAATGAGCGCAACAGGATAGCTTTAGCCTTTATGGTTTTGGCCAAAGATAAAACCTTTGCCAGAATGCCGGAAGAGCAAAAGATGAACCTGGTTAAAGAGGTTTTAACCATTGGTGATGAGGTAGCTGGCTGGCTGCAGTCTGAGTATGGCAGTAATGATCCTCGCAAGATTGCCAGTAAAATGGGCATAAAGGTTTTTGGTGAAGACAATGGTAAAGCCAAGCGGTCAGAGTATCGGGATGAAACTAAAGAGATAATTGTTTATCGTGATTTTCACAATCGTTTGTTGAAGGAAGTGAAATCTCCGGAGCTGTCTGAACATCTGCTCAAGTTTGTCGTGGCCCACGAACTGTTTAGGTATTTGGAGATGAACCGTATTGGTGAAATCAATAAGCGTTATAAGTTTACTGCCTGGAAGCTGGGCCCATATGGAAAAGAGAAACACATTAAGGGTTTAAGTGCGGTGGCTGCGCAGGCTTTTACCCAGACGATTTTAGGCCTAGAGATCTCACCCGAAGTGTTTGACTACTTAACTTATATTCTTTATTCTAGTTCCTAATTCCCATTTTCCGCTTTCCTCTCTTATGCTATAATTGGCCAATAATGTCAGCAGACCTGCATATCCACACCAATTGTTCCGATGGTACCCAGAGCCCGGAAGATGTTGTAAGCCTAGCCAAAGAGGCGGGTTTAACGACCATTGCCATTACAGACCACGATACTTTTGACGGAATTGCTGCGGCTCAAAAGAAAGGTCAGGAGCTGGGGATTGAAATTATTCCAGGCATTGAATTAACTACCGAAGATTGCGATAAAGAAATCCATATTTTAGGTTATTTTATCGATGTCAATAATCCCGAGTTTCTGGCGGCCATAGAAAAAATCCAAAAGGCGCGTGAAGAACGTATCTATAAGATTTGTGACAAGCTAAAAGATTTAGGAGTTGAAATCGACCCCCAAAAAGTCTTCGCTCTGGCCGGGCATCGTGTTGCGGGCAGGCCACATGTTGCCCGGGTTTTGATCGCCGAAGGTTTTGTTGAGACTTTTAGCGAAGCCTTTAAAAAGTATCTTGATTTTTATGGTCCAGCCTATGTTTCGCACTATAAGCTTTTACCCAAAGAAGCAATTAATTTAATTTCTGCGGCTGGCGGTTTGGCTGTTTTTGGCCATCCGGCGGTTTCTAATTGCGATCAGTTAATTCCTGACCTTGTGGAAGCCGGCTTGGCTGGGATTGAAGTCTATTATATTAGACATCGAGACTATCAGGTTAAACATTATCTTGATCTGGTCCAAAAACATGGTTTACTGGCAACCGGGGGATCGGATTATCATGGTATTGAGAGTGGTCGGGAAGTTAAGTTGGGGGATCACAGAATTCCTAATGAACTGGTGGAAAAATTAAAACATGAACACGCACGCCGAAATCAATCTAAATAATATTAAAGATAATATTGCCGCAATTAAGAAGCTGTTGGACGCTAATTGTCGGTTTATGGCAGTGGTTAAGGCCAATGCTTATGGCCATGGTTCAGTGGCAGTGGCCAGGGCAGCAGCAGAAGCTGGAGCCAGTTATTTAGCGGTAGCCAATTTAAAAGAGGCCATGGAAATTCGAGAGGCAGGTATTACCTCGCCGATCTTGATTTTAACCGAATCACCCACTTCGGTGATGGATGAGATTATCCAGTATGATTTAACTCAAACCGTTTATTCATATGCAGAGGCCAAGGCGCTTTCTGATGAAGCGGCTAAAAGGAATAAATCCGGCAAGGTTCATGTCAAAATAGACACTGGCATGGGGAGGGTGGGGGTAATGCCGTCGGAAGCAATGGCTTATATCTCTAAAATTTCTTCGCTGCCAAGTCTTACTTTGGAAGGGTTGTTTACCCACTTTGCTAAAGCTGAAGACCCGCAAGATCATTTTACTAAGGGGCAGTTTAATCTGTTTAAACAAATTGCTGACCGGCTGCCCAAGATTCCCCTTAAACATTCTGCCAACTCTGCAGCGGTTTTATATCATCCGGAGACCCATCTTGATCTTGTTCGAGTTGGATTGATGATGTATGGTCTGTATCCTCTAGGCAATGGCCGTAATAAAGTTAGCCTTAAACCTGCTTTATCTTTCAAAAGTCGGGTAACTTATCTTAAAAAAGTCCCAGCCGGTACTCCTGTTTCTTATGGCGGGACTCATGTAACTGAGGCTGAAACGACTATCGCGACCATTCCTGTTGGCTATGCCGATGGATATAGTCGGCGCTTGTCCAATCGTGGCAAAGTGATTATCAGGGGCAAACGTTATCCGGTGGTTGGCAATGTAACTATGGATTTGATTATGGTTGATGTCAGCAATTCCAAAGTTGCTGTTGGTGATGAAGTCTTTTTAATTGGTGAGCAGAACAGTCAAATGATCACAACTGATGAAATTGCCCAATTAGACGATACTATTTCTTATGAAGTGGTTTGTGGCATTGGGAAGAGAGTGCCCAGGATTTATAAGTAGTTTTCCCTTTCTGGATGAAGTATTTTCCAATACAAGAATGTCCCTGAAATCTAGTTAGGGGAAGATGCCATTAAAGAGCTTGTTTTGAGCCTGCACCATCCTTTCTGTA
>MEUC01000002.1 GCA_001771545.1 candidate division WOR-1 bacterium RIFOXYB2_FULL_42_35 | reverse complement strand
TAAAAGAACCCTGCCAAGGAGGGAGGTGATTTCGGTTAGGTCTTAATTGATTTAACGATATCCATTTGGGTTAGGTTCTTATATGATTTGACACGTCTTTGCCAGAATGTGTCGATATACATATAGGAAGCCATACCTTCCTTCACCAAAAATCGAACAAGATCGGAAGAGCCTGTTCTTCCGATTTTTGTTATCTAAACTAGAACTAGCCTGCTTGTCCCGATGAGCAAAGCGACATCGGGATTGAGGCTTTTTTCTTTTTTACCCCTCGCCGGCTATTTTGCCCAAAAGTGAAATCTTCCCGATATTTAGTCGAAACAGAGAGGTAGAGACAAGGAGAAAGAAATGGGCTCAATTCCACAATTTGACCGCAGGCATGTTCTGGCACGTAGGCCGGAAACAACGGTAGCTTTTGGCTCAGGGCAAGCAGCACTTAGATCTGTGCTTGGCCCAAAAGATTTTTTGCGCCAAATAAACCTACTTAGGGGTGCAGGAATTTTTCTTTACTCTGCTAAGGGAAATCTTCGTCAAACCCTCCCTTTTTTGACTGAGGAACTAGTTAGGAGCTTGATCTTGAAGATGAGACAAAGAGAAGTGTCTTTGCCTGTCCAGGTTGAGATTGCCGACGTCTTCTTTGGCCAAAGAATGTTTATGGCGATGATGGAGGGGATATTTGAAGAGACCCTGGTTTTTCAAAGAGGCCGAGAAAATACAACAAGGGAACCAATTGTTTACGCAATTTTTCCTTCTGGTCAGGTTGCTGGTCCTGCTGGTCCCAAGGGCCGAGCACGCATTGTTCACATCCCTCGCGGCCAGTCAGCTAGAGGTTGGGCAAAAGCAGAGCAATTAGAAACCAAAGTCGCATTTTTAAGCGCAAAAGGGACTGCAAGCATTCTGGCACGACAAGAAACGGAATCACGCTTAGCCGCTTTGGGCGAACTGAGCGAAGCCTTGGCAAAAGAGGGGAGCATGGAAGAAATCGAGCGAGTTTTTGTAGAAGGAATGGTCAGACACATCGGAGCAACGCTGGTTAAGGTTTACAACGTTGATGATGCGGGAGAGGTAATTGCTGATAAAGCCTACCAACTTAGTGGTGGGGAAATCGAGGCTTTAACCGGGGAAGACAACCCGTCACATTTTAAGGGGGGGAGAACCCCGGAACAATATACAAATGAAATGATGGGGACAATTATGAGGGCTCGGGAGAGGATTTTAGTTGAGCCCAATCCAGCAACCAATCCCCTGTGCCGAGGTTTTGAGAGCGAGCCGTTTGTTTCTATCCGCGAGGAAAGGGACGGGAAACCGCATAGGATATATATTATAGAAGTTTCTGATGCAGAAAAACTTAGTCGTCTCCGGCCGACCTTTCATTTTATTCGTTCGACCCATCAAATTGTTGCTACCGCCAAAGAGCGTCTTTGGAGAAGGGCTGTGGATTCGATAATTCAAGAAATTGAGGCGGTGGTTGGGAGCTGTCGCAGCTCAAGAAAGGTTGTCGATGAAGTCCTAAAACTTCTACCCGAACTTTTCAGGGTTAGCGGCTCCAGCGTGGAAAAGATTTTGGCAATACGCAGAGGGGGGGACGGGTTAAGAAAAGTTCGGGAAAATTTTCCTACCGAGGAAATCCTTCCTGAAAGAGAAAGGGCGATAGCAGCGGAGATAGACGGACAAACCTCTCTTAGCTCTTTTGTTGCCGACCAAGGACAAAACATAAGGTGTACTTCTACAGGGGAATTCCAAGCTGTTCAAGCTCGTGGGGTAGCCCTATCAGGGGGGGCAAGAGGTTCTGTTTTGGCTGTGCCAATTGTTGGAAGAGAAAAAGATTCAGAGCAAGGGCGCTTAGGGGCCTTAGTTGTAACCAGCAGCAGCAGGAATGCTTTTACTCCTCAACAGGAAGTTGTGCTTACCCGGATTGGTAAAATTATGGGCAAAGCAATCACAGAGTGTCAAAGACTGGAGAGAAAGATCCAAAAAGATAAAGATTTTCCTGCTGCTTATAGCGGGGCCTATGTGGCAGAAGAAATTTTGCCTGGCCTCATAGAAGAAAGTCTGGCATCTGGCAAAAAATTATCTGCTGCCTTTTTTGATCTAGACTGGTTTAAGGCGTGCAATTCTGCCTTTGGCTGGTCAATTGTTGATAAACATATTCTTGGTCCAACTGTTGAACTTATCGCTGGACTAATTAGAGACCTGGATATTTTAGCTAGGTTTGGAGGAGATGAATTTTACCTCCTCTTCCCGGAGACCGACAGAGAAGCCGTGCGCCAGGCTTGCGAGAGGCTGCTGCGTGCAGTGAAAGATAACGAACTTGTTTTTCAGGTTACTCCTGGAGAAATTGATGCCTCCATTGCCCGCACGGTTAAGCGCCAGCTTAATAGATTAGCCCAAGGCTTACGTGCTTTGCTTTCACCTCTGAGCCTGCGCAGAAAAGTTGTCCAATTCCTTTCTCAACAAAAGGAGTTCATCAGAGCAAACAGACAGCTTCGAGACGCAATGATAAAAAGAGAAGAAATTAAATATGAATTTAGACATGCTACAACCTTAAAATCAGTCGAGATTGTTAAAGAACCTGACGGAAGCTATGCCAGGGAGAAAGATGGCAGCTATAAGTTGGAAGTTAAAATGCGCTTAAGTGCAAGTATTGGAGCAACAGAACACAGAGAAGGAGAAGACGGGGAAACCCTTATTAAGCGAGCAGGGGATGCCGCTGGCGTTGCTAAAAGAACAAAAGGCAGCGTTGTTGTCCGTTAAATAATTTTAGACAAAACTGCCACAAGCTTCTTATTTTGTTCTTTTGTCCCAATAGTGACCCTAATCGCCTCTGGAAAACCAAAAGAAGTTAATGGCCGAATAATTACCCCTTGCCGCATCAATTCAATAAAAGCTTCGTCAGCAGACCTTTTAAGATTAATAAAAATAAAATTGGCTTCGGTCTTTTTATGTTCCAAGCCCAGCTTGTCTAACTCGGCATAAAGATATTCTTTCCCCTCAAGATTAGCTTGATATGTTTTCGTTAAAAACCCCTTATCTTCTAAGGCGGCAACTGCGCCAACCTGAGCCAAACGGTTAACATTAAATGGTGGCTTGACCCGGAACATATAACCGGTTAATTCTGGCTTGGCAATCCCATAGCCGATACGGAGCCCTGCCAAACCGTAAAACTTAGAAAAAGTGCGCAACACTAAGACATTGCGCTCCTCTTTAATGTATTTCAAACTAGTGGGGAAATCTTTGGCGCTATTATATTCCGCATAAGCTTCGTCGATGATGACTAGAACATTGTCCGGAACCTGCTCCAAAAAATTGTTAAATTGTTTCATTGTTATGTAGCTGCCGGTTGGGTTATGAGGGCTGCAGAGAAAGATCATCTTGGTCTTTCTTGTTATAGCCTTAGCCATGGCCTCAAGATCCTGTTCGTTGTTTTTTAAGGGAACAAACACCGGCTTGCCATCAAAGATTCTCGCCACAAACTCATAAACACTAAAAGTGTGCTCAGAGATAATTATTTCCTCTCCAGGCCTCAAAAAGGTTGCTGCTGCCAGCTGCATAATCTCATCAGAGCCGTTACCGATGATTATAGAGCTATCGGCAACCCCAAGAGTTTTTGCTAAAGCCTCCCGCAACAAAATTGATTTTTGGTCAGGATAGATGTGGAGATTTTTTTCTTCTTTGGTAATAGCGGCCAAGGCTTTGGGGGAGGGGCCAAAGGGATTCTCATTTGACGACAGCTTGATTACGCCTGGATCCTTAGGGGTTTTGCCAGGCACGTAGTCTTTTAACTCATTAATTACCGGACGAACAAAGTCTTCAGACATTAAAGTGGGTTGGCCCAGCTAAAACCAATATAGGCAGTTCTCGTATCCTTGGTTTGGGTGCCATCCAGAACATTTAAGCCTGTTACGCTAACAGCAAAAAGCGGGGTAACATAAAGCTTGGCGCCAAGGTTAAGCTGAAAAAGACTTTCTCCGGCCATCAAGTCTGCCCCCCAAAAAAGAGTCTCTCCAATTGGTGCTTCAATCCCAGCCATTCCCAAAGGACGAAATTTTTGACCAGGGAAATCAGCCATAAAACCAAAAGTCAGCTTAGGCCCTTGCCTCATATACTTTGTTGCTACCATATAAACATCTGTTTCTGTGTAAGAAAAAAGATTTTCTACGCCAATTGCCAGCATTAAAGGGTTGGGGCCTTCTCCCGTTGAAAGAGAGAGTTTCATATTAACAAAAACGCCTTCTCGCAAGTTGGCGGTGCCAATGTCTGTTCCACCAACGATTCCTAATTCAACGCCATGAAAGGTGCCCAGGTTCATTTTGTACATAACCCGAGTTTCTGTAGAGGAAATACCGGAAGAAGTGACGACTGAGCCGTAATCTATGCCTATATTATAGTTCCTATAGGGAATAACATTGGCAGAAGGGATTCTCACTATTCCGGTGGGGCCATTAAGCGCTGGGGAGGGGAAAACAGAGTCCTCCGCTAGAGCCGGTTTGTTGCCACAGAGAGAAAGGGCGATAAACCCTAATACAAACAAAGCAAAAAGCTTTTTCATGTTTTTTCTTCCTCCTATATCGAAATTTCGGAGGACAAGCCTCCTCTTGGAATAAGGGAATTATAGACACTTTCCATTTTTTTTGCAACAACCGCCGCAGAGAAGCGCTCCAAGGCATCTTCTCTGGCTTTGTGGGCAATTTTTTGGCGCAGAGAGTCGTCTCTAAGTAGCCGCAAGACATGCTCCACAAACTTGGCCTGGGTTTGAGGCACTAGGTACCCGTCAATTCCGCTGGCCACCACATCAGAAATGCCCCCTCCAAAGACAGCCACAACAGGCAGCCCGCAAGCCTTGGCCTCACTTAAAACCAATCCCTGGGTTTCAGTAACAGAAGCATAAACAAAGAGGTCTGCCCCTAAACAATACTGCAAAACTTCTAAATGAGGTTTTTGGCCAACAAAGATTATTTGAGAGTCCAAGTCTTTAGCAAGCTGCTTATATTCTGCCAGCTTTGGGCCGCCGCCCACCAACAGTAAATAGACCTCTTTTTCTTCCTGGCGAATAGTTTTAAAAGCTTTAAGCAAAAAGGGGATATTTTTTTCCGCAGAAACTCGACCTGTATACAAAAGAATTTTTGCTGTGCTAGGGAGGTTGTGTCTTTTCCGTGTTTCGTGTTTCGGGTTTCGGGTTTCGGGTTGTTTGGCGGTGTGAATTTCTTCTATGTTGATCCCAGTTGGAATGACCTTAATTGATGTTTTGACTTTTCTTAAAACCAACAAGCGCCGTACCATCTCTGAGGGAACAACAATAGTGTCAACCAGGTTACAAAAAAAGGTCAAATACTTTGCCACGATAAATTTTGCTAACTTTTGAGGGACAAAGGGAGCGTTATGAACATAGCGCGAAAACAAGGTGTGAAAACTATAAACAACAGGAATTTTTAGTCTTCTGGCGAACCACCAGGCAGCTAAGCCCACCCCAAAGGGCTGGTGAACGTGAATTAAATCAATTTTTTCTTCCCTTAAATGCTTGTAGACTTGCTGGGAAAAAGGGAGGACAAAGCGATAGCCGGGATAGGTTGCTGGCAAGGAAGGGAAACTCAGAATTTGCGGGTCAAGCTCTTTATGGCCAGGATATTTTGGCCCAACCACAAAAACTGTGTGGCCTAGTTTTTCTAATTCATCGCGAAAGCTTTTAATCGAAAGAGAGATGCCGCTTAAATAGGGGAGGTAACAGTTGGAAAAAAAAGCAATTTTCATTTGCCTTTAGCGATCCGTCGCAAACTAGCTTTGTAATTCAATTCCTTTTGGTGATCTTGAGCGGGAAAACCGGAAACAATGCTTCGAGCAGGGATGTTTTTGGTTACGCCAGCGCGGGCCATTATAATTGAATCTTCCCCAATGGTTTGATGGCCACTAAAACCAACCTGACCGGCAACATAAACTCGATCCCCTAGTGTTACTGAGCCAGCAAAGCCAACCAGGCTGACAACCGCGCAATCTTTGCCAATCTTGCAGTTGTGAGCTATGTGGGTTAGGTTATCGATTTTTGTTCCAGCGCCAATAATTGTTGCGCCTAGGGTTGCTCGAGAAATACAAACGTTAGCATAAATTTCTACGTCATCTTCAATAATAACTGTCCCAATTTGGGGGATTTTAATGTGCTTACCATTTTCTTGAACATAGCCGAAGCCATCAACCCCAATACGTGCTCCAGAATGGATGATGACTCGCTTGCCAATCTTGACCCGGTCATAAATAGTTACATGGGAATCAATTCTTGACCCTTTGCCAACGGAGACGTTTTCGCCCAACACAACATATGGTCCAATGTTGATGCCCTGGCCGATCTTACAAGACTTTGGTACAATCGCGGTTTTGTGGATGCCTTTGAGAGTTTTTTTCTTGGGAGCAAACAAGGCTAAGAGTATCGCCATGGTTTTTCTAGGGTTTTCAACCAGAAGAGCCGTTTTGCCTTTCACTTTTATAGAGGTTGAAAGCACAATTGCGGAGGCTTTTGATTTAAGAGCGGCGGGCAAAGTTTTTTTTTCTAAGACAAAAACCAGACTGCCGGCTTTAGCCTCTTCAACCGGGGAGACGTTGACAATCTTTAGATTCGGGTCTCCGGAAACCTGGCCAGCAACAAGTTTTGCGAGCTCTTTAAGTTTCATTTATTGAGTTCGTTGACAGTCATATCAGACAGATCCATGCCGCCGGTAATAACAACTTGTTTGTCTAAAACCAAATCTACGCCAACTTTTTTGGCAACCTTTTTTACTGCCGCAAGAATTTCCAGTTGGAGCTTACCGGTCAATTGCTGGTTAAGCTGCATCAGGGTTGTTCTTTTTGGCTCAAGATCTTTTTCCAGCTCTTTAGTTAGCTTTTCAATCTCGGCTTTGCTTTTGCCGTCTTTTTCGGCTTTTTTTAGTTTATCCTGACTGTCTTCAAAAGCTTTTTTAAAGGCTTCCTCTTCTTTGCTCAACTCTTTTTGGGCTTTGCTGGTTTCTTTATAATCCTTGAAAACCTTTTGTACGTCAATGTAGCCAAGGTTGGTAAAGGCGGCCGAGGCGAGGCTGGCAGAGAATAGTAGGACTAGAAATAAAACGATTATTTTTTTCACTTGAATACCTCCTGTTTGTTGTGAACAGGTTTATTTTATCACGCAGCCGGTTTTGCGTCTATATGTTTCCAGGTGAACCAGCAGCACAGAGATGTCAGCAGGGGAGACCCCGGCAATCCTGGTGGCCTGGCCAATGGAAGCGGGCCGGAGCTTTTCCAGTTTATATCTGGCTTCTTTTGAGAGGCCGTGCAGGTTCTTAAAATCTAGGTTTTTAGGGATGGTTTTATATTCTAATCTTTTAGCTCTTTCCACTTGCTGCAGCTGTCTGACGATGTAGCCAGCGTATTTTTGGGTAATATCGATTTGCTCCGATACTTCCGGAGAAATCCTGGCTTTATCTTCAAGTGCTTCTTTCTTTTTCCGAAAACAGTTATATCTGCTCTTTGAGATTAGTCCAACCTTATGACCTTTTTCTGTTAAACGCAGGTCAGCATTGTCCTGCCTAAGCAGCAGTCGGTATTCTGATCGTGAAGTTAGCATGCGATAGGGCTCTTCAATATCTTTAGTAATTAAGTCGTCAATTAAGGTGCCAATATAAGACTCTTCCCGGCCAAACAGAACTGGCTTTTTCCCTTTGACCTTCATTACTGCGTTGATACCAGCAACAATGCCTTGAGCCGCAGCTTCTTCATAGCCTGAAGTGCCGTTAATCTGTCCGGCACAAAACAGACCGCCAACTATTTTTGTTTCTAATGAATAAGTGAGCTGATAAGGCGGCACATAATCATACTCAACCGCATAACCAGGGCGGATAATTTCCACTTTTTCCAGGCCGGGCATAGTTTGGAACATCGCCAGTTGAACATCTGCCGGTAAACTACTATTCATTCCTTGGGCATACATTTCTAGGGTGTCCCGGCCGGTTGGTTCAATAAAACATTGCTGCCGGTCTTTGTCGGGAAAGCGAACAACCTTGTCCTCAATAGAAGGACAATACCTTGGGCCCGTCCCCTTGATTTTTCCGGAGAAAAGAGGGGAACGATGTAAGTTTTTTCTTATAATTCTATGGGTCTTATTATTTGTCCAGGTTAAGTGACAGGGAACCTGAGGCAGTTCTAGTTGAGGGTTTTCCGGAACCTTTAAACCATATTGTTTGTATTCCCAAGTAAAAGAAAACTGTTTGACCGGTTCGTCTCCCGGTTGAATTCTCATCTTGGAAAAATCTATGGATCTTTTATTTAACCTGGCTGGGGTGCCGGTTTTAAGCCGACCGAGTTTCAAGCCTAGCTTTTTTAAACTGGCAGATAGGCCTACGGCTGGAAATTCTCCAGCCCGGCCACTTTCCATGTGTACCATGCCAGTATGGATTCGTCCTTTTAAAAAGGTCCCAGTTGTTACAACAACAGTTTTGCCATGATAAATGGTTTCTAGCTTTGTTCTAACCCCGATAGTTGCGAGTTGCGAGTTGCGAGTTTTATTCGTCAAGATTTCTTCGACCATCCCTTGTTTTAAATCAAGATTTTTTTGTTCTTCTAACAGACGTTTCATAACTTGATGGTATTGCAAACGGTCTGATTGCGCACGTAAAGCATGGACGGCCGGGCCTTTGTTGGTGTTTAAGGTTTTCGTTTGCAGAAAGGTTAAGTCTGTTGTAATTCCCATTTGCCCGCCCAAGGCATCAACTTCTCGCACAAGCTGACTTTTGGCTGGACCGCCAATGGCCGGATTACAAGGCATAAAAGCAATGGTGTCGATGTTCATTGTTAAGAGCAAGGTCTGGCAACCCAAACGAGCAGCGGCCAAGGCGGCTTCAATCCCCGCATGCCCGGCACCGATGACAATGACATCGTAGCGTTTAGGATAAAGCGTAGGACAACTCATCTTTAACCTTCCTGAGCTCTTTTGATCATAAAGACAACTGAAGCGGCCGTATTGTTAGGCATTAAAGCAATGTTAGGGTGCTCAGAGGCAAAGACCCTAAAAATTTCATCAGCAAAGCTTTGGCCAATGCCTTTGATCCCTTTAAAGTCCAGAAGGATTTCTTCAAACTTTTCTAAGCCATAAAGTAGCCGTCTGGCTTGTGAGCGGGAAACATAATCTACCCCATGTTGGTAGAGCTTTACTGTTACTTTGGTCTTAGAAAATTTGAAGTCTTCGTTAGTATATTCAGCAAACAATGTTTTCAGTTCTTTTTTTGAGTTTTTATTGAACTGAAAAGTAACTCCGGTGCCTTTTTTGTTAGCAATGTCTTCAACAAACACGTCCGCGGCCTTGTTGTCTATCACCAACTTAATTTTAGCAGCTTCAACAATAAAGCAATCGGCAATTTTTGAAGTAAAGAAAATGCCTTCCCCTGAATGGGCCTTGGGAGCGGTGGTTATTTTGCCTTTTAGCAGTTCTTGAACCGCTTCAAAGTTGTCTTTTAAGCGGTATTTTGACTTTAATTTGTTAAAGATCCCAATGCCGTGGTCAACAATCTTAAAAAAAATAAAACCTTGCTGCTCATAGATGTCAATGGCAATATTGGGTGATTTAGAATGTTCAATAGCATTGTTAAGTATTTCTGTAAAAGCATAGCGAAAAATGCCTTTGGCATTATCAGGCAACTGCCTAACCAGGTTAGCTGTTAGGCTTAAACGATCAAAAATTAGATCTTCTTGCAGGTTTTTGTTTTTAAGCTGCAAACGGATTGTTTTGGATCGCCGTGCAAGGCGCTTGGCTTTTTGGCTGGAGTAAGGCAGATAATAAGATTTCCTGGTTTTGCCAATTTTGAGTAGTTTTTTTTGCTTAACCAACTTGGCCAAATATTTATGCGCCGCTTGTCGAGAGATCCGGGCAAAGCCAGCCAGTTTGTCGCTGGTAATTTGCCCCCGAGCCTTAAGTATTTCTTTGGTTATTGCCGGAGTGTCTTTGACCATAGAAAGATTGTAAACTATTGTAAACCAAGTGTCAATAGTATTGTAAACTAGAGAAACCCGGGCTTTTCTCTGTTTTGACCAAAATAAGGAATTTACAGAAAAAGTGTCCCGACGGACATTATAATATGATAATAATTGGAAAACGTCGGGATCCCGATTTTCCATAATTATATTTTAGTGTCAGCGGGAAAATCTTCCAAATTATTTTACAAAAAAAGTGCTTATTCAGGTAGACCACTTCCGCGTTCAACTGAAAATCTTAATTTTTTAAATAATAGGGGTTCTCTTTTGCTTAGACTTAGACGGCAAGTAGCCAATATTAATAGGCAAACGCGGAAGTCAGGAAGATTTGATAGAGATAAAATTTCTACATTAATCGGGCCTTTGGATACATCTAAAACAAACCAAAAACTTCTGGATAACGTTTCTTCCGGATCAAAAACCAGATGGGAACTTTCGCGCGATTTTGGCCAAGTTCCTTCTGGTTGTATGCCGCCTTGTTTTGTTCCAAGGTGCGAAGGCCCCCGCTAGCAAAACTTTTGGGATAGGCTGGCCAGCCGAGGATAAGCCCAGAGGGTTGTTTAGATTATCAGGACATGCCTACTGGCCTCTTTGGATGGGGTAGCCCGGTTAAATAAGGCTGTTTTTGTTGTGGCTTATCCCCTCACATCTCTGATCACAAAAATAATACCGAGTAAGGCGCCGATGTCATCGCGGAAAGTATTGGCGTTTATAAAAGATGGCAGGCATTCTCCCAGCGGATCACATAAGGTGACCCCGAAACGCTCAACAGCCATGTTATTGTTGACAACCTCTTTGTAAAGCTGATCATATTTGTCTTTTTGCTCAAAAAGCGAGCGAATCTCTTTGCCGCGAACCTCTTCCTTGGTGGCATGAAAGTATTTTTTGGCTTCCTCGTTGATAAACATAATCCGACCAACAACATCCGTAACAATTAAAGAGTCTGGCATGGTTTCGATAATTGTTCTGGCCGCTGCCCCGGGGGAAATTGCAAACAGACTACACTTGCGCATGGCCAGATAAATAAAAAAGTTCCACAAGGCAAAATCAAACACTACAGTAGGAGGGATCAATCGGCCATTTAAAAATAACGGCAAGATTTGATCAGCAAAAATACCCAGAGCTACAGGAACGATCGAGCCAATGGCCAAAAACAAGGCTTGTTGTTGTTCTAGTTTTTGATGAGCCAAACGAGAGTAAAGGAAAAGCAAATAAATGCCAATAAAATTATAGGCAGTGGTTTGTAGTAGGAAGAGAAAGTAGAGCGGTGCGGGTTGGCTGACAATGCCATAAGAGAGGATTTCATAACGAGAATACATTAGGTTGGTAAACACAAATAAACAGCCAATTATTGCCGGGGGAACATAAAGAAGCGGCAGTGCCCACCGGCTATTTAAGAAGCGTTCCTTTTTGGTGAAGATCAAAACAAAATGGGTAAAGGCGGCAAAAGCAAAAGCGATTAAGGTGGCCGAGATACGATTAATATTTCTGGCCAACTCAAGAGTAAAGGCGATCCTTAAAGAATAAGTGAAAAGACAAGCCAGAAAAGCAATTAAAGCAAAGCGCACAAAAAACCTAGCCGAACGACACTCATGGTGACTGGTAAACAGATGAAAAGCCAACAAAAGGATAAAAAGAGAAGCCGCTAATTCAAAGTATGAATAGAGGATCATTAACTGAATTATATTATACCGGGCGTGTTGTGGCAAGGATATGGGTATGTTATAATTTTTTCAAAGGGTGGAGGGAAATTTGTGGCTAAGAAATATAAACGAATCTTGTTAAAATTGTCAGGAGAAGTCTTTGGTGGAGAGCGAAAATACGGGATTGACCTAAAGACCTTGGGAGTTATTGCCGAAGAAATAAAAAACGTCCGCCAGGTTGGGGTAGACATCGCTATTGTGGTTGGTGGTGGTAATATTTTCCGAGGAGTGTCTGGGGCGGTTAACGGGATCGATCGAGCGACTGGCGATTACATGGGCATGTTAGCTACCGTCATTAACTCTTTGGCCCTTCAAGATGCGCTGGAAAAAATCAAGGTTCCTTCTCGTGTCCAAACAGCCATAGAAATGCGTTCTGTTGCCGAGCCTTTTATTAGGCGCCGAGCAATTCGTCATATGGAGAAAGGGAGAGTGGTTATTTTAGCCGCAGGCACGGGCAACCCTTACTTTTCCACCGACACAACAGCAGCACTTAGGGCGGCGGAGCTGAACGTTGACGTTGTTTTGAAAGCCACCAAGGTAGGGGGCATTTATGACAAAGATCCTGCCTTGCACCCAGACGCCAAAAAATATAACACTATCAGTTACATGTCTTTAATTCGCAAACGCTTAAAAGTAATGGACTTTACCGCTGCTTCTCTTTGTATGGAGAATAATATCCCAATAATAGTTTTGAATCTGACCAAGTCGGGCAACGTTAAAAAAGCAGTTTTAGGCAAGAAGATCGGAACATTAGTAAAGGATAAATAAGGAGGGGCCGTTTATGCAAGATGTAGTAAAAGAAAGCGAAAGCAAAATGCAAAAGTCGATGGATGCACTAAAGATGAGCTTTGCTGCAGTTCGAACTGGTCGGGCAAGCCCAGCCTTGCTTGATCATGTAATGGTCGACTATTATGGTTCTCCGGTTTCCTTAAAACAGCTGGCCTCAGTTTCTGTGCCTGATCCACGTTGTTTATTCGTTATTCCTTTTGATAAAAATGCGGCAGCTGAAATTGAAAAAGCAATTATGCAATCAGACTTGGGTATCAATCCAAAGAGGGAAGCAGCCGGTATTCGCCTAAGCTTACCAGAGCCATCAGAAGAAAGAAGAAGAGAACTGGTCAAGATAATAAAAAAAGGAACAGAAGACAGCAAAGTGTCTATTCGTAACATTAGAAGGGACGCAATTGAGATATTAAAAGGGCAAAAGAAAGACAAAACCATTACCGAGGACGACGAAAAAAACCTCGATAAGAAAGTTCAAGATCTGACCAATAAATACTGCAGCGAAGCGGACAAGCTCTTTTCGGCTAAAGAAAAAGAAGTCATGGAAGTTTAGCCGGGTTATGGACTCTAAAAACATTCCTCAACATATTGCCGCGATAATGGATGGCAATGGCCGTTGGGCCAAAGAGCGCGGGTTGCCGCGGCTTGCCGGTCACCGCGAAGGGACCGAAGCTCTCAGAGAAATTCTCAGGGCCTGTGCTGAGTTTGGGATCAAATACTTAACTGTTTATGCTTTTTCCACAGAAAATTGGCAGCGACCAAAAGAAGAAGTAGAGTTTTTAATGTCGCTCTTTGCCGAAAAAATTGAGAGCGAACTGGAAGAGCTAATGGCCAACCAGGTTAAAATCAATTTTTTGGGCCGCACCCAAGAGTTTTCCGCAGAATTACAGCAGAAGATGCAAGGAGCCGCCGAGAAAACCAAGCACAATGCCGGGGTTGTTTTAAACATAATGGCTAATTATGGTGGTCGGGCGGAGCTGGTGGATGCAATGCAATCAATGATCAAGGAACAATTAACAATTAACAATGTCGACGAAGAAACAATTGGCAAACATCTTTACACCAAAGGAATGCCAGATCCCGACCTATTAATTCGCACAGCTAACGAAATGAGAATTTCCAATTTTCTGCTTTGGCAAATTGCTTACGCAGAAATTTATGTTACCCCTGTTCTTTGGCCGGACTTTAGACGGGAACAATTGAAAGAAGCCATAGAAGCTTATCAACAAAGGCTCAGAAAGTTTGGCCAAACAGAGGAGCAAATAAAACATGCTGCTTAGGCTTTTAACCATCCTGGTGACAGTGCCAATAATTATTGCTTGTGTTTATTTTGGGGGGGTGGCTTTTCTCTTTTTGGTTTTACTGCTAGGCATGGTTTCGATCAACGAGTTTTATAATATGATGAAGGCCAAAGATTTTCATCCGGCTTATTGGGTCGGCAATTTTTTTACCGCTTTTTTTATTATCTTTGCTTATTATGGCTTAAGGAAAAGCTGGGAGCCGGCGCATTCGGCTATTCTAACCTGGGCAGCAGTAGTAACAATGATTGCCACTCTTTATTTAAAGCAACGACCTAAAGAAGCTATTGTTGATATTGCGGTGACCTTGCTGGGCATGATATACATTGGCTGGTTTTTCAGCTACCTAATATTTATTAGAGCCTTAACTGATCATGGGGCCTACATTTTCTTCTTGATGGCTACAGTTTGGGCTTTTGATACTATTGCTTATTTGGTGGGGAAAAAATTTGGTCGACACAAATTGTGGCCCTCGGTTTCTCCCAATAAAAGCGTTGAAGGGGCTCTGGCAGGCTTTGTTTTTTGCCTAATTGCTGCTGGTGTTTTTGGTCATTATGCTGGCTTTGAATTGATCCATTCATTGGTTTTGGGGGGCATTATTGGGGGCTTTGCTCAGCTAAGTGATTTGGTTGAGTCGCTAATTAAACGAGATGCAGGACTTAAAGATTCCTCCGCTTTGGTTCCTGGGCATGGTGGCGTGCTTGATCGCATGGATAGTTTTATCCTTACCACACCGGTGGTGTACTACTATTTGGTTTGGGTAATCCTGCGATAAAATAAAAAAATAAAATGCAAAAAGCAAAAAAACAACCCCAAATTAAAAAACTTGTTACAGTGGCGTTGGCAGAAGATGTGGGGGAGGGGGACATAACTACTTGTAGCGTAGTAGACAGTGGTGCGGTAGTGCAGGGGAACATTTTAATCAAAGAAGCGGGCGTAGTTTGTGGTCTTGTTGTGGCGCGAGAAGTTTTTCAACAGGTTGATAAAAGAATTAAGTTTACCGCTAAAACCAAAGATGGGGACAAGGTTAAAAAAGGGCAAATTATCGCCACCATCTCCGGGCCAGCCAGAGGGATACTAACGGGAGAAAGAGTCGCTCTGAATTTTCTGCAAAGACTTTCAGGAATAGCTACGCTAACAAGCCAATTTGTTTTACGAGCCACTAACAACGAATCACGAGCCACGATCTTGGACACTAGAAAGACAGCCCCCGGTTTAAGAGCGCTAGAAAAGTATGCGGTTAAGTGTGGAGGTGGAACAAATCATCGCTTGGGGTTGTGGGATGCTGTCCTTATCAAAGATAACCATATTGCTTTAGCCGGTGGGGTTGAGGTGGCGATAAAAAAGGCGAAGGGCAAAGGCTTAGGTAAGGCTAAGGTAAAGGAAGTTGAGATCGAGTGTAAAACTTTAATTCAGGTCAAAGAAGCTATTAAGATAGGGGTTAGCATAATCCTTCTAGATAACATGAATTTAAAAACCTTGCGCAAAGCCATTAAGCTTTGTAAGCAAACTAAAATTAAAACCGAAGCTTCTGGTGGGGTTAATTTAAAAACTGTGCGAGCGATTGCCAAAACCGGCGTTGACTATATTTCAGTCGGGGCCCTGACTCATTCCGCTAAGGCGTTGGATATTAGCTTGGATCTCCGAACCTGATTCATAACCCCCTCCAAACCACGCGACTTAAATTATCTTTATTGAAATTATTTTGTTGTTCTGTCGGATAATTAGTATCACTTTTGGCTGCCTAGATATGAAATTGAATTTTTGTTATAATGCTAAAAGAACGGGGGAACGATGCCTCACAAGTACATCCTAAAATCTCATTTTAATACCGATAACAAGTTCCGCATTGATTATGCTACAGAGCTAACTGCCGAACAGCTGGCCGTAGCTACAGCTGCGCCTGGTCCTATGCTGGTCATTGCCGGAGCCGGCTCCGGAAAAACACGTACGGTTACTTACCGTGTTGCCTACTTGGTTGAATCCGGAGTGCCACTGGATAGAATCCTTTTAGTTACCTTTACCAATAAAGCGGCTAAAGAGATGATGTCGCGGGCCGAGCTGCTTTTAAAATGCGATCTTAAGGAAATTTGGGGGGGGACTTTTCATAGCCTGGGCAACAGAATGCTCAGAAAGCATGCCAAGCTGGCGGGCTTTAACTCCAACTACACAATTTTGGACCGGGCTGATTCAAAAGAAGTTGTCAGCGCTTGTATTGCCGAGACAAATATTGACGTTAAAGCAACTCGTTTTCCTAAGGCCGATACGCTGCTGGCGATTTTTGGCTTAGTCGTTAATACTGGCAGAAAACTCGTTGATGTGATGGCTTTTAATTATGCCCAATTTGAAGAGCTAACAGATTCTATCGAGCATATTTTTAATCTTTATCAGGCGCGCAAAAAAAAGAATAATATGATGGACTTTGATGACCTGCTCTATTACTGGTGGAAGCTTTTAGCCGATAATCCCGAGGTAGCGGAAACGTATGCCGGAAAATTTATGCATGTCTTGGTTGATGAATATCAAGACACCAATTTATTGCAAGCAAAAATTATTAACATCCTGGCTGTTCATCACCGTAATATTATGGTGGTAGGAGACGACTCACAAAGCATCTACTCTTTCCGTGGGGCACACTTTAAGAATATCATCAATTTTCCTAAAGTGTATAAAGATGCCAGGGTGTTTAAGCTGGAAATGAACCATCGCTCCACCCCCCAGATTATCAACTTGGCCAATGCTTCAATTTCTTTGGCCAAAGAAAGCTTTAAAAAGGTTCTAAGGGCTGGGCGATCTGAAGGCCAAAAGCCGACAGTTGTGCCGTTTAATACGGTTTTTGAGCAAGCTACTTTTGTGGCTCAGAGAATGTTGGAGCTAAGAGAAGAAGGGCACTCCCTAAATGATATGGCGGTTTTGTATCGTTCCCACTATCAATCCATGGAGATTCAAATGGAGCTAACTAAAAGGGGCATTCCCTTTGAGGTTCGTTCTGGTTTACGCTTTTTTGAAGAAGCCCACATTAAAGATGTTCTAGCCCATTTGAAGGTTTTTCATAATCCTTATGATGAAATCTCCTGGCATAGAATCCTAAAGTTGCTTGATAAGGTTGGCCCTCGTACAGCAGAGAAAATCTTCGGCCAATTAATGCAAAGCCAGAACCCCTTAGAAGCAATCTTTTCTGAGCAGATCTTGAAAACAGTGCCAAAGGCAGGGGAAAGAGGTTTTAAAAACTTTCAGGGACTAATGAAGCTCTTGAGCAACACAAAAGATTCTCCGGCTGAGATGATCAGGATAATTTCCGAATCAAATTACCAGGAACACGTAAAAGCTCAATATAATGATTTCCGTGAACGCCTGGAAGATTTGGAGCAGCTAGGTAGCTATGCTGTTCAATATAAGGATTTGGAAGAATTGTTGAGCAATCTGGCACTTGTTGCTGGCATTGAAGCAGAAACAGTGGTTGAGGGAGAGGCCAGAGATAGTGAAGCTTGCGTTTTAACTACCGTTCACCAGGCCAAGGGCTTGGAATGGAAGGTTGTTTTTGTGGTTTGGTTGGCTGACGGTCGCTTCCCCTCCCACTTAAGCTTTACTAAAGACGAAGAAATGGAAGAAGAGCGTAGATTGTTTTATGTGGCTGTTACCCGGGCGAAAGACGAACTCTTTTTAACTTACCCGATAATTTATTCTGGTTACGATGGCGAAGTGTTGATGAAGGTCTCTCGTTATCTTGAGGAACTGCCGGAAAATATTTGTGACAAATGGGAAGTAGAAACCGAAGAGGATGTTAAGGTGGAAATTGACCTGAGCGATTATGGGCACCAGCATGTGCACTATGGTCGAGACGACAAGTTTGAGGCTATAGACATTAAAGATCTGGACTTTATGAAGTAGACCTGTTAAAACTTAAGAAAATCCTGCAACTGTTTCTTGGCCTCATCAACAACTTTTTTCTCGATTTCAACCTTACCAGCATCAATTTTTAGTTTAATATTCCCAATAACTTTTTCAATTGGTTTGTCAAAAATCGGCTTAGGAATGGGCAGTTTTAACGATCCGGTCAGCTCAAAAGTTGCTTCCAGCCAGCCTTGATCATTTCGTAACAGCTCAAGTTCTTTGGGCAGGCCTTGAGTTAGTTCCGGAGAAAGTTTGAGGGTTAAACGATTGCCGCTAACCCAAACGAGCTGGCCCAAATCTGCTCCGCCAGAAAAACCGACTTTAATGTTTTTGCTATCAAGCCTTAAATCCTTTGTAGACAAAACCCTGTTCTTGATCGCAAAAGAAGCGCCCAGGTCTTTAAACTTAATATCATCCTGCAGAGCATTGGACTTAATAAACTTGCCAACTTCGGCCAGGGTTTTAACCCTTTTTATCTCGCCGTCAGTTAAAGCAAAAGAACCTTGGCCAACCGCATTGGTTAGAATATCTTCCGGCTCTACCCCGTGACCATTTAGAGTCAACGAAAGGTTTAGCTTGCCATAAACCTTATCCTTAAGATCTTGGTAGTCTTTTAGCTTGGTTAAAAATGTTTCGACCAAATCGTTGGTAAATGGGGTTACGTTGAAGTCTTTTAGCTTTAGATTATTAATGTTGTAAGCCAGGCCTGAGGTGGCCAGATTAATTTTTGCTTGGCCAGAAAGTGTCCCTTCATATAAAGCAATTTCCTTTATATCCAGAGTAACTTGCTTATTGGCTAGGGTGACGGCACAGTCAAACTTGTCCATTTCAAAATCTAAGAGACTAAGCTTATTAATGCTAATTCTTCCGTTGACGCTGTATTGGCGGGAAATTGATTTAGTTGCCTGATCAACCTTTTTGGATAATTCCCCTTTTTGGGGCTTAGCCTTCTTTTCGCCGCCGGCAAAAATTGCCAGGAAAGGATCTATTGATAATTTATCAGAAGAGATAGAAAAATCAACATGCGGAGCGGTTTTCCATTGACTGACTTTGGCCGAAATTATAGCCTTTTCTCCAGTAATTTCTAGGCTTAAGGCAGGAAAATCAATTGCCTGCTTATTTAAATCAACCCCAATCTTTCCCCGCAGAGACAAAGGAATGTTTTTCTTCTGATATGTCGCTGTCGCAGAAAAGTTCAAATCAATGGGTCGGATTAAAGCTAGGGTAAAACCAGAAAGACTTAAATTGGCATTCTTAATTTCGCTTTGAGCGCCTGTTCCCTGGTCAATATAGGTAATCAAACCATCTTTAACGGCAAAAGAATCAACAACCAACGAAAAAGATTGTTTCTGTTTTTCTTCCTTAGCCTCGGTATCACCTTGGCCTCTGCCTTTGCCCTTCGCCTTTTTGTTAGTCATATCAGAGCAGTTAAATGTTCCGCCAGCGGTTTTTTCTATTAATATTTCAGGTTTAACCAATCGCACCTCTTTAATAAGTAATTGGCGCTTAAAAATTGGCCAAAAAGCATAACGCAGCTCAATTCCATCGGCAGAGATAAGGGGCTTGTCAGAGAATCCCTTGCGGTTAGCGATAGATATCTTTTCGAGCTGTATCCCAGAGAAGAGGTTGAAAGAAACCTTTTCAATCTTGACCTCTCGATTGATGGCCTCCGAGATCTTGGCAGTAGCCATGTCCTTGATCTTGTCTAAAGGAAGGAGAAGGGGGAGGGCGATAGCGCCTACTATTAATATAGCGAGCAAAGCACCAACAATGATTCCAACCCATTTAAATAGTTTTTTCATAATTATCTCCTTGTGGGGATATTATACACTGAAATCTAAATCAATAATTAACAATGACTAAATTAATAACAATGTATTTGTTGGTTATATGTAATATCTCGCCGAAGGGGATACCAAGTTGTTAATTGTTTAATTATTAATTGTTAATTATTTGTTTGTCAGAAGTGTTGTTTGTGAGTATAATAATTACATCATGAAAAAAGGCATTGCAATCTTGGGCTCCACCGGTTCAATCGGCAAGCAAACATTAGAGGTCGTCTCTATTTTTCCCTCCAGCCTAACTGTTGTTGCTTTGGCGGCTAAAGATGAAGTTGATCTAATCGTTGAGCAAATAAAAAAATTCTCCCCTAAAATTGTTTCGGTTGCAACCGCAGAAGTCAAACAACAGGTTGAAGCCAAGTTAGGAGCTAGCAAGGTTCAGATTATGGTGGGAGAGGAAGGCTTGCTTAAGGTAGCTACTGAGCCAACCGCCAAGATGGTTGTGGTTGCAATCCCTGGTTCTCTTTGTCTTGTTCCTACCCTTGAAGCCGTTAAGTCTAAAAAAGATCTTGCCTTAGCAACAAAAGAAGTCTTGGTTGTGGCTGGGGATCTTTTTATGCAAGAAGTCAAAGCTGCTGGAGTCAAAGTTTTTCCCATTGATTCTGAACATAGCGCTATTGTCCAATGTCTTAAGGGCGAAGATCCCAAGACAATCAAAAAAATAGTTTTAACGGCTTCTGGCGGTCCATTTTTAAAAACCCCAATTGAAAAATTTGCCCAGATGACTGCCAAGGATGCGCTCAAACATCCCACTTGGAAGATGGGTCCCAAGATAACCATTGATTCCTCGACCTTGATGAATAAGGGCTTTGAGGTCATGGAGGCGCATTATTTATTTGGTTTGGACTATTCTAAAATAGAAGTGCTTGTTCATCCACAAAGCATTATTCATTCAATGGTTGAGTTTGTTGACGGTTCAGTTAAGGCTCAACTTGGTGCGGCAGATATGAGGGTTCCAATTCAATATGCTTTGTTGGAAGAGAAAAGAAGCGCCAATCACTGGCCCAGTTTAAATTTTGCTAAACTAACCCAAATGACCTTTCAGGAGCCAGATAAACAAAAGTTTCCTTGCTTACAATATGCTTATGATGCCGGGAAGGTTGGCGGAACATTGCCAGCCGTCTTAAATGCGGCCAACGAAGCAGCAATTAAATTGTTTTTGAGGGGGAAACTTAACTTTGCTCAATTGCCTCAGAGGATAAACGAGATCATGACTCGACATCAGAATAAAAAAACCCCTACTCTTGCTGATATCCTGGAAGCGGATAATTGGGCAAGAGCAGAGGTTAACTAGGCGGAACCTTTCTGTCTGCTGCAATCCTTAGCATGTTAACAGCTTTTTCCACATCTGTTTTTGCAATTTCTCTATAGACCAAAACCAGGATCTTTTTTTCAATTAAGTCTTGACTTTGTTCTGAGAGTTGTCCCACAAAATCAACAATTGCGTCCTCTGGCAGCCTCGCCAGCCTCGCGACCGCTTTTTCTAAGCTAATTTCTCCTGAAAGTAAGCCTTGGACTAGAGTTGGTGACACGGTTTATTCCTCCTTGTGATACCCCATCACGATATATATCGTATTAAGTTGGGCCAAACTTGCATGAAAGTAATGTGAATAGAGTAATGTGCCTGCCGGCCAGCAGGTAATGAGAATATTCGCATTACCCATTACGCATTACTTTGTTCTCTCCTGCCTTGTGTCCCCCATCATTGTTCTGTTATACTTTATTTTGCAATGAACGAAACAAACCTCGAAACCCTACGACACTCTGCTTCACACGTGATGGCTCAAGCTGTCCAAGAGTTGTTTCCCGGCGTAAAGCTTGGCATTGGGCCAGCGATTGAGAATGGCTTTTACTACGATTTTGACTTGCCGGAACAATTAACCCCCGAAGACCTGGTTAAAATCGAAAAGAAGATGAAACATATTATCAAACAAAACCACAAGTTTGAGCGTGTTGAGATGAAAAAAGAAGAGGCTATCAGGCTTATGGAGGAGAAGGGGGAGAAATACAAAGTTGAAATATTAAGTGAGCTTGAAGCGGAAAAAGTCACCCTTTACAAGAATGCTGACTTTGTTGACCTTTGTCGGGGGCCGCACGTTGAAACAACAGGCAAGATCAAAGCCTTTAAAGTTCTTTCTATTGCCGGGGCCTACTGGCGGGGGATTGAGACTAATCCAGTTATGCAGCGAATTTATGGCACAGCCTTTGAAAAAAAAGAAGATTTAGACAAATATCTGGAGAACTTAGAAGAAGCTAAAAAAAGAGACCATCGTAAACTAGGCAAAGAGCTGGATCTTTTTTCTATTCACGAAGAAGCTGGCACCGGCTTTGTTTATTATCATCCCAAAGGTGCAACGGTTAAAAACACTTTAGAAAACTTTTTAAAAGAAGAAAATCTCAAGCGTGGCTATGAGCTAGTTAGCATTCCCCATATTGCCAAAATAGATTTGTGGAACACTTCCGGCCACACTAATTATTACAAAGAAAACATGTATTTTATGCAGATTGATGAGCAGGATTATGTGGTTAAGCCGATGAATTGCCCCGGACACATTCTTATTTATAAGAGGAAGTTAACTAGTTATCGAGATCTGCCGGTGCGCTATTTTGAGCTAGGCACAGTTTATCGTTACGAAAAATCAGGGGTTTTACATGGTTTACTTAGAGTGCGTGGTTTTACCCAGGACGATGCTCATATTTTTTGTCGGTTAGATCAGCTAGAAGATGAAATTATCTCCGTGCTCGACTTTATACATTATATTATGCAGGTCTTTAAGTTTGATTATGAAGTTAAGCTTTCTACTCGACCGGAAAAATATGCCGGCACAATAGAAAACTGGGATAAAGCTACCGCAATCCTGGAAAAATCTTTACAAGATAGAAATGTTCCCTTTGAGGTTGATCCTGGGGAAGGGGTTTTCTACGGTCCCAAGATAGATGTTAAACTTAAAGATGCCTTGGGCCGGGTTTGGCAGGGACCAACTGTTCAAGTAGATTTTAACCTGCCGCAAAGGTTTGATTTAATTTATACAGCTAATGATGGTTCAAAGCAAACTCCGGTTATGGTTCACCGGGCTATTTTAGGCAGTATTGAGCGCTTTTTAGGAGCTCTAATAGAACACTATGCCGGAGCCTTTCCCTTATGGTTGGCTCCAGTTCAGGTTAGTCTTTTACCAATAACAGATAGCCATCTGGACTATGCCGATAAAATTGCCCAGCAATTACAACAAAGGGGCTTTCGTGTTGAGATTGATAAACGCAATGAAAAGATCGGGGCTAAAATTAGGAATGCGCAATTGCAAAAAATTCCCTACATGTTAATTGTTGGCGATAAAGAGCTGGAATCCGAGACCGTCTCTGTTCGCCACAGAAAAGAAGGGGACTTAGGTACTAAAAACATCGCAGAGATTCTTGATCAACTTTGTCAGGACGTGGACAACCGCGCTTAAATCCGCTATAATTATCCAACGAGGTTAAAAGAGTATTCGATATCTCATAACAAACGAACGCATTCGCTCTAAAGAAGTCAGGTTAATAGACGAAGAAAACAAGCAATTGGGAGTTGTGTTAACTCCGGATGCGTTGCGATTAGCGAAAGAAAAGGGATACGATTTGGTTTTGGTTGTGCCTAACGCGCAACCCCCTGTTGCCCGAATCTCAGATGTTGGTAAGATTAAATACGAGTTGTCCAAAAAGGAAAAAGAAACCCGCAAGTCTCAGCGGACCAGCACTTTAAAAGAAGTTAAAATCTCGCCCAAAATTGCTCAACATGATTTTGAGGTGAGAGTGACAAAGACAAAAGAATTATTGGAGAAAAAACACAAAGTTAAAATCTCCATGTATTTTAGAGGTCGAGAAAATAATCACGTCGATTTGGGTCGAAATGTTGTTGACCGGTTGCTTGAGGCCGTAGCTGAAATAGGGAAGGCAGAAGGCCCGCCGAAGAAGATCGGCAAAAACATGTTTGTAATATTGTCTCCAAAATAGGGAAAGTATGCCAAAACAAAAAACAAGAAGAGCGGCAAAAAAAAGATTTCGGATCACCAAAAAAGGCAAGGTCTTACGTGGCCACACAAAAATGCGCCATTTGCTTGCCTGTAAAACCCCAAAACAAAGGGGTAAACTGAGACAGTCTGGATTGGTTTCTGCGTCCGACGTTCCCAGAGTTAAACAAATGCTGGTAGGAGGATAACTTTCCATGGTACGAGTTAAAAGGGGGAAGGCTGCACGCAAGAGAAGAAATAAAGTTTTTAAACGCACCAAGGGTTTTCGTAAGACCGTAGGTAGAAAAATCACCCGGGCCAAACAGGCGGTGCTGAAGGCCAAGAAACACGCTACTAGACACCGCAAACAGAGAAAGGGCTCTATGCGCCGACTTTGGATTGCTCGCATTAATGCAGCTGTAAGAGCCTTAGGAATGAATTACAGTCTCTTTATTGCCGGGTTAAAAAAGGCCAAGATATCACTTGATCGTAAGGTTCTAGCAGATTTAGCTGTTAACCACCACAATGATTTTATTAAGATTGTTGAGACGGTAAAGGGTAAATGATAGAGCTGCAAGTAGGTGGTCTAGGCTTTGATCCCCGCAACATGTCTCCCCTGGTCTTACTTCGTGATCAAGAAGAGATGAATTTTCTGCCCATTTGGATCGGGGTATTTGAAGCCTCAGCTATTGCAATGGAGTTACAAAGCGTTAAGCCGCCTCGGCCAATGACCCACGATCTTCTTTTGGAATTCGTGGATAAGCTTGGGGGCAAACTTCTAAAAGTTGTAATTACCGATGTTAAAGAGGGGACATTTTATGCCAATGTTGAGCTGGAAAAAGATGGCAAAAATATGAATATTGATGCCCGCCCTTCAGATGCAATTGCCCTGGCCGTTCGCCGCCATTTACCGGTATTTGCTACAGAAACGGTCATGATGCAGGCTAAGTTGGTAAACGCGGAGAAAGATGCCGAAGAAACCAAGAAGTTTAAAGACTTTATCGAAAACATGAAGCCGGAAGATTTTACCAAGTATTATAAGAAAGATTAACAGACAGCTCCCCGCAGAGTTACTTTTTCATAATCTCGAAACAACCCCCTTAATTTAGTGAAATTTTTGTATAAATATTGCGATAGATATCTATCTAGGAGACCTCCGAAAAATTGCCCTTCAAATCGCGTAGCGGAGCCTCTTAGGCTCTGCTTCTCGACGACAACTTGCGACCCTAAGAGGGTCGCCTACGCGGAGAAAGCGAGTTTTTCGGAGCTCTCTCTAGAGACAAAACAGGAGGAAAGCAATCATGGGTGATTTATCGATATCAAATACAATTTGGAGTCTTGGTTGTGCTTGTCAAGAAGCCTTTGACAGTGTTTTTGGTTCAACTGTTGAAAAAGCTGATAAACTAGCTATGAAAGCCGCTAACACCTTTACAGATGGGGTTGATAGTATTGCTGCATATACCTTTGTCAAAGAGCCTCAGCATGTTACAGCCGCAGAAAGAGCACTTGTTCCTGTTGTTGCTGTTGGTTATGGCGTAATCGCTCTTTTTCCTGCCAGCTGCAGCGATCCTGAAAGTCCGCCTGCAAACGATGCGGGTCCTCGTCTAGATGGGCCGCCTCATGACTTTATTAACCCAGACGGCATAACTTGTAATTATCTAGGAGTAAAGCTGGACGATTCTAACGTAATTGTAACCACTTCTGACAAAACAAGTTCGGAACTTAGTGGCAGAGTTTTGCGGTTTTATGCTAAAGACGCAACTAATCCGGGAGTATCAATCAGTTCAATCAATTCTAATGACTGGCAGCTAAATTATCAAAGCCAACTCAGTTTTGAAATTTCTAGCAAAATTAAACTTGTTTCTGGGTTGAAGGCTCAGCCAAAAGTACAAATTTATTTTAAGGGAAACAATTCTAATACCCCGAACCTTGAGCTAAGCACTATCCCTGGGATTAATGCTTGGGTAAAGCAAACGCTGATAATTCCTCTCTCTCTTCTGCCAAAAACAGTAGGGCGGATTCGGTTTTTTGTTGAGACCAAGGGAGCAGATGTTGATGTTTTAATAAAAAATGTTTCTTTTAATTGTGGCAACGTTGCCGATGGTGGGTTAGGGGATCAAGGGGTTCAGCCTGACTTAGTTAGGCTTCCTGATTCAGGTGTTTATGTGGAACAGGGCTCTTACGATGCTGTTATCAAGGAGGGCCCCGTTGTTGATCAAGGTTATTCGGATGGTTTAGTGGTTATTGATCAGAGCGGGGTTTCCCCTGATGGGGTAATCCCCGATTATTTTATTACTGATATCCTAAAACCAGATACAGGAGCAGCTCCCTCTGGGCAATTAATTACAGGAACCCCAACCTATGTTCATAATATGAATGCCCATGATTCCGCTAATTGGCAGATGTCTACCTGGGCAAACGGTTCCCCTTTTGATGTTATGTGGAAATCCAGTCAAATCACTTTTGCGAATGGGTTCATGACCATTACCCTTGTCAAAAGTCCTTCTGGCAGCCAATACTCTTATGATTCTGGAGAATATCGCACAATACAACAAATTTATACTGATGGATATTTTGAGGCCAGAATGAAAGGTGCTCAGGGATCAGGGTTAATTAGTGCTTTCTTTATTTGGGGGAATTCTAAGGATGAGGTAGACATTGTTGAGATCCCTGGTAAAGATTGTAAGGGATTCCAATTAAATTATTATCTCAAAGGTGTAGGCGGTCATGAAACAATGGTCTATCCAGGGGGTAATTTTGACGCTTGTAAAGACTTTCATAATTATGGGGTTCACAAGACAACAAATTTTATTAAATATTATCTTGATGGCAAGTTGGTCCTTACTGTTATCAATAGCACAAGTACCCCGCTTCCTTCACAACCCGGCCATATGATGTTTAACCTGTGGGTTCCGGATAAAACTCTTTATGGATGGGCGGGGCAACCTACTTTTACGCCACCAGCAAAGGCATTGGTGGATTGGCTTAAGCATCTGAAACCTTAGGCTAACTCCTCGAAATAAAGAATACCCCTAAAATTATTATCCCAATTCCCATCCAGCGGATTAAGCTGACGTGTTCTTTGAAGAAAATTACTGAGGCAAAAGCAACAATCACATAGGCAATGCTGACCATTGGATAGACAAAGCTAAGCGGCAGGCGAGAGAGAACCACCAACCAAAAAAGAGAGCTTAGGCCAAAACAGGTAAAGCCAAAAAAAACATAAGGGTTCAAAAACATGGGAATAATCTTTACCAAGAACTGGCTGGCAGGGAAAGAGCCGAACAGCACCATCCCTTTTTTCATCAACAACTGTCCCGCTACAGCTAGCGAAATGGAAATAATCAACAGAAGATAGTTTGTCATCATTACTCCTTTGTTGCTAAAGCTCTTCCCAACTTAAAGTTTTGAACGGTGGATTAGAGAACTTAAGCTTTAATATTATAACACCTTTTCCCTTGAGGCCAATCGAATATAACCAGCCTTTACTCTTTTCCCTAACAATCTTAAATGAGCCGTGGCCAAGATTTTCTTTGTGTCCCAGAGCGACATTGACGAGCCAATTATCGTTATCTATGGGATAGTAGGGTGGATCGGTATACCAATTGGGGTTTTTAACTAGTTCAACCTTAGCCCTTTCCAGACCAGCCTCAGCCAGATAAAAGGCTTGTTCCCGAACAAGCAGGCTATTCGTCCCCCGATAATAATTATTAACTATCTTGGCCAAAGATGTTCCCAGGGCTAAAAAGAGGGCAATCATGAAAATGGTTAAGATAAGGGCAGAACCTTTTTTCATTTTAATTCCTTATGGCTGCTTGGGCTGTAAAGGCTTCTGTTGAGACCCTTACCAGCTTAGCTTCGGGATAGTCAAAGGTCAGCTGTTTAACTTCGTTGACATCTGTCAGGTAAGCCGAATAATTGTTTTTTCTTCTTTTTATTTTTTTGTCAGATAAACTATATTCAATAACATCAGCGCCAATTTTTAGAATCAACATATCCTGACCGGAGGTAGGGATGATTTCTGCCGCTGCTCTGATGTCAGTCGTTATTCCGGACAGTGCAAAGTTGTTGATCTGAGCGCTTTCGCAAAAGGCAGCAACCCTTTTCCAGTTTCTAAGCTGAGAGCCTAAAGCAAAAAACATGGCCCCACTTAAAACAGAGAAAATACAAAGGGAAACAAGCAGCTCAACCAGGGTGAAGCCCAGTTTTGAGTTCTTATTCATATTTGCTCCTCAAAGTATAAATTTCCAAGAGATTTTTATTGGGGCTATATTTCAGCTCTACCTTAATGGAAACCAAATCGGGCAGGAGAGAGGACGTCGCAACTTTCCCCTGGCTAGCAGCAAAAGTTTGCCCATTTAATTTTATGAGTTGGGCAAAAGGAATTGTCTTTATCCTTTCCATCTCCCCCTGAAGGACATAAACAGTCTTGTTTAGTTGGCTGGCAGCTTTGACAGAGGACAGGCAGACCCTAGCCCCAGCCGTAAAGGCAATAACGCTCACAAGGAAAATTGTGCTGACAACCAGCAGCTCAACTAAAGTAAAGCCCTTGTTATTCAACACGTACCCTGCCTATTGAGGAAACAATAATCTTTTTTGTTCGACCTAAGGAGTTTTGTAATACCAAAGAACCAGAACCCCCAAAGGCTGTGGCGCCAGACGGAGCAAATTTTATCTGGCTTGTCTGGGCGAAGTTTATTCCGGTTGGGAGAACTAGTCCGTTTAAGTCCATGGCCAGAGTTTTGTGTTCCAGTCTTGATTGGCTTTGCATTTTTCGCAAATCCGAAACCAGGCTTTTTGTGGTGGCCTCAAGTTGTATCTGTCCCAAAAAGCCCCTGAGAGAGGCAAAGCTGACGGAAAACAACACAGAACAAACAGCCATAACAACTATAATTTCAACCAGAGTGAAAGCCAAACGTTTTTTCATCGCAGAACCTCTTTGGGTTTTTTTGTAGCCTTATTTTGCTTGGACGATTAAGTTGTCGATCAAGCGGGCTTTGCCAATTGAGCCGGATAATGCGACCAAGAGTTTCCCCTTGATCGCCTTTACTTCTTCTAATGTTTCCGGGTCAGCAATAACCACATAATCCAGGCGGATACTTGGCACAGTTCCAATTAATGAGCGCATGCGAATAAGGATCTTTCTCAAATCCTTTTCTCCGTTTTCAATCTCTTCTTTAGCCAAGCAAAGAGCCTTATACAGTACCGTTGCCAACTCTCTTTCTTTGGGCTTTAAATATCTATTTCTCGAGCTCATTGCCAAACCATCAAACTCGCGAACTGTCGGCAGAGCGACAACCTCAACAGGGAAGTCCATGTCTCGAACCATGGTCTTGATTATTAATTGTTGTTGGAAATCTTTTTGCCCAAAAAAAGCAAAATCAGGACAAACAAGGCAAAACAACTTGGCGACAATTGTGGTAACACCGCGGAAATGGTTGGGTCGGGAGCGGCCGCACATTTTTCTGGAAAATTCCTCTACCTCCAGGTAGGTTTTGAAGCCTTGAGGGAACATCTTTTTTGTATCGGGCAAAAAGAGGACGTCAATGTCAAAGTTGTTGAGGAGTCTTTTGTCGTTAGAGAGGTTTTTCGGATAGCGCTTAAAGTCTTCCCCTGGGCCAAATTGAATTGGGTTAACAAAAATGCTAACTACTACGATATCGGCCTGTTTTTTTGCCGCCTGAACTAAAGAAAGGTGCCCGTCATGTAGGCAGCCCATCGTAGGAATAAACCCAATGGTTTTGCCGTGGTTTTTTTTCTTTTGTGAGTAGGCGCGCATCTCGTCAATATTTTTGATAATTCTCATTTTCTAAAACCCCAGGACTTACTTTATTACCCAGAAGCGGGCAATTGCCCAAAGCAAAACTGATAAAATAACAGCTAGAACCTTAATAGAAACGTTTCGGGTAAAAAAAGCCTTAAGCATCTTCCGTCTCCTTTTTAACTGGTGGGGGAGCTGTTGTTGGTGTTGCCGGCCGCTGCCAGGTGGCGTACTTGCATTTTGGATAGTTGCTGCAACCGTAAAAGACTTTACCCCGACGGGTTCTTCTTTCGGTCAGCTCCCCATCACAGTCCGGGCATTTAACGTCGATTTTTATTATGATTGATTTAATGCTTTTGCATTGTGGGTAGCCAGAGCAAGCCAAGAAACTACCAAAACGACTGTGCTTTAGGACCATTGGCCGTCCGCACTTGGGGCATTTTTCATCGCTAGGAGCTTTTTCTTCTTCTAAGGGCCTGGTATGTTTACACTTGGGATAGCCGGAGCAGGCGTAGAATTTACCAAAACGTCCGTCGCGAATAACCAAGAATTTTCCGCATTTTGGACAGACTTCTTTGGTCATTGTTTCAGTTTTTATCTTTTCCATGTTCTGATCAGCCTCTTTTAGGGCGAGGGCAAAAGGCTCATAAAATTCATGTAGTATCTCGATCCAATCTTTTTTGCCTTCAAGGATGTCATCGAGTTGATCTTCAAGTCCGGCAGTAAATTTAATATTAAGAATCTTGGGAAAATGTTTTACCAGTAGCCCGTTGGTAGTAATACCAATTTCAGTTGGCTTAAGGGCTTTGCCCTCTTTTTCCACATAACCACGATCTTGGATGGTAGCCATAATAGGGGCGTAGGTTGATGGTCGGCCAATGCCCCGTTTTTCCAGCTCTTTAACAAGAGAGGCTTCGGTGTAACGTGGTGGTGGCTGGGTAAAGTGTTGAGCTGGCAAAAGTTCCAGGAGAGAAAGAATTTCCTCTTCTTTTAATTCCGGCAGAAAGCCTTCTTTTTCTTCGGCATCTTCCTCATCTTGACCTTCTAGGTAGAGTTTGATAAAACCATCAAACTTTATGACTGAACCATTAGCCCGGAATTTATAATCCTTGGCCATGATATCAAGGCTGGTCCGATCAAAAACAGCTGGATTCATCTGACAAGCGACAAATCTTTTCCAAATTAAATCATAAAGCTTAAACTCATCAGGGCTCAAACTGTCTTTTATCTTCTCCGGATGCCGTAGGGCAGAAGTTGGTCGGATAGCTTCGTGAGCATCTTGGGCCTGTTTTTTCTTTTTATACTTGATGATCTGTTCCGGTAAATATTCTTGGCCAAAAGATTCGCTAATATATTCCCTTACTTTAACTTCAGCCTCATCCGCTAAGCGAACAGAGTCGGTTCTCATATAGGTGATAAGACCAACTTCATCTTCGCCCTTAATGCTTATACCTTCATACAATTTTTGAGCGATCATCATTGTTCTTTTGGCAGAGAAGCCTAGCTTGCGTGAGGCCTCCTGTTGTAAGGTACTGGTGATAAATGGTGGGGCAGGGTATCTTTTCTGCTCTTTGCGCTCAATCTTGGTGACAGTGTACTGAGCCCTTTCTAAGTCTTTGACTATCTTGTCGGCTTCGATTTGAGAGACAACAACCCGACCCTTATCTTTAGGATTAACACCCAAAGGTTTGTCAGCTTTGGCAATTAATTTAGCGGAGAGTGATTTTTTCTCTGCTGTTTCCAGTTGGGCAATAATATCCCAATATTCTTGAGGGTTAAAAGCTTTTACCTGTTCTTCTCGTTCACAGATTAAGCGAACCGCTACAGACTGGACGCGCCCGGCAGAAAGACCTTTGCGAACTTTTTTCCACAAAAGAGGGCTAATTTTATACCCGACTAAGCGGTCAAGGATACGTCTGGCTTGTTGGGCATTAACGCGACCCATATCAATTTCGCGGGGGTTCTTGACAGCCTTGGTAACAGCTTCTTTGGTGATTTCGTGAAACTCAATCCTTTTGATATTTTTATTCTTGTCCAGTAGGTATTTTAGATGCCAGGCAATAGCTTCCCCTTCACGGTCAGGATCGGGAGCCAGAAAGACTATGTCTGCTTTGGCAGCGGCAGCTTTGAGGTGTTTAATAATCTTTTCTTTGGTTTTGATTATCTTGTAGTTGGGCTCAAAGTCTTTTTCTACTTTTACGCCCAGCGATTTGGCTGGCAAATCCCTAATATGTCCAGCACAAGCTTCGATAACGTAATCGTTACCCAAGAACTTTTTTAAGGTTTTTGCCTTAGCAGGTGACTCAACAATTACCAGTTTTTTCGTCAAAAATTTCTCCTCCAACTTTTGAATAGTATCAGACGACGGGTTTTGTGTCAATTTGCCCTAGTTTGGCCGGATAGATTATTTGTAGCAATCTTATTGCCAGGGCAGAACCAGGAAACGACGAAGAAACCAGCTATCTGAGTGTCGAAAAACCGGACAGACCTGTACGAAATTTCGCCAGGCAGCAATTTAAGCAAGACTACCTTTTAAAGTGTTTCTTTAACTCATCTTCAGTGATCTTTATAATAGTAGGCCGGCCATGGGGGCAGGTGAGGGGGTTTTGCGTACTATATAAATCTCTGATCAGACCGCTCATTTCTGCCCGGCTTAATTTATCTCCAGCCTTAACAGCAGCTTTGCAGGCAATGGTTTTACGGATGTTTTCTTGCTTAGTTTCAAGCTGGGCGGATTTGCCTAGGCTCTGCAACTCAGCAATAATGTCCATGACCAACTGTTTTGCTGATGATTTAACTGCCGAAGCAGGCACAGAACGCATGAGGTACGAATTAGCCCCAAATTCTTCTAGATCAAAGCCTAAACTTTTTAAATAGCCCAAGTTTTCTTGTAAGATAATCGTTGCCTTTGTGTCTAGCTCAATAGTTTCTGGCAACAGTCGGACTTGGCTACCCGGCTCACTGGCTACTGTGCTACTTAGCTGGTCATAAATGATCCTCTCCTGTGCAGCATGTTGGTCAATTAGAACCAATTCTTCTCCATCCGTTGCAATGATATAAGTATTTTTGAATTGGTAAATGGGAAAATACGGTTGAATGGAGGTAACTTCCATCTCGACAAGGTTATGAGTTACTAGTTGCGAGTTATCAGCCGGAAAAACTTCCTCTGGTGGAAACAAGACATCTGCCATGCCAGGTTCCCAGCTTTGTTTTCCTGTCTGATACTCTGATGATCTGGTATTCTGATCTTCTCGTTCTGATCCACCGATACCCTGATTATCTAGAATCTTTGACAGGGCAGTTTTTGCCGCACTACGCACAGCTTCCATTGCCTCGTTAGTTTTCAGAAATTTAACTTCCCGCTTGCTGGGATGGACGTTAACGTCAACTTCCTTAGGATTAACTTCCAGAAAAAGGACAGCAATTGGGTGGCGGTTGTTAGGAATCAAAGTTCTATAGGCATCTTCCAAAGCCCGGTTAAGCAAAAAGTTTTTAACATATCGGCCATTAACAAAGAATGACATATAATCGCGGCCAATCCGACTTATATTGGGCTTATTAACATAGCCCCTTACATTACTATAGTTAATTTCGATTAACCCTTTAGCCAGCTCAGCTCCGTAAACAGAGACAATCGTATCAAGTAACTTACCTGTTCCGGCCGAAGAAAAAAGTGGTTTGCCGTCAGAAACAAGAGAAAAAGCAATCTGTGGGTTGACCAGGGCATATTTTGTGACAATGTCACCAATGTGCCCCATTTCTGTGGCTGGGGATTTCAGAAATTTTTTCCTGGCTGGAGTGTTAAAAAACAAATCTTTGACAGAGACAGTGGTTCCAACCGGACAACCTGCCTCCTCCAATTTTTCTACCTTCCCTCCCTCTACCAACATCTCAGTTCCCACTTCCATACCGGCATCTTCACCCCTAACCCCACTTCTAATTTCCAGCCGCGACACACTAGCGATAGAAGGAAGGGCTTCTCCACGAAACCCAAGACTTTGAATATTGAACAGGTCGTCTAACTTGTTGATTTTCGAGGTCGAATGTCGTTCAATGGCAAGCTTAACTTCATCTTTAGTCATCCCTTGGCCATTATCAGAGACGCGAATTAATTTTCGACCAGCGCTTTGAATTTCCACGCTGATTTTTGTGGCCTTAGCATCAATGGCATTTTCAACCAATTCTTTGACTACAGAAGCCGGCCGTTCAATCACTTCACCGGCGGCAATTTTATTAATCAGGTCTTCGGGGAGGATTTTGATTTGGGACTGCATAGAGCTATTTTAGCCCCAAATTAGCCAGCTGGCAATCCAGCCGGTTGTATTGCCTGGGGGATCAACAACAAGAACGTTATACCAGGAACCACGTTTTTTGATGATTTTCAGGGTGTACCCATTATATAAATTAGCAACTTGACGATAACCGCGACCAGGGCCAGACCTTAAATTTACTCGTAGTCTATTCACAACAGCAGTTTGTTGGGAAGAGATCATAGAATTGTGCACCCAACCGCTGGTATTCTGCCAGTCAACTACTTTGCGCCACTCTCCGGAACGACCAATAATTTTCAGTGGATAATATTTGGGGAAATCCATTTTTACAGGATACTTTTCCCCCGGGCCGGTTCTTAGGTTAACGCCATCAACGCTAGTGCTGGGCAGGGCAAAAGAGATCCCCAGTAAAGTTAGGCAGAAGATGATAATTAAGAACTGTTTTTTCATAATTGTTACTTATTTACCTTAACATATTGAATTAGGCTTTTCAATTTCTTGACCGGTAGGCCGACGACATTGTCATAATCCCCCTTGATATTGATGCCAAACGATTGTTCAATTTCCTGGATACCATAAGCCCCAGCCTTATCCATTGGTTTACCGCTGGCAACATAATCAAGAATGTTTTGGTCAGTAACCTTCTTCATTTTTACTTTGGTGATTTCATAGTCAGTGGCCTTTTCTCCTGTTTCTGTGTCAACCACCGCAATCCCAGTGATTACCTGATGGGTTTTGCCGGCCAAACTTTTTAACATGGCCACGGCCTCTTTTTTTGTTTTAGGTTTGCCGAGGATTTTGTTGCCCAGAACAACAATCGTGTCAGCACCAACAACTAAAGCGTCCTTTTGTTTCTTGGCAACATCTTCTGCTTTGGCTAAAGCGGCTTTAACAGCAAAGCCTAATGGAGTATTTGCCTTAATTTTAGTTTCTTTAACCTGGCTGGTAACAATTTTAAACTTTTTAACAATCTTTTTGAGCAGTTTTTTTCGTCTAGGGGAGGCAGAGGCTAAAACCATTACCAGTTTCTTTTTAGGCATGGATTAATTATACAAAAAATCAACCTATGCTTCTACCAATTAAATAGTTGCTATTTTTATAAAAGCAAAACATCTTTCAAGGCTATAATCAAAAGAGACCCAGACCAAACTTTCCATAGCACGTGAGTATCTAGCTTGTTTATCTGTGTCACTAGAAACAGCCTGGCTAAAACGGTCAATAATAACCTGGGGATTTTTACCGGCTCTTTTGTAGGCCAGTGCCAATAATAATGGTAACTCCACTAATTCTTGAGCAACTTTTTGGGCTGGCAAAGCCCTTCTGTGTTCGTCCTTAATACAGCTAATGGTTTGGAGCAAGGGGTTGGTTGGAGCAGTGTAGGTTCGATCAATTATTGCCATTCTAGCCTCAATATCATGACGAGCGATTTCCATTTCTAAGAGAGGAATTTGAGCTAAGGCTTTGGCTTTTGCGATACGCCTTTGAACTGCCTGCTTAGCAGGGGACAACAAATGATTTCTTGCTTCTGCGATGAGAAAGTCTCCTTGCCTAAGTGCAAGCCCTGCTACTTTGGCCAATCTAGTTGTAACAGATAAAAAAGCCATGCTGGTATTTCTCCTAAAGAGTTGTCGCGATAAAACAAGCTAAATTTCAATTTTTCTGAAATTTGTTTTAAAGATTTTCGATATAACTTTAGGAGCTTTTAAAATGATTTTTTTAGTTGGAATGGGACAACGGGAATAAAAACAATTATGACTATAGTAAAAAGAAGAATTTGTGATCCGCACATCCATATCTATCCATCAGGAGCAGCTACAAATAATTTACGTCGAGTTCTTTACGGTGAAAATGGATTTCAAATTCCCTCCTCACACTTAACGGACTTGCCAGGTGAATTTACGGCCAAGGCTTATTTAGAGCATGCCAGGCCACATGGGGTTAGGTTGGCCGTTAATTTGCCCGTAGCAAACAGGGGAAAAAAAGCCGCTGGTGTTGCTGCCATTAACGAATGGTGTCTTGGTCAACACGAAGAAAGTTGTGGTCAAGTAAGGTCTTTGGGCGCAATAAACCCTACCACAATGAGCCAGGTTGAGATAGCGGGAGAATTGGATCGAATCAAGAGAAGTAAATTAATCTCTGGGGTTAAATTGATTCCAATGGCTGGGCCAGCCTTTCAAGAGTTTGATCCTGCTGACTGCCGACTTGAGCCTTTTTACAAAGCCGTTGCTGATCGGGATATGATGATTGTCTGGCATATGGGATCCCGAATGAAAGATCCTGTTAATGTTGCCACGGCTAAAAAAATTGCTGATATTTATGAGCGCTATGCTGGAAGGATAAGAATGGTCGCCGCTCATTTAGGCAATGACGCCTGGGAAGAGGTTCGAGTTCATCTGATTGGTCTTGAGGGAATTGCGTTTGATCTAGCCTACGTTTATCCGATGGAAACAGAGTACCCCTACATTGTTCGAACCAATGGAGCTACTTTTCGTCGGGTAATCAGTGATGTTGGGACAGGGAGAACTTTTGGCGGATATGACTTCCCTCATATGAGCGTTGGTGTTGGGCAAGGGGCTTTTGATCGTTTAGCCGCAGAAGCAAACCTTTCTCAAGAAGAACAACACGCTATTTTATGGCAGAGTCCGGTTGATTTTTATCGGTTGGCTGCTTAAGTAAGACAAAAAAATTTCAACCACAGTGAATGAAATAAGCCTACGGCCGACCCTCCCTCATTTAGGGCTGAACCGGCAATGCCATTTTTGTCGAGATGCCCAAAATATCAACAACCCTCAATTCTTGCCCCCTGGCAAAAACCTTGCTACTACGCAGTAGGAGGTGAATTATGAAAGGTCTAATCCCAATTGAAAGCATAGAAAACAAGATTTACTTGATTAGAGGGCAGAAGGTGATGTTGGATAGAGATTTGGCTGAGTTGTATTGGGTTAAGACGTTTGTCCTTAACCAAGCAGTGAAACGGAACCAAGGGAGATTTCCGGTAGATTTTATGTTTCAGTTAAACAGAGAAGAGTTTGCTATCTTGAAATCACAGATTGTGATGTCAAGTCTACCTGCCGGCATGACAGGTTGGGGAGGGAGACGTACCTTGCCATAGCGCTTAAGAGATTGTTGCAGGTTGACGAGGAAAAACCGAAGCGAAGAATAGGCTTTCAGGTTTAGTCTTATTAACTATCGTCTTTTCCTCGGACCACGAAAGCGGTTAAACTGACGGCCGCGAGGACGAAAGGTTCTGGTAGCGGCAACTTCAAAACCGGCGGCCGGCACTTCCGGATGTTCTGCCACCGGCAAGCTCTTCTTCATCACATTTTCAATGTTGCGCACATCACGGCGTTGGTCTGGAGTAGCAAAAGAGATCGCCCGACCTTCATGACCAGCGCGACCAGTTCTGCCAATGCGATGAACATAATTTTCAGAATCATCAGGCAGATCATAATTAATTACCAGCTCAATCCCTTTAACGTCAATACCACGAGCTGCAATATCGGTAGCAACCAAGATTCGATATCTGCCAGATTTAAAGCCATCCAAGGCTTCTCGGCGTTGTGCTAAAGAGCGGTCAGAATGGATTTCAGCTACACGGTGACCCATGTTTTTTAATCCTTTGGTTATGCGAGTAGCGCCACGTTTTGTCCGGCTAAAAAGCAATACTGTGCCACGGTACTCATGAAGCAACTTTTCCAGCAACTTGGGCTTTTCTTCCCTATTAATAATAAATAATTCTTGAGCAATATTTTTGGCCGCAGTTCCTGATGGAGCAATCTCTACCCCAATTGGCAGCTTCATATATTTGGCTGCGATCCTAACAATCTTTTCGGGAATAGTGGCCGAAAAAAGCATAGTTTGTCGCTCTTTTGGCAAGTGCTGCATGATTCGCTCAATTTGGGGCATAAAACCCATATCAAGCATGCGGTCTGCTTCGTCCAGAACAAAAACTTTAACGTTTTCTAAGCGAATTGTTTTTTGGTTTAAATGGTCATTCAGTCTGCCAGGGGTAGCAATGACTACGCGAGGACTGCGACGTAAGGCTTTAAGTTGGTTGTACATAGCCGCCCCACCAATTAAAACTGCAGTTCTGATGCCAAAGGGAGAGCCAATTTTATTAATTGTTTCGTCAACCTGGATGGCCAGCTCACGAGTAGGCACAACCACTAATCCTAGCGATTTATCTTGGGTTAAGCGTTGGATCATAGGAATGCCAAAGGCTAGGGTTTTGCCTGTGCCGGTTTGAGCTACTCCAATAATATCCTTGCCTTCAAGGCCAATGGGAATAGCTTTATATTGAATAGGGGTTGGAGTTGTAAACTCCATTTTCTCCAAGAGCTCTAAGATTTTGGGGGCAATGCCCAAACCAAAAAAGGTGCGCTTATCGTCTTGTTCCGGATGCTTCATACATATAGTATAGCACCATAGTGGGGGGGAATGCGAATGGGGGAGTGGTGGAGGGGGGAGGATTTGAACCTCCGAAGACCGAAGTCGCCTGATTTACAGTCAGGAGCATTTGACCGCTTTGCTACCCCTCCGTCGTAACCCTGTTCCTGCTCCTTTTCCTGTTAGAGGCGCAGGCTCAGGCACGGGGCTGAAAAAAAGGCTGCGGTTAAGACACTAAATCCTAACCGCAACCTAGGAAAACCTTATTTTTTCTTTTTCTTTTTCTTTCTGCCGCGAGCCATTGCTGCTCTAGAAATATCACCTTTTTTGTCGATGAAATATAAATAGCCCTTTTCTTTCTTGATACCACACTTTAATACTTTTTCTGCCATGTTACTTCACCTCCTTTGTTTTAAAACTTCAAACAGGACAATTCCCGTTGCAACCGATGCGTTAAGTGAATTGATCTTGCCCATCATGGGGATGTGCACGACTTCGTCACATCTTTCTTTGACCAATCTTGAGAGCCCTTTCCCTTCGCTGCCAATGACCAAGGCAATGTTCTGCCGGAAATCCGCTTCATTATAAACCTTGTTTCCGTCGATTTCAACACCTACAACCAAAATTGCTTGATCTTTTAGCGTCGAGATAGTTTCGGCAATGTTTGACACTCGGGCGATTGGGACTAAGTTGGCCGCACCAGTCGATACTTTGACGACGGTATCGGTAACTTGTACCTGCCTGTTTTTGCGGATAATTACTCCGTCAACACCTGCGGTTTCAGCGGTCCTTAAAATCGCGCCAAAGTTGTGAGGATCTTCAATCCCGTCGAGGACAAGGAGAAACTTTGGCTTGATATTGTTTGGCTCGATTAATTGACTTAAATCCGTGTAGTTAACCATATTTAGATTTTCAACTATTTTTGCTTAGGAGTCAAGTTTTAAAAAAAATAACTGGTGGAAGAGGGGAATTGAAAGTTGGGGAAAGAGCCACAAAGGAAACAGGTTTTAAAGGAAAAGAAGTTATTCCTGTTGGATCGGGCAGTGGACGGTACAAGCCTAGAGGAGCCGTTACAGCAATTAAGCAGGGGGCAAAAGAAACAAAGACCGGCACCTTTATTACTTACGTTGTTGCTTTTGCTGCACGAAGAGATCCTCTCCCTATTTCTATTTTTGATGTAGAAACCCTTGAAGTAGAAGGGGTTGCTAAACAACTATAAACTTTTCAGTGCTTGCTCAAAAACCTTTAAGGCTTGGTCAATTTCTTTCTTCTTTATGGTCAACGGAGGTATAAAGCGAAGAGCTGTGCCGCCGCCGCCAGTTGGGATGATTACTACTTTATTTTTTAAACAATAAGTCATAATTTTGCTAACAGTATCCCAATCACCAATGTCTACCCCGATCATTAAGCCGAAACCTCGTACATCTTTTATCAACGGATATTTCTTTTGCATTTTTTTCAATTGAGTCGTTAGGTATGCGCCCGTTTTAGTGGCATTTTGCAAGAGTTTTTCCTTTTTAATTACTTCTAGCGTGGCAATTGCTGCTGCGCAACAAACCGGGTTGCCGCCAAAGGTTCCACCATGCGAGCCGGGTGACCATTTGGCCATCAATTTAGCAGAAGCGGCAATGCCGCCCAAAGGAAAGCCGGAAGCCAGGCCTTTGGCCATACAAACAATATCTGGTTGAAGGCCATAGTGTTCAGATAAAAACCATTTGCCGGTTCGAGCAATGCCGCTTTGTACTTCATCAACAATCAAGAGCACATTGTATTTATCGCAAAGCTTGCGCAAGCCGGTAATAAATTCTTTGGGCCGTACGGCATAGCCGCCTTCTCCGAGAATTAACTCGGTTATAACTGCCGCGATTTGTTTACTCTTTATAAGTGTTTCAATTTCTGCCAGGTCTGGCTTGGCAAGATAAATTTCTGGCACTAGCGGCTCATAGCCTTCGCGATATTTCATCTTTGAACTGGTCATCGAAAGGGCCCCATAGGTTCGACCATGAAAGCCGCCTTCTAGCGCAATAATGCCGGGCTTTTTTGTTGAATACTTTGCCAGTTTTATTGCCGCTTCAGTTGCTTCCGAGCCACTTTGGCAAAAGAAAAATTGGGCGTTTTTTATCGGGACAACTTTTTGCAGCATTTCTGCCAACTTAACGTATGGTTCATAACAGGCTACCCCAATACAGACGTGGATTAGTTTGTTGAGTTGCTTGGTTGCAGCAGCGACTACCTGTGGGTGACAGTGACCAGTGCCGCATACAGCAATACCGGCAGACATGTCCAAGTGTTTTTTACCGTCGGTACTATAAAGATAACAACCTTTAGCTTTGTCGATCTCAAAATCACCAAAATACTTGCCCAGAACGGGGGAGAAAACTTTTTTAGCTCGCTTATTAAATTTCATGGTGAATTTATTATACTCCTAGATCATGGTATACTTCAACCTGAATGGAAGACCAAAGATCAAAGATCAAAGATCAAAATGGGCTTCAGGCTCCAATTTCAAAATCAAAAGCAATTTGGAACTTGGGATTTGGGATTTGGAGCTTGCTGGGGATTTTGATCTTTGGGTTTTGGGTTTCTTTGTCATCTTTATCTCTGGCTGACTATGCCCCCGGTCAAATCTTGGTCCAGTTTAAACCGGAACAAATTGTTTTACCTCAAGGGGCAACAGCCTTTTCTGTTGATAAAGCCCAGTTCCTGTCTAATTCGGTTCAAGCCTTAAGCTACAAAACCGGGGTTTATAAAATTAAACAGCTTTATAGCAAGGCTTTAGAAAACCGACCAGATTGGACCCATCTCAAAGATTACTATGTTATTTACTTTCCTGAAGATAAAAATGTTGAAACTGTAGCAGCGGAATACCAAAATAATCCTGATGTTGTCTCAGCTTCTCCAGACGAGATTGCCCAAGCGTATGCGACTATTCCCAATGACACTTATTACAGTAGTCAATATGGATTAACAAATATATCGGCCCCGTCCGGCTGGGATCAGACCACGGGTTCTTCCAGTGTGGTTATTGCAGTTTTGGATTCTGGCATTGATTCTAACCATGAAGATTTAGCTGCCAAGATTGACTCGCATGGTTGGGACTTTGTTAATAATGATGATGACCCGGAAGATGATTTTGGTCATGGCACCAAAGTTTCTGGTGTCCTTGGCGCAGTGACCAATAATGGTAAGGGAGTGGCTGGTGTTGATTGGCAAGCAAAGATCTTGCCGCTTAAAGTTTTAGACAGTAGTGGAACAGGAACAAATACTAATATAAAAGCCGCTATTGCTTATGCTAGCTCACGTAATGTTGATGTGATGAACATGAGTTTTGGTTTTAATTCTTCTCCCTCTGGCCTGCAGAGTACTTGTTCCGATGCTTATAACAATGGGGCCGTTCTGGTAGCAGCTGCCGGCAATGACAACGTTACCTCTCTGCGCTATCCTGCCGGTTACGATACAGTGCTGGCAATTGCGTCTGTTGATAGTAGCGATATTAAATCAAGCTTTTCTAATTATGGCAGTTGGATCAGTGTTTGTGCTCCCGGCAGCAGCATAATGACGACTACCATGGATGGCAGTTATTATTTGGGGAACAATGGAACCTCTTTTGCTGCTCCTTTTGTGGCGGGCTTAGCTGCTTTAATGAAAGCCCAATATCCGGCTATGACTGTTGCAGACATAACCAATGCAGTGACAACCTCTGCTGATAATATTGATGCGCAAAACCCAACGTACCTAGGTGATTTAGGGAGTGGCAGGATTAATGTTAGTAAGGCTTTGGCAGCAATAACCGCAGCAATTGCCTCGCCAGAGTCCAATTCATACATCAAAGGGAGCGTAGAAATTTATGGGACAGCTGCCGGTCAAACTTTTAGCAGTTATGAAGTTCTAGCTTTGCAGGCTGGCAGTGTTGTGGCCAGTATTGGCAGCAGCACAACCGCCGCAACCGCTAATTTGTTGGCAACTTGGGATACAACAGCTGTAACAGACGGCAACTATACTGTTGCAGTTAATGTCTATTCTACAGTTGCGGGAGTTAGTGATGAAGCCTCAATCGCGATAGTTATTGATAACACGCCGCCCCAAGCCCTGATTGCTACCCCTACATCGGGAGCCACCGTTACCGGAGATGTTACTATTTCCGGAACAGCTACAGATTTTAATTTCGATAAATATTATCTGGAATATGGCCAGGGCGCTTCCCCAACAATTTTTACCAAAATAAGATTGCGGCCATTACCGGCTTATGGTGAGGAATCTTATAGCACAGTAGAAGCTGGCGTTTTGGGAACCTGGGAAACAGCCGGATTATCCGGCCAATACACTTTAAAATTAACAGCTTATGATCAAACAGGGGCAACGAGCCTGGAAACAATTTTACTTAATCTGCAAAACAGTTCGGAACCCGCCAAGGCGGCGGAAACCCAAACTGGTTTGCCAATGGCCTATGCTTTACCCAATCCTTTTGTGCGCAGTTCTGCCTCCACGGTGACTTTTAATTATAGTCTGCAAGGAAACTTCAACACCAGTATTTATCTTTTTGATTTAACCGGGACGCTAATCTGGCAGCAGAATTATATTGCTGGTGAAAACGGAGCCAAGGCCGGCAGTAATGATCCCAGTTGGAATGGAATTGATCTGTTTGGGACAAGTGTACCCAACGGTGTATATATTTTTCAAGTAATATCAGGAAACAAAGTAATTGCCAAGGGCAAGTTAATCGCCCTTTAAACCCCTAGAAATTTATGGTCCCTTCAAACGTTAGTAACGAAGCAATAAAATCATCGGCTTTGTTTGGCTTGTCCAGATTGCGATAGTCCACGGTTTTTAAAGAAGTTGTAAAAACAAAGCTAGTTATGACAACGTTATCTATAGGCACGATAATGCTTAGGCTCAGGGCTTGAGTAGTTTTATTAATGTTTAAAGCGGCTACTTTCCCCCCTTGAATTTCTCCGCCATTGTTTTCATCCTGTCGGCTGTAATTAAGAGTGCTCATTTTATTGACTTGATAAGACAAGGCATTATTAAAGGTGCTTTTTAATTTGTTTTGAGGAGCAACAGTCAAATCCCTTATAACTCGAGTAATTTTATGATCATAGCTTGTGCTATAAGTGAAACTTGTGAAGGGGGTCGTTTTTAACCCCAAGCTGACGGTCTGATTTTCAGTTTTCGTATCAATTCTACTGGCAACGCTGGGATGATCGTTGGTATTACGATAATTTTCCAGAGTTAGACCAACTTTAAACGGTAATAAACTATGAGGGGTGAAGCCTAAAACATAATTTTGCGAAAAAGTGTTTGTGTCGGTTGTTACCTCGGGAGTTGTTCCAGAAGGAGCTACCTGCCGGTTGTCGGTTATTGAGAAAGTGGAGACAAGGCTAAAATAAGTTAAAGAAATTGGTTTGTAGATAGCAGTATAAGTATTGCCTTTACCGCTGGTTTTATAAACGATGCCTGTTTGAGGGATTGACTCACTCTGTGAATATGTCCAGCCTCCGGAAAGCCAACTAAAAGGACTATAGGCTGTTTTAGTTGTAGTCCTTTCTGTTTTAGGGTTAGCCCCGCCCACCACAACACTGGTTTGCTCTGAGCGATTGTGGTCGAGTGAAGTGCTCAGTTGTTGAAAAGGAACAAAGGTTGTGTTATAGCTTTCGTTTCTGGTGCTGACAATTTCATTGGTTGTAGAAAAGGCAGTGTAAAGATTATAGTCCTTATGATCAATGACACTGACGCGGGCGACCCAGCTACTTATTTGAGGGAAAGTTAAGTCGGCAGAGAAGGCATAAGTTGTATCGACAACATGTTTTTGCGAGTAAACAGCTTCATGGGTGGCTTCGGTGGTGCTGGACTTAAGCGAGATTGTTTTTGGATTACTTTGTTGATAGTTATAATTAGCGGAAAACCTCTTGGTAAATTTAAGTGCCCCGCTGGCAGTAAGATAGTCAATAGTGCTTTCGGAAAAATTACGACTGTCTCTTAAGGTGTCTTGTTGCGAGAAGGTTCTGCTGGCGCTATATTGTTGGGTAAAAGACAACTCTTGATGCTGCAAGGTTTTTGGCACAAGACTAAGGGAATAAGATTGTTGTTGGTTGTCACTGGCGTGGGCGGTGCTAGCAGGCAAAAGGTCGTCAATTGTCCGGTAGTCTCGATAGTAAAGAGCTATTTTTACTAACTTGTTAGGGTCAATCCCAAGGTTTATTGAGTTGTCATAACTTTTTAAAAAACGATCCCGGTAAGTGCTTAAAGGATTGGTGTTTTCTTTGTAGGAATAATTAGCAGTTAATGAGTGGAAGTTTTTTTGTTGGAATTTAAGATCATAGGCATTATAACTCGAGCCCAAACCAATTGATGTGCCGCCCATGGGGGTAAAATCTTGACCAATCTTTTTGGTCACCCCAGAGAGGGTCAAGGTGTCTCCAAAAACTTTGGTTTCTGCGCCAAGGCTATAAGCGCTGTCAACTTTACTGGTTTGCCCGGAGGCTATACCGGAAAGGGATTGGTATTTATAGTCAACAACAATAGCATCGGCAGTTGTTGGGGTAATATAATAGAAAACAACCTTGCCAGGGCTAGTATAGCTAACAAAATAGTCCAAGTCTTTATTAAGGGTATTATTATTGACCGAAACTTTTTCACTGTTTTCGATCAGAGTCGCGCTAGAGTGTAGTAAATACGTTTTGGTTCCGTTGCCGGTAAAACTTTCGCTGGTTGCTTCAGCCATAAAAACCTGGTCAGTTTCACTGCGGGCATAAGCGCTGTCTATTTTAAAGAGGTTGCCGATTTTAAAACTGGTATCAAAACCGAGAATGGATTGGGCTAAATCAGCGTTATTTGTTGCTCCCAAGGGTGGAACATATTGATAAATCAACTGAAAGTTCTTGGTGCTGGAAAGTCCATTGTTAAAAGTTATGTAAGGGTTGTCAGCGTCATAATTGATTGAATAGCCGGTGCTGCCAGCGTCTGGTTCAAAGCTTGAGTTGCGGGTGTAGGTGGTAATGGTCGAGGAGCCCCTTTCCCAAACCTGAAGAGTTTCCGATCCGGGGACAACATTTCTAACGTTTCTTAAATAATATGGGCCAGTGGTTTCGTTGCCCACACCGGAAAATTTGCCAACAATGTTTTTTTGATACGTATAGGTTACGGTAACTGAGCTGGTAGCCAGAACAGTGCTCGGGTTTAAAAATAAGATTGTACCGGTGCCATAACCATTAGTAGTATCAGCGCGATCATTGATGTAGGCTAGGGTTGCTTCCGGGGTAACAACTGCGTAGCCGGTGCTGGGATCAACGTAGGTTGTGGGAACAGTATAATCAACCTCCCGGGTCAGGGTTTGCCCATCAACCTTAACAATTAGGGTTGTGGTTGCTTCGCTGCTGTCAGCCAAAGGACGGTTGGCTAGATAGGCTAGGTAATTCTTGTTAATAATTGTTTGTCCGGTGATACTTTCAATTACTGTAACAATGTTGGTTCCGCTGGTTTTTTTGGCTGATTCTCGCAGATAAGTTGCGCCAACTGTTAGTTCGGTTGGAAATTTAGACTTTGTTTCAACGGGGGTTTCCAGGGCTTTGTATTTGTATGAAACTTTAATCTGTGAAGTTTCACTAACCGGAATACCAAAAACAATTTGGCCGGTGGTGTAATCAATAGAATAATCTAAATTACGGACATTGAGCTGGCCATTAACCTCCACTCGTTCACTCTCGGAGACAAGCCCATTATTTTTCAGTTGATAAGGACCGCGCCCCCCAATGCCTAAGATTGCGTCTGTTTCCGCGGAAACTTTATAGTATTTGTACTGAACAGTCAGGGGGTCGGCTGCGGTTGGCAAGGTATTGGTTAAAAGCTTTATTTCTCCTGTCTCGTAACGAACAATATAATGAGTATTTTTTTGCAGCTCCGCACCAAGAAAAGTTATTTTTTCGCTGAAATCGACGAGGGGGTAATTGTTGATTAGATAGCGGCCACTGCTTTCTGCTTCCGTTAAACCGGCCTCAAGGCTGCCCGAAGAAGGAAATTGCTGTTGATCGGATAAAACAACCAACTGCTTTTTGAGCGGTGGCTTGCCAACTTCTTTGGGATCAATTGTAAATCTTGATTGAAAACCAAAAAAGTCTCTTTTTGAGAGCGAAGGGAAAAAGAGATCCAGCATGTTGGTGTACTCATAGCTATATTTAAACTCATCGAGAGTGGTTAATATTTTATTGAAGGTAATCTTGCCTTCAAAGTAGTTAATGGTATAGTCAACATTGCGCTTTAATGGGACGTTGTTGAGTTCAACCTTTTCAGAGTCTTCAACGATTGAGCCGCGACCAAGACTATAGGGGCCCTTGGTATTATTGCCTTTTTGGGCGGTTAAGGCTTGGGTTTGGCTTTTAAGTTTTGTTGAGGGCACCACCAGAACGTCGTGCCAGGAATTTTTAGAGGTCAACTTTACCCCATTCAATGTTTTAGAAACGGAAGCAAACTCGTTGCCAGAAAAAGTTGCAGAAAAATCACCGAAGGTTAGTTCTGTGTCTTTATATTTGACTTGTACGTCAAATTGGTCGGGGGTTTCGGGCTGTTGATTGATATTGTACGTAACAGAAAGATCTTTTGAGAGCTCGCCGATAATTTTAAGCTTAAGCCTTTCTTGCCATGGTCCTCCGCTGTAAGTTTGATAAAAACCACCCAGCTGGGTTAAGCCGCTGAAATAGTTGCTTGAAGGATCAACATCTACCCGTTTATATTCCCACTTCTTATAACCGGAAATGTCGAATTTAGGATAGATCGTGCTTTGAGCGTAGGCCAATGAGGGGCAAGAAATCCAAAGTCCCAAGATCAAAGCGCAAAACAAGCTCCAAGATCCAAGCCCAAAGATCAAAATCCTTGAACCTTTGATTATTAGATTTGTTTGGATTTCGGAGCTTTTACCTTTGGATTTGTTTTGATCTTTGATCTTTGATCTTTGATCTTTCATTATTCTCTCTTAAGGAGAATACTTTTTGGCCAGCAAAATAGCGTTATGGCCACCAAAGCCAAAAGAATTGGACATAGCAATATTAATCGGCATTTTCCTGGCTTGGTTGGGAACGTAATCGAGATCACACTCTGGATCAGGGACTTCATAGTTAATTGTTGGTGGGGCCGTGTCGTTGACAATTGAAAGAATAGAAGCAATAAACTCAACTGCTCCTGTTGCGCCCAACATGTGACCAGTCATAGACTTGTTTGAGCTAACAGCTAATTTTTTGGCGTGTTCACCAAAGAAAGTTTTTATGGCCATGGTTTCAAACTTGTCGTTTAGTTTGGTTGAAGTCCCGTGAGCGTTAACATAGTCAACTTGCTCCGGGCTGATATTGGCATCTTTAAGGGCAGCTTGCATTGCGCGAACAGCGCCTTCTCCGCCGGGGGCGGGGGCAGTAATATGATTGGCATCACCGCTCATGCCATAGCCGATAACTTCGGCATAGATTTTGGCGTTGCGAGCAAGGGCTTCTTCCAAACCTTCTAAAAGCAAAATCCCGGCACCTTCGCCTATCACAAAGCCTTCGCGATTGGCCTCAAATGGCCGACTGGCGTGTTGAGGGTCATCGTTGCGAGTTGAAAGGGCGCGAGCTGCGCAAAAACTTGCTACTCCTAACGGGGTAATGCATGCTTCGGATCCACCAGCTAACATGGCTTTGGCTGCGCCACGCTGAATGATTTTATAAGCTTCGCCAATTGAATGTGTCCCTGAGGCACAGGCAGTGACAACACAAGAATTCGGGCCTTTAGCGCCAACACTGATCGAGACATAGCCTGCGGCCATATCAGCAATCATAAATGGGACAGTAAAAGGACTAAGTTTGTCCGGGCCCTTATCTCTCAAAGTATAGGCAGCGCTTTCCAAAATATCAATTCCACCGATCCCTGAACCAATCACAACCCCAACATCATTGGCGTTGTTGTCAGAAATAGTCAAACCGGAGTCTGTGAGGGCTAGTTGTGAGGCGGCAATGGCAAACTGAATGAAACGAACTAAGCGACGGGCTTCTTTTTTGTCAAGATAGTTCCCAGGGTTAAAATCTTTGACCTCACCAGCAATTCTAGTTGGGAAATTAGTGGTATCAAAAAGAGTGATCTTGTCAATCCCGTTTTTGCCCTGGCTTAAAGCCGACCAAAAATCGTCTTTGCCAATTCCAATTGGGGAAACAACTCCTAAGCCTGTTACAACAACTCTTTTGCTCAAAGTTCGGAGACCTCCTTAACTAATTCGTTAATTATTTCAGCGGCAGGCTTAATGGTGCGGTCTTTTATCTTCCAGACATTTTGTCCTGAAAACACCACGCCATGATCAACATCACCCTTAAGGGCATTGATCAGGGCTTGAATGATACAGTATTCAAGAGAACATGACTTAAGACAAAAATCACAACCTACGGGTTTTGGGGCTTCTTTTTTTAGCAGTTTTTCGACAAAGGCGCTTCTAATCGCTCGTCCTGGTAGCCCCACAGGAGAGGAAATAACTGCAATATCTTTTTCTGTTGCCTTTTGGTACAGCTGTTTGTAGGGCAGGGCCGCATTACATTCTTCGGACAAAACAAAGCGGGTGGCAATTTGAACTCCGCTTGCTCCCATTTTCAACATATCAACAATATCTTGACCGTTAGTTATGCCGCCAGCAGCGATAACTGGCAGTTTAACTGCCTTAAGCACTTCTGGCAGAATTTCTTTGATAGAACGATCAGTGCCCAGGTGCCCCCCAGCTTCTTTGCCTTCAACTACAATAGCAGCAGCCCCACAACGTTCCGAGGTTTTTGCTAATCTAGCAGAAGAGACAATTGGGACAATGGGGGTATTGTTATCCTGCCCAACTTTAAAAATATCTCGGGAAAAACCAGCCCCAACGAAGATGAGGTCGATTTTTTCCTTGATAGCAGTATTTACAATCCCCCAAAACTCCCTGGCCGCAAACATAATATTGATCCCAACTACTCCGCCTTGGGCTTTATCCCTGGCAATTTTGATTTCTGAGGCCAGCTCTTCAAAGCTCATGCCAGAGGCGCCAATAACGCCAATGCCTCCGGCTGCTGCAACCGCTCCAGCCAGAGAACCAGTAGAAATTCTAATTGCCATGCCTCCCTGAATGATAGGGACGCGGGCGGTATATCGATCAATTTTTAATTCTGGCAGATTCATTAATTAATTTTTTGTGTGAGACAAAATATAGCTAACAGTGTCTCCAATAGATTTAATCTTTTCGGCGTCTTCGTCCGGAATTTCTGTGCTAAAAGCTTCTTCAAGGGCCATAACCAACTCAACTGTATCAAGTGAGTCAGCGCCTAAATCATCAACATATGATGATTCCTTCTTGATTTCTGCTTCAGACACTCCTAATTGTTCTATCACAACCTTGACTACTTTTTCGTAAACTTCCTGTTCGTTCAATTCAACTCACCTCCCTTCGTTTTTATTAGTAATGTGAACATAGTAATGCGTAATGTGAATATTATTATTCCCTATTCACATTACCCATTACACATTACTCAAAACTTTGATCACATGTACATCCCGCCGTTAACGGCGAGAACTTGACCGGTAATATAGTCAGCATCACTGCTGGCTAAAAACACGGCTGCTTTGGCAATATCTTCCGGCAGACCAAGTTTCCCCAAAGGAATCTGCTCCAGCATTTTTTGCTTAATCTCATTTGGTATTTTATCAGTCATTGCGGTTTTAATAAAGCCCGGAGCAATGGCATTAACTGTTACTCCTCGGCTGGCCAATTCTTTGGCAGCTGTTTTAGTAAAACCAATTACACCAGCTTTGGAGGCAGAATAATTAGCCTGGCCAAAATTACCCATTTGTCCGACTATAGAAGCAATGTTAACGATTTTACCGGAGCGCTGTTTCATCATTACAATAGCCGCGGCTTTGGCAACATTAAATACGCCACTTAAATTAATATTGATAACTGCGTCCCAGTCTTCTTTTTTCATGCGGATCAGCAAGCCGTCTTTGGTTATGCCGGCATTATTTACCACTATATCCAGGCGTCCCAGTTTTTCTACGATTTGTTTAATTGTAGCGTCAACTTCGTTGTTATCTGCTACGTTGAGTTTTAAGGCCAGCGTATCCGGGCCAAATTCTTGGGCGGTTTGTTCTGCCAGCTCAAGATTAACATCAGAAATTACAACCTTTGCTCCTTCGGCCGCCATGGCTTGGGCAATTGATTTACCAATGCCTTGCGCGGATCCGGTTATAAGAGCGACTTTGTCTTTAAGTTTCATGATAACCTCCTAAAGTAATGAGAATGAAGTAATGGGGAATGAGAATTGTATTATTCCCTATTCGCATTACCCGTTACGCATTACTAGTTTCTACGTTTCTATCAATCTTTTTAATTAGCCCAGACAAAACCTTGCCAGGCCCAACTTCAACAAACGAACTCACTCCATCAGCAATCATTTTCTTAACAGAATCCTCCCACAAAACAGGGGAGGTGACTTGTTTGACTAATAAGTCTCTAATTTCAGCAGCGCTGGTTACCGCAGCAGCTGTAACGTTGGCAATAACAGGAATAGTTGCGTCTTTGACTTCAATTTTATCAAGTTCCATTTTTAATTTATCAGCAGCAGGCTGCATGAGTGGGCAATGAAAAGGAGCGGAAACAGGCAAGGGGATGGCTCTTTTTGCTCCGGCATCCTTGCAAGCAGCAGAAGCCTTTTCAACAGCCTCTTTTTGGCCGGAAATAACGATTTGACCAGGAGAGTTAAAGTTGGCTGGCCAGACACCCTCGATCCCAGCGCAAACCTCTTCAATTTTAGCTCGTTCCCCACCAATAATAGCGGCCATGGCTCCTTGGCCAATTGGCACAGCTTCTTGCATAAACTTACCGCGGAGGTTAACGATCTTAACCGCATCTCCAAACTTAATAGCTCCAGCTGCTACTAGTGCAGAGTATTCTCCCAAGCTGTGGCCAGCTACTGTTGCGGGTTGCGGGTTGCGGGTTGCGAGTTGTTGGAAGGCAGCCACGCTGACAGTTAGAATAGCAGGCTGAGTGATCTCGGTCTTCTTAAGTTCTTCTTCCGGACCTTCAAAACAGAGCTTTTTGAGATCAAAACCCAATATTTGGTTAGCTTGATCTAGCAGAGATTCAGCCAGATCTTTACCCATCCCGACCGTTTGCGAGCCCTGGCCGGGAAACACAAAGGCTGTTTTCATATTAGGATATTTTAGCAAAATTTAGGCTGGTTGGCTATGGCCATTATCCAAATATGGATAATGATAAAAGTCTAAACATTTGGGAGTTTTTATCTTCGCCGCAGGTGGCGGCCGAAGAAAATTTTTCTTCCCAATTTATCAAACAATTTAAGTAAGGCGGCAACTTTCTTGATATCTACGGAATAAGGGCTTAAATCCAAAAAGATTTCTATTCTTTGGTCAAAGCGGGGGTTGCTGTCCGATCCAGTGGCCTAAATTTTAGCTTGTCCACAAGTCCACTCTTCATGGTGTCGATAGTGCTTTTTAAGGAGTTTGCGCGCTTCAGCTAATCTCATAGCAAGGAATCTTTTTTAAGAATTTAAGCAATGCTTCCGAATGTTTAGGCCGCACATACCAGCGCATATAAGTGGTAATCAGGGCTTGAAAGCCATTCCAGCCTTCAGGGTTATTTTGATCGAGCCGAATCTTCATAGAAAAGGAAGCATTGATTTTAGTCCATTCCCGATGGTCAGGCTGATCATCCCGGGTGTAACCAATGACCCCAAAAATATTTTTCAGGAATTTTGAGAAAAAGTGAAATCGGGGGGGGGTATTAACGATAAACATTTGGGTGAAGGAAAGTTTGACGAGCGAGAGCTTGAGAGTCAATTTTTCAGAGCTCTCAGCAAAGAGTAGAAGCAAAAAGCAGAGCGGCATCTAAATTTTGTTTGCAAAGGAGAAATAAACTATGTCAATGTCAATTGTAAATAGCCCTAGAAAACCATCGATCCCAACCACCCCAAGAGAAATTTTTTTGCACAATGTGAAAACGGCTGTTTTTTTTGTAGTTCTAGCTCCGCTTGCAACCATAGCGGGAATGGGTTTACTAGCTTTGTGGGCTAGCCCTATTACGGGACCAAGGGTAGATAGGTGGCTTGGTCTACCCGAAACAAAAAAGCCTGATTAGCTCCTAATCTCCTGCAACTTCCTGGTCAACAGCGGCACAGGCCCAAGCAGGTAACAATTTGCCGCGCCATTGACAATTCTGTTTATCATGATATAATAAATCTCATATTTAGTTTATCATGACTAACCATGTATAAAAGAGAACAAAAATTTACTGATTTAGGCCAAGAATCTTGCTTTTTATGGGGAGCAAGACAAACAGGCAAAAGCACTCTTTTGCAGTCGCATTTTCCCCATTCTCCCAGATATGATTTGTTGCTTTCCGATGAATTTGCCCGCTTGACCGCCAACCCCAGCTTACTGCGTAAAGAGCTTTTGGCTAAACCCCCGGGCAATAATCCGGTTATTATTGATGAAGTGCAAAAGATCCCTGCTTTGCTTGATGAAGTGCAATGGATGATTGTTAACCAGGGGATGCAATTTATTTTATGCGGTTCCAGCGCGCGCAAGCTTAAACGCGGCGGGGCAAACTTGCTGGGAGGAAGAGCTTTGCGTTATGAATTATTTCCTTTGGTTTACAAGGAAATACCCCAGTTCGATTTGCTGCGTGCGGTCAATCATGGCTTGCTGCCCCGGCATTATTTAGCCGCCAAGCCAGAATTGCTTTTGCAAGCCTATATAGCTGATTATCTAAAAGAAGAAATTGCTGCCGAAGCCGTTACCCGCAACATGCCAGCCTTTGCCAGGTTTTTGGAGGCGGCGGCTTTTAGCAATGGCGGAATAGTAAATTACCAAAACCTGGCGGCTGACTGCGGTGTCAGCGCCGTGACAGTAAAAGGTTATTTTCAGATCTTGCTTGATACGCTGATTGGCCGCTTTGTGCCGTCTTTCCAAAAAAGACCCAAACGCCGGGTGATCCAAGCGCCCCGTTTTTATTTTTTCGACGTTGGAGTTGCCAACTATTTATTAAAGCGCGAGAATATTAAGCAGGGCAGTGAAAATTTTGGCCGGGCATTTGAGCACTTTATTTTACAAGAAATAATTGCTTACAGCCACTATTCAGCCAAAAGCTTTAATTTGGCCTATTGGCGAACTGCCTCGCAATTAGAAGTTGATTTTATCTTGGGCGACCACGAAGTTGCAATTGAGGTTAAATCTTCAGAAAATATTGGAGCGCAACATTTACGCGGCTTAAAAGCTTTTAATGAGGAATATACAACTAAAAGCTCAATTGTTGTTGCCCTTGTCCCTAAGCCAAGGCTAGAGGAAAATATCTTGATTTTACCCTGGCAAGAGTTTTTGGAAAGATTGTGGAGCGGGGAAATTATAACTTAACCGCGGATTTCTTTAAGCTTCCTGGTCAACAGCGGCACAAATTCGTGGACGTCACCAACAATGCCATAAGTGGCGACTTTAAAGATGGGGGCGTCTGCGTCTTTATTGATTGCTACTATTATATCGGAAGACTGCATGCCAACCAGATGTTGGATCTTGCCGGAAATACCACAGGCAATATAAAGCTTAGGAGCAACAGTCTTGCCTGTTTGTCCCACTTGGTGATGGGCAGAGATCCAGCCAGCATCTACAGTTGCACGAGAAGCGCCAACAGCGCCACCAAGAACCTTGGCCAGCTCGTTAATCATGGTAAAATTCTTGGCATCCCCAATCCCGCGGCCGCCAGAAACAATAATTTCTGCTTCTTGCAGGTTAACCTTAACACTCTCGTCTTTAAGGATCTCGATTAGCTTCACAACTAGGTCTTCGGGGTTGAGGATTGGGTTAAACTTGATCAATTCACCCTTTCTGCCAGCTTGTTTTTCCGCTTTTCTAAAAACCTTAGGCCGCACTGTCGACATTTGTGGTCGGTTATTGGGGGCAATAATAGTTGCCATGATGTTGCCGCCAAAGGCTGGGCGGGTTTGTTGCAATATTTTTTTTTCGGGATCAATTGCCAAGCCAGTACAGTCAGCTGTTAACCCTGCACCAACACGGATGGCTAATCTTGCGGCCAAATCTCGACCCATAGTTGTTGCGCCAAGTAAGAAAACTTCCGGCTTATGTTTGGTTATTAATTCTGACACAGCCCGAGTGTAGGGGAGGGATTTATAATCTTTTAGTTCGTCATGATGTAGAAGGTAAACCTTGTCAGCGCCGTAAGCAAATAGGTTGGCAACTTCTTCCTCAATGTTTTCTCCACCGCAAAGGACAGCGGAAACATCGGTTTTAAGGTCAGCAGCTAGTTTCTTGCCTTCGCCCAATAACTCATAAGCAACTGATTGAACTTTCCCTTCGCGTTGTTCCGCAAAAATCCAAACCCCTTTATAGTGAAATAAATCAGTTGAGGTTTCTTTCTCGGCTTTAATTTCAATGGCCGTGAATTTACAAGAGGCAACACAAGCATTACAAAGTGTGCACTTATCTAAGTCAATAACAGCTTTTTTACGAGGAAATCCTTCGACTTCCTTCATTTCAATGGCTTGGAAGGGACAAGCCTTGATACATAGGGTACAACCGGTGCATTTATCTAATAAAACATTGATGCCCATTAGATGATTTTCCTCTCTTGAATCTTTTCAATCAACTTTGTGATGATTTCGTTCGGTTCTCCGGTCAAGATTTCACCGCCCCCCTTAGGTGGAGGGGTGAAAATCTTAACTACTTGAGTGGGGGAACCATTTAAACCGAGATTTTTAGGGTCAGCATCAATTGCCGCCGCATTCATGGTTTTGACTTCAGCTTTTTTAGCCTTCATCATGCCGCGTAGGGATGGCATTCTCGGTTCATTGATCTGTTTAACAACGGTTAAAACTGCAGGAAGGGGAGTTTCAACGACTTCGTTGACTTCTTCCAGTAACCTTTCTACTTTGGCGATTTTGCCATTAACTTCAATCTTAACTGCAAAAGTAACTTGGGGAAGTTTGAGCCATTCAGCAATTCCGGGACCAACTTGGGCGGTATCGCCATCAATAGCCTGTTTTCCACAGATAATCAGATCATAATTACCCAGCTTTTTAATAGTTTGAGCCAAGGTATATGAGGTTGCCCAGGTGTCAGAGCCGGCAAAAGAGCGGTCTGAGACCAAGATTACATCATCAACCCCCATGGCTAGCACGGTTTTTAGGGCTTCGGCTGCTTGAGGTGGTCCCATGGTAATAGCAGTGACCTTGCCGCCATGCAGTTCCTTGAGCTTTAAAGCTGCTTCAATGGCATTTTCGTCAAAAGGGTTAACAATAGATGGCACGCCCTCTCTAACAAGAGTATTGGTTTCTGGGTTTATCTTGACCTCGGTAGTATCTGGAACCTGTTTTATACAAACTATTATGTCCATGTGTTTAAAGCAAAAGTATATCATAAAATAAAAAAGTGGGGAAGCCAGGCTTTTGTAATGATCGAAGCCTTAGGAAGTTACTACCTGGTAAACATGTTTCATTAGTTGAGCAAAAGCAATAATATCTTGTTCCGGCTTAAGTCTTTGTTTGGGCAAATAATTGTTGTAGTTGAAATTTGTCTCTCTTTTGCACGATGTATATAGTAGAGAGGCCGGATGATGGAGAGGAGTAGAGCAAGCTAGTGTTATCGGGGAAAATTACTGCTCAATGACTGATAATAAAGTGCAAGAGATACCAATAAGGAATTAAAATAATGTCACCACCAATTATTAATAGAACAGTCAGGGTCTTACAAGGTTATTTTACTGCAGATAAAGCCAATAAGACTGAATTGTTGAAGCAGGGAAGTTTGCACGTTGCCTCTCGTGGTGAGACTCGAGTTATTGTTGTCACAGCTCCCTCAATCACTGATGCTTCACAAGTAAGGTTTCATGATCCTGAATTGGCAGCGATCGTCGCTGGCCAAGAATTAGCCAAAGAAGAAGGTCTTGATGTGACAATTGTTAGCGTTGATCTCCCAATTCTTAACGATTCAGTAGGGGTTGGGGAGCCGCTGTCTTACACCGGCCTCCTGGTGAAAGAAGACAGAACAGAGTATTTAGTCGGTTTGTCTCTGCCTTGGGCAGGGAGCTTAGGTCTCCACCCTTATGTCCGGGCTAGTCAATTTCCTTTGCTTGCTGGAGCAGGGCGAAGCGGAGGTTTTGGCATTATGGCAGCAATGGAGCATTTATATTGGGATATTTCTGCGCAGGCAAAAAATATTGTGACTAGACCAATTATGGTCAAGGGATTAGATCGGGGGGCACTAACTATTGTAGAGTTGGGCTTTGCCATGGTTAAGCAAGGAAACCAAGACCTATTAGCAGTTGGTTTGCTTGGTAGAATGGTTGAGTTAAATAAGGGCAAGACAGGCCTTAATCTGTTGTGGAGAGCACAGCTTTTCTTGTTTGTGCCAATCAATGAATTAGCGGAAGTTGCTGAAACAGTCTCTCTGATGCAGGGCAGGCTGGAAGACTCTGTTAGGATTTTAGGACAACAGGTTGCTACACATTATGATGATGGTGAGATTTACCATTCTGGGCAAGAACTCAAAAGGGAGACTTTGTCTTTATTGCAAGAATCTTTGCCTGCTGTTTTTAACTTTCTTGGTCGTTTATCGAGAAGAAGTTTTGTTACCCCACAAGAAAATTAGTATGTGCTAAAATTACTAGCATAATGACGGACTTTATCAATGCTCACTGCCACCTTTTAACCTTCAAATTTGTGCCGGACAGTTTTTTTAAGAGCCGGGCCCCAATCCGTGAGTGGTTGTTGCGTCGTTATTTAACCTCGTTTGCGGCCAGAATTGCTACTGTTGTTTTGCCCGGCAACAATTATGACCGTTCCCATCAAGTTCTCTGGTTGCTGCGACAAAATATTGATCGGGTAGCAGAAGCATTCGTTGCGGAAATGAGAGAGTCAGGCATTATTTTGGCTACCCCCTTGATGATGGATTTTGAATTTGCCTACTCTAAGCAGAAGTCCGACATTGATTATGAGAATCAAGTTGAAAAGATTTCCCAAGCCTGCCTAAAATATCCTGGCGAGCTAATGCCCTTTATTATGTTTGATCCCCGCCGCCCGGGAGCAATTGCTCTAACTGTTAATGCCCTAGAAAACCTCGGTTTTCTGGGGGTGAAACTTTATCCCTCCCTTGGTTATCATCCAGACCCAGATAACCCATATAATAGTAAAGAGGTTAACAAGGCCTTGAATGATCTTTATGATTATTGTGAAGCAGAAAATATCCCTATTACAGTCCACTGTTCTAAGGGTGGTGCTTATAATAAGGCAATTCTCCAGTCCGAAGAGCTATGCCATCCAGCAAATTGGGAACCTGTTCTGAAGAAGCATCCGGAGCTAAGGCTTAATCTGGCCCACTTTGGTAGCGATGAAGCCTTATTGGACCATGAAAACGCTCTCTCTTGGGCTAACCAGATATTAAAACTGATGAAAAACTTTGCCAATGTATATGCTGATACTTCGTATCATACAAAAGCCCTGGAGAAAAAAACAAAAGAGCAATATTTTAAGGTCTTAGCCGAGTTGATGGAAGATGAGACTGTTGCCGAGCGAATAATTTTTGGTACCGACTGGCTAATGACTCGCCACACTTGGACAGAAGGGGATTTCTGCAGGGCTTGTGATAAATTGTCCGAGAGTAGTCGCCAACAAATCGCTTTTAATAATCCCTTGAGGTTTTTATTTGCCGAGGGGAAGTTGCCAGAGAGAATAAAAAAGTTTTACCAGGCCAATCAAATTAAACCAGAAAACCTGCCAATGTGGCTATCAGTGTTTTTGGCTTGACAAATTTTTAATCAATATTGGCGATTTGCTACTTCCTCGCCGACTCTTTGATCAAAGCTAACCCAATCTGATTTCTTTGAATCTGGTTGGTACCTTCATAAATCTGGGTAATCTTAGCATCCCGCATCATTTTTTCCACAGGATACTCTTTCATGTAGCCATAACCACCAAAGATCTGCACAGCGTCAGTTGTAACCCTCATGGCAACATCAGAAGCAAAAAGCTTGGCTTCAGAAGCTGGGAGGGTATAGTTCTTGGCACCAGCGTCAATCATCCGAGCACAGGCATAAACTAAAGCCCGAGCAGCTTCAACTTGAGTAGCCATATCAGCTAACATATGTTGGATCGCTTGAAGTGTGATAATCGGTTTGCCAAATTGAACGCGTTCTTTGGCATATTTAATTGATTCGTCTAAAGCGCCTTGAGCAATACCAACAGCTTGAGCCCCAATGCCAGGTCTGGTCATATCTAAAGTCTTCATCGCTACGATAAAGCCTTGGCCTTCTTTGCCCAATAGCTGATCTTTATGAATTTTACAATCCTGGAAAACTAATTCGCGAGTAGCAGAGCAGCGAATGCCCATCTTGTTTTCTTTTTTACCAAAATCAAAACCAGGGGTCCCTTTTTCTACGATAAAAGCAGTTGCCCCACGACTCCCTTTACTTTTATTAGTCATAGCAATCACAGTGTAGGTGTCAGCTTCGCCACCGTTGGTGATCCACTGTTTGGTGCCATTGAGAATGTAGTAGTCGCCCTCTTTTTTAGCAGTTGTTTCCATGCCACCAGCATCGGAGCCAGCGTTAGCTTCAGTTAAACCAAAAGCAGCTAGCTTTTTTCCTGCTGCAATATCTGGCATATACTTTTTCTTTTGTTCATCAGAACCAAAGAGTAGGATAGGAGTTGAGCCTAAAGCTGAAGCAGCAAAGGTAACACCAACGCCGCCACAATAGCGACTAACTTCTTCAGTAGCTAAGCAAAAATTGAAAACGCTTTGACCAAAACCACCAAGCTCTTCCGGAATATAGAGACCGCAAAGGTCAGCAGCAGCAAAAGCCTTCATAATCTCCCAAGGAAACTCACCTGTTTCGTCGAGCTTTTCGCGTACTGGCTTAATCTTTTCTTCACCAATCTTTTTAATCAATTCCAGGATCATTTTCTGTTCATCTGATAAACCGTAATCTAACATTCTATTTTTACCCCCTGTTTATTTGAAGCTAGTTGTTTGTTTTAGATGCTAGTTAAGATGTTAGAAGTAGAAGCTTGAAGCTAGAAAATTCCAGCTTCCACAACCATTTCTAACTTCCAGACCAGCTTCCACAACCAAAACCCAACTTCTATTTTACCACTTTATTATATTTGCCCCACAAGTGAGGCCGGCGCCAAAGCCTGACAAGACAACGATATCACCGGCTTTTATTATCCCTTCAGCGAAAGCTTCATCAAGAGCAATGGGGATTGAAGCAGCTGAGGTGTTACCGTACTTGTGAAGATTAACAAAAACTTTTTCATTTGGCAAGTCCATCTTTTTGACGACATGGCTGATAATTCTGCTGTTGGCTTGATGCGGTATCAAGAGATCAATATCTTTAGTTTCTAAATTAGCCTTCTTTAAGACGGCCAGAATGGATTCTTCCAGCACTCGGGTAGCAAACTTAAAGACATTTTTTCCATCCATAGTAATGAAGCGGCCGTTCTTCTGTCCCGGATCACGTGAGCCGCCACCTGGCATAATTAACTTGTCACTCAAATGACCTTCGGCTTTTAACCAACTGGCTAAAACCCCGGAACCATCATCAGAGGCTGTTAGTACAACAGCGCCAGCGCCATCACCAAAAAGTACGCAGGTGCCACGATCGTTCCAATCTACATATTTAGTTAATGTATCGGCTCCAATTACTAGTACATTTTTGTACAGGCCATTTTCAATGAATTGGGTGGCAGTGGTTAAGGCAAAATTAAAACCAGAACAGGCGGCAGAAACATCAAAAGCAGCTGCCTTAACAGCGCTGAGTTTGCCTTGCAAAATGCAGGCGACAGAAGGAAAGAGAGTGTCTGGGGTGGTGGTGCCTACTATTATAAGATCCAGATCTTGGGCCGAGAGATTAGCTTTGGCCAAGGCTCGTTCTGCTGCTACAATAGCTAAATCAGAAGTTGCCGTGGCTTCGTCACTAAGTCTTCTTTCCTGGATACCGGTGCGAGTTCTGATCCATTCGTCAGAAGTATCAACGGTTTTTGTTAATTCGTGATTAGTGACAACTTTTTCGGGGACACAGGATCCGACACCAATAATTTTTGCTCTCATATTTTTTCGCTAACTTTCGAAATTGAACTAATTAGATCACCCTTAATTGCCTCGGCAGTATTTTTAATGGCAGTTTTAATTGCCGCTGCTTTGGATCGACCGTGGGCTTTATAGACGATTCCTTGAATGCCGAGCAAGGGAGCTGCCCCATACTCATCATAAGTGACTAGTTTTTTAAGCCGTTTAAGGCCGGGATATAGCAGGGCTAGTCCGAGTTTGTTCATAATGCCGCCGGAGAGCTCTTTCTTCATCATCTTATAAATTGCAGTACCCAAGCTTTCCCCAAATTTAAGAATTAGGTTGCCAACAAAGCCATCGCAAACTATTACGTCAACCGTGCCATTAAAGATTTCTTTTGATTCCACATTGCCGATAAAATTAACCTGGGCTTGTTTTAAAAGTGGCCAGGTTTCTCTGGTCAGTTCATTGCCTTTTTCTTTTTCTTCGCCAAGATTAAGCAAGCCCACCCTGGGGTTTTCTACCCGCATCACGTCTTGTGAGTACAAGCGTCCCATCATGGCGAACTGGACCAAATGTTTTGGTTTGCAATCTACGTTGGCGCCCATATCAAGCAGGAGAACTTTGCCTGTTGGCAGGGGAAATTCTGTCGCAATAGCGGGTCGCTCAACCCCCGGGATTCTTCCCAGCTTAAAGAGGGCTGCCGCCATAATAGCCCCGGTGTTTCCTGCGGAAATAACTGCGTCAGCCTTACCATCTTTAACCAGTGAGACGGCGACATTGATGGAAGCGTCTTTTTTTTGTTTAACTGCCTGAACCGGATGTTCGTTCATTCCGATTACTTCAGAAGCAGTGACAATCGGAAGCTTGCCCTTTTCTTGGTGTTTTTTGAGGGCTTGGATTATTTTGTCTGGGGAGCCTACCAGGAAAATTTCTAAATCAGGCAATTCTTGGCTAGCAAGTACTGCTCCTTTGACTATTTCATCAGGAGCAAAATCCCCGCCCATGGCATCAAGGGCGATTCTGATCACCTATTTTTTCCCCTTACCGGTCTTCTTTGTCTTAATTTCTACGATGCCGATCCCCTTGTAGGTTCCACAGGTCGGACAAGCATGATGGGGGAGGATTGGGGCGCTGCATTGGGGGCAGGTTCCGAGGGCTGTGGCCTTAAGCTTATAATTGGAAAAGCGTCTCTTTCCCTGGCGTCGATTCGAGTGTCTCTTTTTCGGTTGCGGCATGATTCTATTCTCCTTTTTGTTTTATTCCCTTACAGTCTTCTTGACACAAAGTTTTAATTGGTATGGCCAGAAGCAGATTTTGTCTGATTGTTTCCGAGAGATCAATGCGGTTGTCTTTTTCAATCGGGAAAACAAAATCTTCTTCCTTAAGCTCTACTTCTTTGCCGGTCTTTTCCGGGACAGCCTGGCCATAGGCTTCGTCAATTTTCACTGCAACAGGCAGATTGTAAGCTTTCAGGCATCTAGAGCATTCTAGCTCGAGTTCTGTTTCAACTGTCCCGCGAACCAGAACCGAATTCCCCGTATTAATTAAATGCAAATTAATCTTTACTGGGGCTGTAACCTGCAAGCCATCTTCTTGTGAACTGATCCTGGCTTGATCCAGGGTCTCTTCTATATCAGCTTCTTCACCAATCTTTTGTACTAGCTTTGTTAGGTCAATTTTCATCCCGATTCCTTGCTATTAAATTTTCAATGTGTTTCGGGATCCCGACTCGGTGAAGCAGACGTCGGGACAACAACTAATGATTATACTGGATTTTGTAGGGCGGAGCAAGCTAACTCGATCGTGGATGAGCAGAATCGTAGACTTCCTTGAGGCGTTCTTTGGTAATATGGGTGTAGACTTGAGTGGTTGAAAGTGAAACATGCCCAAGCAATTCCTGAACCATTCGAAGGTCAGCGCCGCCAGCTAAAAGATGGGTAGCAAAGGAGTGTCTTAGAGTGTGGGGAGTTACCTTCTTGGTTATTCCTGCCTTTTTACTATAATATACTAGCATCCTTTCGATCGATCGAGCGGTTAAACGGCCGCCGCGACGATTAACAAAAAAAGCCGCAATTTCTTTATTGCTTCTGAGTTTATCCCTGGCGTCTTTTAGATATGTTAATAGGGCGCCTTTAGCATGAGAACCAAACAAAACAATCCGTTCTTTAGAACCTTTACCCAAGACCTTTACTTCTCCTTCCTCAAAATCAACATCGTTCTTGTTAATCATAATAAGTTCCGCTACCCGTAGCCCTGTGCCATAAATCATTTCCAAGATAGCTTTGTCGCGTAGACCAAGGGGAGCCTTTAAATCAGGACCTTTCAGTAAGCGGTCCAGTTCTTCCGGATAGAGGAAGTTGGGGAGTTTTCTAGGCAGCTTAGGGGTTACTAAGTTGGCAAACGGATTCTGCTCAACCAGTTTCTCTCTCAAGAGATAACGGAAAAATGAGCGTGCCGCAGAAAGCTTTCTAGCCACTGAACGACGGGAAAAATGTTTTTGTTCCAAGGCAATCAAGTATTCCCGTGCAGCCGAGCGATCAAATTTCTTCCCCTTTAAAAGATCCATGAGAAAGATTAGGTCGCGTTGGTAGTTGCTGGTTGTATGTGGTGAGTAATTGCGTTCGGTCTTGAGGTAGTTGATGAACTTATCTATTAATTTCGGGTTCCGAGTTCCGAGTTGCGGGCTCATAATCCGTATTTGGTTCTTCTGTCATCGGTGAGGGGATGATAATCGTTCCCTTCTTTAACAAATCTAACAGGGTCGCCTGGACGGGTGTCGATATGAACTAAATTTTCTTTAGGATATAAACCTAGTCCGCGGGCTTCTGGAATCGTTTCGGCAAATTTGAAAAGGTCTTGAATAGAAACACCCTCAATAATAATATGAGCGGCTTTCCCTCTGGCATGCCAACTGCGCTTCGGTCGGTTTTGTCTTTCGTTATAAGTATCACACCAAAACGCAGAAAGGACGCGAACTTTTTTCCTGAAGTGCCCGCCAATCATTTCCAGGGCGCCAACCAAGCCAAGATGAATTTTATATTCACCGCGGCATTCTGGGCAATGGCAGGCAAAGTCTTTACTGTTAAAATGTTCGCTTAGGTTACCCATACTTAACCATTATATTATGAGATGTTTGACAAAGCAAACCCTGCTGGGTATAATTAATCGATAATTAAATAGTGAGATTGGATCTTCAAAAAGAATTCCGGTCCGCTCGCAAGAGGGAGGAAAAATAAGATGAAGAAGAACGGTTTGTTTACGTCCGAATCTGTGACTGAAGGCCACCCCGATAAAGTCTGCGACCAGATTTCCGATGCTATTCTCGATGCTATCCTGGAAAAAGATCCTGTTGGCCGCGTAGCAGTAGAAACCTTGGTTACCAATGGGTTGTGTGTTGTGGCTGGCGAAGTTACTACCGGTTGTTACGTTGATATTCCCCAAATTGTCAGAAAAACCATTAAAGACATTGGTTATACCAGAGCGAAATATGGTTTTGATTATGAAACCTGTGGCGTTTTAGTGGCTATCAAAGAACAATCCAAAGATATTGCCCGCGGGGTTGATAAAGCCTTGGAAATTAAGGGTGGGGAAGTAACCAAAGAAGATTTAGAAGGCTTGGGAGCCGGGGATCAGGGTCTAATGTTTGGTTTTGCTTGCAGCGAAACAGAAGAATTAATGCCTTTGCCAATTGTCTTGTCCCATAAATTGGCGAAGAAATTAGCTGAGGTCAGAAAAACCGGCGAACTCTCTTATCTGCGGCCGGACGGAAAATCCCAGGTAACCGTAGAATATAAAGACGGCAAGCCATTTAGAATTACCACTGCTTTGATCGCGGCACAGCATGCCCCGGAAGTAGATGTTAAGCAGATTAGAACCGATATTATTGAGCGGGTTATTTTGCCTACTTTGCCGGCGGAGCTGATTGATAACGAAACAAAATATTATGTTAATCCAACCGGCAGATTTGTCATTGGTGGACCACAAGGAGACAGTGGTGTTACAGGCCGCAAAATTATTGTTGATACCTATGGCGGCTATGCCAGACATGGCGGCGGAGCTTTTTCCGGCAAAGATCCAACCAAGGTTGACCGCTCCGGCACTTATGCGGCTCGTTGGGTAGCAAAAAACGTTGTAGCCGCCGGCTTGGCCAGAAGATGCGAAGTGCAGATTGCCTACGGCATTGGCATTGCGCGGCCTCTTTCGGTAATGGTTGATACTTACAATTCAGGGGTGATTCCCGATGTTAAAATTGGCAAACTTGTTGAAGAGGTTTTTGATCTACGGCCGGGCATGATTATCAAACACCTAAAACTAAGGCGACCTATCTATCAACAAGTTGCTGCTTACGGTCACTTTGGCCGGCCAGAGCTTGATCTGCCCTGGGAAAAGACTGATAAGGCAGCCGAATTAAAGAAAAGAGCGAGCAAACTTTAGGTTTCTGTTGGATCGCTGAAAATAATATAGGGCAAGGGTTCATCCCTTGCCCTTTTAGTTGGAGCTGAATTTCTGTCCAAAGATGGCGCGGTTGCCATCTGTAAAATCTTCCCAGAAAACATAAAAGGTATTATTAGTGGGGATGGTAATTAATTGGGGAAATCGGGCTCCATTGCTGGTGTTTACTCGGAAACCATTTTCTGTCCACAAAGGCTGGCCGCTGCTGTTTAGCTTTTGAATATAAATTTCATATTGTTGACCACTGCGATAATCTTCCCAAACAACAATGACCTGCTCATCTTTCCATTTGGCAATCTGTGGTGCGTATTGGGTTTGGGGGATGACCGCAATATTTGAGCCCATTTCCCCCCAAAGGAGTTTGCCTGATTTGTTAATTGAACCGGCAAAAATGTCCCAGTTGCCAAAGCGATAATCTTCCCAGACGACGATGCTATCGGTGCCGAATTTAGGGTTTTGCTGGGTGCGGCTTAGTTGGTTAATAGGGATCCCGTCTCTTAGCCAAAGTGTTTTACCTTTTTGGTCAACCCGCTGAGCGTAAATATCATAACTGCCACCACCACGATCAGTCCAGGCAATAATAGCGCCACCCTCTTCGTCGCCGGTTAATTTGGGGTTGCGTTGGATATCAGGGGCACTGCAAACAGCAATACCGGTTTTATCCGGCCATAAAAGTTTGCCTTGAGAATTAACTCTTTGGGCATAAATATCCGGATTCCTATCGCCATGGCGATAATCAGTCCAGGCAATAATAGCGCCTCCCTGACTATCGGGAATCATGGTTAAATCTGTCTGATCGCCGTTCTCGGAAATAATAGTTTTACCCTTCCCTCCCCAAAGTAATTTGCCCGAGGCGGAAATCCGTTGGGCGTAAATGTCCTGCAAACTTAGCACATCGCGATTCTCCTGCCAGGCAACAATTGCTCCGCCAGTTTCATCGGCAACCATAATGGGATTGACTTGTCGAGAGTTGAATTTGGCCAAAACTAAGCTGCTGGGCCAGAGTTTTTCGCCTTGAGCATTAAAATGTTGGGCACGAATTGAAGAATATTTTTTGTCGCGTTGGTCTTCCCAAACAACAATTATTCCTGACTTGCCATCCGACACAAGGCTTGGGTTTGCTTGGTTGGCAGCAATCTTATCAACAGGCAGGGCGTTTTGGCCCCAAAGCAATTCTCCCTTGGTTCCAACTTTTTGCAGATAAATATTAAAAAATCCAGCTCTGGCATCTTCAAAGGCTAAGACAACTCCTTGGTTTTGTGTTAGTACTGTTTGGATGTTCTGTTGGGTAACGGCCCCCTGGGTTCGGCAAATTTCCTGGCCGCCCTTGCTCCACAAGAGGGTTCCGTCGGAAGAAATCTTTTGCCCATAGATGTCATCTTGGCCAAAACGCTTATCTTGCCAGGCAACAATTATTTCTCCCTTTGAGCCGGCAGCAACTGCAGCAGTCTTTTGGCTGTAATTTGGTTGAGTTAGGGCCATTCCCCCGCTTGACCAGAGTGGGATCCCAGAACTATTTATTTTTTGGGCCAACAAAGAATTTTGGTTGTTTCTGGTCTCTTCCCAGACAACAACCCAATCTTCGCCGGTTAATTTAGAGATAATAAGGTCTTGATGGTTATTGCCAAATTGGCTAATTTGCCGACCATCTTCCTGCCATTCATTTTGGCCGGTTGCTGAGAGTTTTTGAGCATAAATTGCTGTTTCTGTTCCGCGCTGGTCTTGCCAGGCTACCACAGCACCACCAGCTCCATCGCTACTCAACCGAGGGTGCTCTTGATCGTAGTTAAAAGCACAAACCTCTACCCCATCTTTTTGCCAGAGACTTTGTCCATTCAGATCAATCTTTTGACCAAAGATATCGGCGTTATTAAAACGAGAGTCGGTCCAAACAACTATGGCTCCGCCATCACTGGCTATGACAGCAGGATATTCTTGGTTTTGTTTGGCCTGACAGAGGCTGACCCCGTCTTTTTGCCAGAGGGAATTTCCTTTTGGATCAAGGCGTTGGGCGTAAATATTGTTATCAGCGGGGCTAATTCTTCCATCTGTCCAAACAATTATGGCCCCATCTAAACCGTCGGTAACAATTTTTGGGTACCATTGGGTGCCATTAACAGTACAGACAGCTTGACCATTCTCCAGCCAAAGAGCCTGACCGCTACTGTCAATCCTTTGAGCATAAATGTCTTCGCCTATTTTACTGCGATAATCGTGCCAAGTGATTATTGCGCCGCCGTTATTATCAGTAATTAACTGGGGGGCAAATTGTCCTTCTGCCAACTGACAAACCGCTTTACCGGCCTCCCCCCAAACAGCTTGTCCTTGGCTATCAAGATGTTGAACGAAAATGTCGGCATTTTTATCCCGATAATCCTGCCAGACAATTATGGCTCCTCCGTTCCCGTCGCTAATTATTTGAGCGGAATTTTGATTGCCAAAATGGCGGCAAACAACTACGCCGCTGCTCAGCCAAAGTTTTTTACCGGAGGAGTCGAGCTTTTGGGCATAAAGATCATAATTGCCAGCTCGTCCATCTTCCCAAACCACAAGAGAATTGCCCTGACTGTCAGAAATTATTTTAGGGTTTTGTTGGACAGTGTTTCCCGGGGTATTGTTGATGACTTTGCCATTTGCGTCCCAGAGTGCTTTGGGACTATCCGCCGAGACCGGGCCGGGCAAAAAGAACGAAGCGGCAAGAAACAACAAGCCCAGCAACCTTAGCAACCAATTAGCAGTTAAATAATTAGTATTCATAATTAATAATCTACAACAAGGGAAGCCCAGTTGTGTTTGATATGAATTATTATATACCAAAATCGGTCATTGTTTATTGTTAATTTTAATGGGGAGGGCAACGAGGCGGTTTGTCTTTAAACGGCTTGGGCTAGCTTCATCGAGATTACCTTGGAAATCCCTGGCTCTTCCATGGTGACCCCGTAGATGTTATCGGCAATAGCCATGGTGCGTTTGTTATGAGTGATAACAATAATCTGGCTCTGACCGGAAAAATCTTTGAGCATTTCCGTAAAGCGATTAACATTGGCGTCATCAAGGGCCGCATCAACTTCATCCAAAAAACAGAACGGGCTCGGTCTGATTTTTAACAGCGAGAAAAGAATCGCAATGGCCGATAAAGATCTTTCTCCTCCGGACAAAAGAGGCAAGGGGAGCCACTTACGCCCGGCCGGCCGAACGGAAATTTCTATCTCGGCTTCTAGTGCCGGCTTATCCGTTGAAAGCGAAATCCTGGCTTCACCCCCAACAAAGAGTTTGGAAAAAGTCTCAGAAAATACTTGAGAGACCTGTTCCATGGTTTGCAAAAAGTCTTGCTCGGCTTTGATGTCTAATTCTGCCATTAAACTTCTTAGGTTTTCTCTGGCTGAGTTTAAATCAATCAGCTGGGCTTCAATAAAAGATAAACGCTCTTTGGCTTTTTCAAATTCCTCAATAGCTAAAAGATTAACCGGCTCAAGATCACGCAACCTGGCCCGGCCGGCGGCAACATCCATTTTGGCCTTAGCAATGCTGCCGACTTCATAGGGCAGGGCTTCCAATTCTTCCATAGAAATATTATATTCCAGCGAAAGCCGCTCGCTAATGCCAACAATTTCTCCGTCCAGCTTAGCCAAGGCAATTTCAAGTGTTGTTTCTCTGCCCAGTGTTTCGCGTTCGGCTTTTTCCTCCGCCCGAATTTTTTCTTCTAATGTGAAAATATTTTGTGACAGGTCCTCTTTCTCTTTTTTCTTGATTTGCATAAGGGTAAAAGAGGTTTGTTTGTCTTTGGTTTCGGTCATTTTGGTGCTAAGGTTTTCAAGTTGAGCTCGGTGGGCCTGGAGAGCAAAGGTAAGTTTTTCTTTTTCTTCGTCAATTTTTGAATTTTCTTCGGCCAGCATCTCCAGTTTTAATTTAAGGGTCTCTCTTTTATCTTCTGATCCCCCCAGATTAAGAGAGATAGTGTTCTCTTTGCCTAGAAAAGTAATTAGACCAGATAGGGCCCTGACTAGGTGCGAGATTTGTTCGATCATTTGATTAAAAAAGTCACTGTGAGGGATATTGGCTAAATCAAGGCCAGTTCTTGACTGCTCCAAGGAGTGTTTCAGGCCACTAATCTTCTCTGCCAAGTCTTTCTTTTTGTTGTCCAGCTCAATCAGGGTTTTTTCTTCTCTCCTGAATTCCCCTTCAGCAAAGCGCCGGTCAAGTTCAATGTCTCGTAAGCCGTCTTTATCGGCTTCAAGCTTAATTAGTAGTTCGTCCAGCTCAATTTCAAGATTGCGGTGTTTTTCTTTAAAGGCTGCTAATTCATTGGTGTCTTTTTGTTCCGCTTCTCTTTTAACAGAGTTTTCCTGTTTAATCTTTTCTAAATCAGCGGAGAGCTGGCCTCTTTTCTCTAAGATGCCGTTGACCAGTTTTTTACTCAGCCCAATATCGGTTTCTTTGACCCTGGTTTGAATATCAAGATATTCTCGGGCTTTTCCGGCTTGATCTTCCAGGGTGATAATCTGTTCGCCAACTTCAATCTTCAGGTCGTTGATGCGCAGGATGTTTTGTTCGGCAGCGATCAGTTTTTTTTCTGCGGAGCTCTTGCGATATTTATATTTATTAATTCCAGCGGCTTCTTCAAAAACTGCTCGTCGCTCTTCGCCTTTGCTGGAAAGAATAGAATCAACCTGGCCCTGGGTAATAACAGAATAGCTGGCTTCGCCCATGCCTGTATCAAGCAAAAGGTCTCTAATGTCTTTTAAGCGGCACAGGTTTTTATTGATAAAAAATTCGCTTTCTCCTTCTCGGAAGGTGCGGCGTTTGATGCCGACTTCTGAGAAAGCAATGGGCAGCTTGCCAGAGGTGTTGTCAAAAACCAGGGTGACTTCGGCCATGGACAGGGATCGTTTGGTAGCTGTGCCGGCAAAAATAATGTCAGAAAGGGTTGCAACGCGAAGTTCTCTGGAGTTGTCTTCCCCCAGCACCCAGCGGGTGGCGTCCATCAGGTTGCTTTTGCCGCAGCCGTTGGGTCCGACGATCGCAGTGATGCGAGCGTCTTCTTGGAATTCGATCTCGGTCAAATCTGCGAAGGTCTTAAATCCGCGTAAGATTAAAGATTTTAAAAACATTTTGTTGGTAATAATATAACATAATACAGAGTTGGGGAGCAACTCGCATAGGAATAGGAAAAGTTGTAGAATGAAGACAAAGATTAAACATGAAGGGGGCTATGATGACTAAAAAGAAAAAAATACAGGCTATAAAATTAACCTCAGCCAACATCGGCTTTGAAGAAAAACTCTGGGCAACTGCTGACAAAATGCGCAACAATATGGATCCAGCCGAATACAAGCATGTTGTGCTTGGTTTAATCTTTTTAAAATATATTTCCGACTCATTTGAAGAACTCCATGCCGAACTAATAAAAGATTCTCATGCTGATGCAGAGGATCGAGACGAATATTTAGCCAAAAATGTCTTTTGGGTGCCTAAAAAAGCCAGGTGGAGCTATCTAAGAGACAATGCCAAGAAACCGGAAATTGGCAAAATTATTGATGATGCAATGATTGTCATTGAAAAAGATAATCCGGGCTTGCGAGGTGTTTTGGAGAAAAGTTATGCCAGGCCGGCTTTGGATAAAACACGGTTGGGTGAAATAATTGATTTGCTTGGCACTATTGGCTTAGGGGATAAAGCAAGCCAGTCAAAAGATATTTTAGGTCGGATTTATGAATACTTTCTAGGTCGATTTGCTAGCGCCGAAGGAAAAGGCGGCGGTGAATTTTTTACGCCTCAATCAGTTGTTAAGCTGCTGGTTGCCATGCTTGAGCCATTTAAAGGCCGGGTTTATGACCCTTGTTGTGGTAGTGGTGGTATGTTTGTGCAAAGCGAGCTTTTTATTGCAGCACATGATGGCAGAACTGATGATATTTCAGTTTATGGCCAGGAGTCTAATCCTACTACCTGGCGTTTGTGTAAAATGAATTTAGCGCTGCGGGGAATAAGCGGTAATCTTGGTCAGCATCATGCCGACAGTTTTAATAATGATTTACATCAAGATTTAAAAGCTGATTTTATCTTAGCTAATCCGCCGTTTAATATCAGCGATTGGGGCGGGGAAGGGTTAAAGAATGATGTGCGTTGGAAGTATGGGGTGCCGCCGACTGGTAATGCCAATTATGCCTGGATCCAGCATTTTATTCATCATTTAAAGCCAACCGGTATTGCTGGTTTTGTTATGGCCAATGGTTCTCTTTCTTCCAATACTTCTGGGGAAGGGGAGATTAGGCAGCGGCTAATCAAAGAAGGGTTGGTTGATTGTATTGTGGCTATGCCCAGCCAGCTTTTTTACACCACTCAAATCCCGGCTTGTTTGTGGTTTGTTTCCCGTGATCGGCATAATCACCTGCCTGCCGGCAAGGCAGGCAAGTTTAGAGACAGAGCTAACGAAATTCTTTTTATTGATGCTCGTAAGATGGGGAAGATGGTTACGCGTAAGAATCGCGAGCTAACTGATGAAGATATTAAACAAATAGCGGATACTTATCATGGTTGGAGGGAAAAGAAGGGCAAGTATAAGAATATCAAAGGTTTTTGCAAGGCGGCCGATATTGCCGAAGTAGAAAAACATGGTTTTGTTTTAACCCCTGGCCGATATGTCGGGTTTGAAGTGATTGAAGATGATGATGAAGTTTTTGAGGAAAAGATGAAGCGGCTGACAAAAGAGTTGGCAGGGCAGTTTGAGGAATCTCGTGAACTAGAAAAGCGGATCAGTAAGAATCTTTCTAATTTGGGATTTTAGTTTGTTTGATATTGATTAATGTGTGTTATATAATATTCACCGTTGGGTCGTGTACAGTGAGCCAATGGTGTGTAATATATAATGAGGGAGGTAGTGGCGATGAAAAAGGGCGGAATTTCTAAGCGGAATAGAGAAATGCTAAGTATCTTGAATAGAGAAGCAAAAGGGCCTTTTGGGCTTGATTTTGTATCAAAAGTATTGAATATTTCAAAAACAAGGGCAAAAAACTTCGTGTTTCTTTTAGTTAGCCAGGGCTGGCTTACAAGAATAAAAAGCGGCCTATATAGCACTGTATCCCTAAGTACTATTCGTCCCGAAGCGCAAAAAGAAGATCCCCTGGTGGTGGCTGCCACAGTCTTTGCCCCTTGTTATATTGGTGGCTGGAGTGCTTGTGAGCATTGGGGCCTTACCGAACAGATATTTAATGATATTGTGGTGTTTAGCTCCAGGAGATTTAATAAAACAAAACAAATAATACAGGGGACAACTTATATCATTAAAACGGTGAGCAAAAAACGGTTTTATGGATTAAGGCCGGTTTGGCGCGGGAAAAGTAAAATATTACTGTCTGACTTATCAAGAACAATCGTAGATATTCTTGACACACCAAAAATTGGCGGCGGAATAAGGAATGTTGCGCTTATTATTAGGGAATATTTTAAAAGTGAAGAGAGAAAAGACGATAACTTATTAAACTATGTTAACAAATATGGAAATAAGGTTGTTTGCAAAAGATTGGGTTATTTAATCGAACAGCTCAATATTGATGCCCCTGATATATTAAAATATTGCTCAAAATTTAAAAGCTCCGGTTATTCAAAACTGGACCCAACTTTACCAGGGCAGGGGAAGTATTTGCGTCGCTGGAATCTGGTGATAAATGCGCATCTCTTGGGAGTGGTTTCCGAATGATTAGCGTGGATGATCTTAGAAATCTTGCTACTGAATGGGGAATAAGTGAACACGTAGCTGAAAAGAACTATGTTATTGGCTGGCTCCTCTGGGGAATTGGACAGGACAAGGATGTTGCCCATAAATGGGTTTTTAAGGGTGGAACCTGCCTTAAAAAATGTTATTTAGAAACCTACCGTTTTTCCGAAGATCTGGATTTTACCGTTATTCAAGACGGCCCGATTGAACCGGAAGCTGTCCAGCCCATATTAAAACGGATTATCGAACGCGTACATGACGAATCCGGCATCAATTTTTCTTTACGGACCCCGCTGGTAAAGAAAAAAAACTATCCTTTTTATGCCGAAGGCAGGATTTATTATCAAGGGCCTCGTAATGTGCCATCACCTGCCAGTGTAAAAATTGACTTGTTGTCATCGGAAAAAATTGTTCATATTCCTGTTCGCAATAAAATTGCCCATGGTTACCCCGATGACTTGCCTAAACAGGCTAAGGTAATGTGTTATTCCCTGGAAGAAGTATTTGCCGAGAAAATTCGGGCGATGGGTGAGAGGTGTATGCCGAGAGACCTGTATGATATCGTCTTTCTTTTTAGGGAAAAATTTAAGACGGAAAAGGGAGATGTTGTGAAATCTCTTTTAATGGCCAAGTGTGCAACCAAAGGCCTAAAAACCCCGACATTTAGTGATATTAATAATTCCCCCGCTTTGGCCGAGCTAAAAAGCGAATGGTCAAATATGTTGGCCCATCAGTTGCCGGCACTGCCGCCTTTTGAGGAATATTGGAATGAACTGCCTAATATTTTTGACTGGATGGAAAACAGCTATCAGGTGCCAAAGCTTGAACCGATTAAGACTGAAGCGGGAGTTAAATGGATTTCGCAGCCTGTTGGAGCTGCCTTAGAATTAATCAGGCGCAAGCCAGTTGAAGCGATCCGCTTTGCCGCAATTAATCATCTTTTTGTTGAGATGAAGTATCGCAAGCAGGGAGCCCAGCTTAAAAATTATCTTGTGCAGCCGTATTCTTTAAGGCAGAGCAGGGAGGGGAATATTATTTTGTATGCCATCAAAGAAAACGAGTATCAGTCAAAAGCCTTTCGACTTGATTGGGTTGAGGGTGTGAATATAACAGCTAAGCCGTTTAAACCGGCTCATTTAATTGAATTTCCAGAGTTGGGAACGATTTACGCACCGGAGATTAGAAGGAATAAAAAAGGCTGGAGATGAAACTTAAAACCAAATTTAAACAAACATCCCTTGGTTCAATTCCTGAGGATTGGGAATCTATCGCATTTTCTGAATTGTGTGATATTACAAGGGGAGCTTCTCCCCGTCCAATTCATGATTGGTTTGCAGATTCTGGGATCCCTTGGATAAAAATTGCCGATGCAACAAGATCAGATTCAAGATTTATTGATAGTACGAAACAGCATATTCGTTCTGAAGGAAGATTAATGAGCGTTGTTGTCCATCCAGGAGATTTAATCCTTTCTAATAGTGCAACCCCGGGGATTCCTAAATTTGTTAATATCGAAGCATGTATTCATGATGGGTGGTTATTGCTAAGGAAATTTAATAAGTTAGATAAAAAGTTCGCGTATTATTTGTTAATTAATGAGCGCCCAAATATTGTTCAATTTGGTAGCGGATCAATTTTTACCAATTTAAAGACGGAAATATTAAAAAACCATACTATTTGTCTTCCCCCTCTCCCCACCCAACACCGCATCGCCGAAATATTGTCTTCCCTTGATGACAAAATCGAACTCAATCGCAAAATGAACAAGACGCTGGAATCAATCGCGCAGGCGACTTTTAAGGAATGGTTTGTTGGTTTTAGATTCCCGGGATATGAAAAGGTTAAAATGGTTGAGTCGGAGATGGGGAAAATTCCGGAGGGGTGGGGGGTAGGAACATTAAAAGATGAGTTTGTAATTGTCATGGGTCAGTCTCCTAAGGGTTCAAGTTATAATGAGGTTGGGGATGGAATAATTTTCTTTCAAGGAAGTACTGATTTTGGAGATAGATTTCCAACTGTTAGGCTTTTTACTACAGAACCAAAAAGAATTGCGGAAAAATTCGATGTTCTAATTAGTGTTAGAGCCCCAGTTGGAGATATAAATGTTGCATTAGATAAGTGTTGTATAGGTAGAGGAGTTGCGGCCGTCCATTCTGACAGAAAATCTTATGCACTATATAAAATGAGGTCTTTAGTTGAACATCTCAGGAGATTTAATGCGGAGGGAACTGTTTTTGGTTCAGTTAATAAAACTAGTCTTGAGAATATTATAACTATAATGCCAGGGAAAGAGGTTATTAATACGTTTGAAAAATGTGTCAATGAAATTGACAAAGAAATCACTACTGTCCCAGTGATATTCCTTGTAATTCAAGCTGTTCCCACGATTGGGTATTTTCATCAACATAGCGATCCTCCGCAAACGCTT
>MEUC01000001.1 GCA_001771545.1 candidate division WOR-1 bacterium RIFOXYB2_FULL_42_35 | reverse complement strand
GGGTTGGGCTGTTCGCCCATTAAAGCGGTACGTGAGCTGGGTTCAGAACGTCGTGAGACAGTTCGGTCCATATCCGGTGCAGGCGCAGGAAACTTGAGAGGAGTCCTTCTTAGTACGAGAGGACCGGAAGGAACAGACCTCTAGTGTACCAGTTGTCACGCCAGTGGCAAACGCTGGGTAGCTATGTTTGGAAGGGATAAACGCTGAAAGCATCTAAGCGTCAAGCCCACCTCGAGATAAGGTTTCCCACATTTATTGGTAAGACTCCGGAAAGAACATCCGGTTGATAGGCTGGAGGTGTAAAGGCGGTGACGTCTGAGCTGACCAGTACTAATAAGTCGAGGACTTGATCTTTCTTCTCCGATTTTAAAAGCACGAATAAAAATTTATACAAAATAATAATCTTGGTGGCCATGCCGGAGGTGTCCCACCCGTTCCCATTCCGAACACGGAAGTGAAATCCTCGAGGGTCAATGGTACTTCTAGACTTCGTTTAGGGGGAGAGTAGAACGCTGCCAGGTTATTTTTTTTAATTAAAAACCGTAAAGAATCTCTTTACGGTTTTTTTTGTTAGAAGATCAGAAAAAAACAAAAGGCACAGGCTCAGGGATAAAAATTTGCTACGCAAATTTTTATGGAGCTGAGCGGGATCGAACCGCTGGCCTCCTGAATGCAAATCAGGCGCTCTCCCAGCTGAGCTACAGCCCCATAACCACTTCGTGGTAATTACCAATAACCAATTTCCAAATAACAAAGATCAAATGAAGGAGTCCCTATTATAATGACTATTTATTGTTTTGTCATTTCTTAATTTTGCAGAGCAGAATTAAGATGGTGGGCCCAGGTAGACTCGAACTACCGACCTCACGCTTATCAGGCGTGCGCTCTTACCAACTGAGCTATGAGCCCATGAAACGAAATATCATTTTAGCAGAATTATCGAAATTGCGCAATCGAGGCGATAGTTGGTAGTTTTAAAGGTTTAAAGACAATTGTTCTGATAGGTTTAAATCTTTTAAACTGCCTTGTTTCTTGCCGTTGATTAATATAAAAGGGGCAGCACGTTTAGTTGCTGCCCCTAGTTGTTTGAGGGAAGTTAAATGGCTTAGGCGACCTTCGTGACGAGCTTGGATGATTCTCTCGGCAGCAATTTGGCCAATGCCAGGGATGCGCAATAGTTGATGGCGTGAAGCCGTATTGATTTCGATAGGAAACTTTTCCTGGTTGTGTAAGGCATAGTTTAATTTGGGATCAATATTATTGGGAAGTTTACCTTCTTGATTGAAGTAGATCTCTTTCGAATTAAAGCCATAAAGCCTTAATAAGAATTCAGTCTGGTAGAGACGATTCTTGCGTTGAAAACTTTGGACTAAATCCTGATGGCTTTGAGCTTTATCAACAGGGGTATAGGCGCTGAAATAGGTTCTGTTTAAGCCTTTTTTTTCCCTCAGCCACGCCATGGTTTTGACAATCTGTTGATCTGTTTCTTTGGTTGCTCCAACGATAAATTGGGTGCTTTGATCAACCCAACCGGTTTTTTGTTCGGTCTCTTCCTTGATGATTTCCATGGTATCAATGATATCTCGGTGAAAATCTTTGCCGGTAGTTATCTGGCAGAGTTGTTGAGGGGTAGGTGTTTCAATATTAACAGAGACCCTGGTAGCAAATTTGAGGGCTCTTCTGATCATGGAATGATGGCTGCCAGGTAAAATTTTTAAGTGGATATACCCTCGATAGCGATGCTTGTAGCGCAGTAGCGCAGCAGTATCAATCATCTTTTGCATAGTTTGATTTGCTTGACCAGCTACGCCAGAGCTTAAAAATAAACCCTCCACAAACTGTTGGCGAGAGAATTCGGCGAAGGTTTTGGCTAGTTCATCCGGAGTGAACGTTGCTCGAGGAATATCTCTGCTAACTCGATTAACGCAATACATACAGTTATTTTTGCATTCATTGGTAAAGAGAGTTTTTAAAATGGGAATTACTTTTCCGCGTGAGCCCGACGCGTAATAGAGGCCGGGGATGTTCCCGACTTGGCGTTGACTGCCTCCACAGCAGGAAACATCATACTTGGCGGAGTCTCCTAGAATTTGAAGTTTTTCTTCTGGTGTCATTTAGAACTTCCTGAACAAACCTCGCACTGTCCCTTGCACCGCAACATCTTTAACGTAGATCGGTTTCATTGTCGAGTTAGCTGGCTCTAATCTAACGCGATTTTTTTCGCGATACATTCTTTTGAGAGTAGCTGATTCTCTATTGATCAAAGCTACAACAACTTCGCCGTCATCTGCAGTATCGCATTTTTCTACTACTATAAAGTCTCCGTTCAAAATATGATCTTCGATCATGCTGTTGCCTTTAACCTGCAAGATGTAGCAGGGTTTCCTCCCGACTAGAGCTGCTGGCACGTCCATCTCCTCCCGCTCCTCCACCACCTCAATAGGTGCGCCAGCAGCTATATAGCCGAGAAAGGGTAGGGTGATTGTTTGTGAAAAAAGTTGTTCTGCTAAAACTTTAATTCCTCTGGATTTACTTTCTCTTTTAATATAACCTTGCTCTTCTAAGGCTTCTAAATATTTTTGTCCTGCCCTGGGTGAGGAAAAATTAAATGCCTTGCAAATCTCTCTGATTGATGGCGGAAAACCTTTCTCTTGAATGTGTTCTTTTATGTACTGAAAAATTTCTTGTTCTCTCTCTTTTGTCATTATGAAAGCCTCCTTTTGATTGTTTGGTATACAAGCGTATACCAAGTGAGAATATTTGTCAAGTGATATTTTAAAATGATATTTTAAAAGTGATATTTTAAAAGAAAATAAAAAAGCTAAAGAGTTTCTAATGCTAAATAATCTCTTGACAACTCCTTGCAATATTATATATAATATAAACTCGTTGGACAGAGAGGAGGGTTGTGAAGAAAAGTCTGGCATCCGCCGAAGGCGGAATTGAACCTTTTGATTCCCCTCCACTCCGACATTCTTCGGAGAAGTCTAAAGATCAAAGGAATAAGATCAAAACAAGATCAAAGTAAAAAGAGCAAAGCTCAAAGTTTGATCTTGAAAATTTGTACTTGGGATTTGTTTAGATCTTTGATCTTTGGATTTTGTACTTGATCCTAATTGGATGTGTACTTTGAAAACTAGGTTAAGTAAGTTGATGCGAGTTTTCGTACAATTTTCTTTGTATTTGTAAATAATGATAAGAGTCATTTCAAACTTATTGAGAGTTTGATCCTGGCTCAGGACGAACGCTGGCGGCGTGCCTAACACATGCAAGCCGAACGATATAGTGGCGAACGGGTGAGTAACACGTAAGCAACCTACCTTCAAGACTGGCATAACCCACCGAAAGGTGGGCTAATTCCAGATGTGGCTTAGATAACTATGTTATTTAAATTAAATCCAGCAATGGGCTTGGAGATGGGCTTGCGGCCTATCAGCTAGTTGGTGAGGTAATGGCTCACCAAGGCGACGACGGGTAGCTGGTCTGAGAGGATGATCAGTCACAAGGGAACTGAGACACGGTCCCTACTCCTACGGGAGGCAGCAGTGAGGAATTTTCCGCAATGGGTGAAAGCCTGACGGAGCGACGCCGTGTGTGGGATGAAATCTTTCGGGATGTAAACCACTGTCAGATGGGAAGATAATGACGGTACCATCAGAGGAAGCCCCGGCTAACTACGTGCCAGCAGCCGCGGTAATACGTAGGGGGCGAGCGTTGTCCGGAATCATTGGGCGTAAAGGGCGTGTAGGCGGTCTCGTAAGTCAGGTGTCAAATTTATCCGCTCAACGGATAATCGCATCTGAAACTGCAGGACTAGAGAATGGTAGAGGAAAGCGGAACTTCCGGTGTAGCGGTGAAATGCGTAGATATCGGAAGGAACACCAGTGGCGAAGGCGGCTTTCTGGGCTATTTCTGACGCTGAGACGCGAAAGCTAGGGGAGCAAACGGGATTAGATACCCCGGTAGTCCTAGCCCTAAACGATGTTCACTAGGTGTTAAAGGTATCGACCCCTTTAGTGCCGCAGCTAACGCGATAAGTGAACCGCCTGGGAATTACGATCGCAAGATTAAAACTCAAAGGAATTGACGGGGGCCCGCACAAGTGGTGGAGCATGTGGTTTAATTCGATGCTACGCGAACAACCTTACCTGGGCTTGACATGCTAGTAGTAAAAACCCGAAAGGGCAATGATCCTGTTTTACAGGAAGCTAGCACAGGTGCTGCATGGCTGTCGTCAGTTCGTGTCGTGAGATGTTTGGTTAAGTCCAACAACGAACGTAACCCCTATTGTTAGTTGCTTTCGATTTTATCGAAGCTCTCTAGCGAAACTGCCCGGGATGACCGGGAGGAAGGTGGGGATGAGGTCAAGTCATCATGGCCCTTATGTCCAGGGCTACACACGTGCTACAATGCTGCATACAACGGGAAGCAAATCCGCAAGGAAGAGCTAATCCATAAAAGTGCAGCTCAGTTCGGATTGGAGGCTGAAATTCGCCTCTATGAAGCTGGAATCACTAGTAACCGCAGATCATCGCGCTGCGGTGAATACGTTCTCGGGCCTTGTACACACCGCCCGTCACACCATGGAAGTCAGAAACACCCAAAGTCCCGATTTATCGAGATTAAGGTGGTGCTGGTGACTGGGGTGAAGTCGTAACAAGGTAGCCGTACCGGAAGGTGTGGCTGGATCACCTCCTTTCTAAGGAGTAGAGTTCATTAAGTTGAACATTATTCTTAGGTCGATTGTTAGATTTTCTAATAACTCGGAGGCTTGCATCTCTTACTGCCTAGTTTTGAAAGCTATTAAGGCGTTTCGATTAATTTCGGAACGCCTTTTTTATTTGTGTGTTAGAATAAAGGACATAGAGATGACCATTTAGAAAATTCTAAACACCAAACACTAAATAATATCAAAATTATAAATTTGAAGGTTCGAAACATTGTTTTGATATTTTGGTCATTAAAGTTTGTTTAGGATTTAGATATTAGAAATTAGGATTTATTATGATAGCTAAAGAGAAAACAAAAATCTATCGTGTCATTGATGCTAACCTTAATCGTTTGCGGGAAGGGTTGCGGGTGGTGGAAGAGGTGATGCGGATGGTTTTGGACAACAAAGAACTTTCTCTGGAACTTAAAACTTTACGAGGGGAGTTGCAGGTGGCGATTGACTTAATCCCAGAGCAACAATTGCTTTTAGAATCACGTGAATCTGGAGATGATGTTGGTCGAGATAGCTCAACGAAAACAGAACAAACCCGTTCAGATTTAAACGCAATTTTTACTGCTAACATCAAAAGATCGCAAGAAGCTTGTCGGGTGCTGGAAGAATTTTCTAAGAGTCTTGGTGGAAATAGTTCTACAGCGTTTAAAGAGTTGAGGTTTAAAATTTACGAACTAGAGAAGAAGCTCAAACAAAAACCTTTTAAAGGCTAATGGGTTTTTAGATCGCTTCAGGAACTTGGCTGGCAAAGCTACCTTCAGGACTGCTTAAAAACAATTCGATTTTTTTTATCGTTTTCTTAATGCTAATTAATAAACAAAATAGGGCAGCCAATTCGTTTCTGCTTAATAGCTTTAGCGCAAGTCCAGTTAAACTCCTTAGCAGGGCGGCTATTCTGCCTTCTAACTTCCTTAACTGGGAAAGTTTTGCCTGGGCTTTTCTTATTTCATGTCGTATTATCTCTTTCTTTTTCTCTAGCCTGATTTCAGCCATCTTTTCGGCAGCAGTCATCGCTCTTAACATTTGGACAAACATTCTTTGTAACTGTCCGGCCTGTTTCAGCCGTCGATTGAAATGGGCAATTAGTATTTCACTTGCACTTGTTCCTAAACTGATTTTTTTTGTTGCTTTAGCCAAAAAGCTTTGGTATGACATTGGCAGATTAATGGCTTTTAGTATTGACGTTACTAAGCTAATTAAGCCTGTGGTTCTCATCATGGCGGGAGTTTGCGCGAGATTAGAGACATAGTTAGAATGGGTAGCTCTTGTAACATAACTTAGTAAATGAGTTTGATTTAGAGAGCAAGATCCCTGATCATGAAACCGAAAGGTTAAGGTTGTATTTGGATTGGTGATAAAGTCGGACAAACTGACTGGGTTTGATAAAGAATTCCAGATTCTTGGACCAAGAATCATGTGTCTGTCGCTAAAGGGGAAATGTTGTTGGAACAATCTCCTGGCTTCCATTGGATGACGGAGGTCTCTTGCTGGCCTATTACTCTCAAAAACAGGGCTCCTTCGTTCAAAAGAGCCTCGTCGTTCTGTTCGTTCTATCGCTCTGCCTGGTGCCATGGTATACACCTTCCCTCCACTCTATTATCGACTCATATCTTCCAAAATTTCATTTTTTCTGTTAAAATTGGAAAATAATCAAAGGGGAACATATATGAAAACTGTTAAAATTGCACTTGTTAAGGGGGATGGTTCTGGTCCGGAAATGATGGAGCAGGCAGTTGTGGTTGTGAAAAAAGCTGCTGCGCTTGATGGTTTTAATCTGGAATTTATTGACACCCCCATGGGCTGGAATGCCTATGACAAGTTTGGTGATACTTTACCAGCACAATCTTTTAGTACCGCCAAAGAATTGGGTCTAATTTTCTTTGGTGGAGTTGGCGATTTTAAACATGATAATACTATTGGGAAAGAAAAACCGGAATTAAAGCCAGAGTCCAGGGCTTTGTTGGCAATTCGTAAAGATTTAGGGCTTTTACTTAACTTTCGGCCAATGGTTTACTATAAAGAGTTAGCTCATTTAGCCAACGTTAAACCAGAGGTTATTCCTGCAGAGGGCGTCAAACAGATCTGGATTAGATTTCTTTTGGAAGACAGTTACTTTGGCAATACGGATTTGATCTCTAATCTTTCTGCTGAGGCTCAACTTAGTTTGGGCGCAAAACTCAAGAAGGATGTTACGGGGACGGAAGAGCTAGTTGCTGATATTGCTTATTATCGCAGGGCAACTATTGAAAAATACTTTCGGGCAGCTTTTAAATATGCTCGTCAAGTTAAATTGTCTTTGATTTCAATTGATAAAGCCAATGTAATGGCTCGTTATGAGTATTGGCGCAAAATTGTTACAGAATTACATCAAAAAGAATTTGCTGATGTTACGCTGGTTCACCAGTTAGTTGATTCTGCTAATTCTTTGCTCTTCTCGCCTGCCAAACTTAATGGAGTTATTGCCTGTGGTAATGAACATGGAGACATTTTGTCTGATGGAGCAGCGGCAGCCCTAGGTAGTATGGGGATGATGGCTTCTTCAGCGATTAATCCTGATACAGGAGCGGCTATGTTTGAGAGTGGGGCAGGAACTGCGCCTACTTTAGCTGGTCAAGATAAAGCCAACCCTTTGGGTCGCATTCTAACAGGGGCATTAATGTTGCGGCATATTGGGGCAGAAAAAGGTGCAGCGGCAATTGAAAAAGCGGTTAACCAGGTTCTTCTTGATGGTTATCGTACCGGTGATTTATTTGGCCAAAATGATGATAAGGTTAAGTTGGTTGGTACCAGAAAGATGGGCGAGCTGGTTTTAGCGGGTCTTTAGGATTTTAACTTCTTCTTAATATAGCTAATCAACCCGCCAGCCTTAATCAGCTTTTGCATAAATTCTGGAAATGGCTGGGCATGGTAGATCATCTTTGAAGTTAGATTCTTGATTTCACCCTTAGCCAGGTTAACTTCAATTTCATCGCCTTCTTTAATCTCATCAGCAGCTTCCGGGCATTCTAAAATTGGCAAGCCAATATTAATGGCGTTTCTATAAAAAATCCTGGCAAAAGATTTGGCAATCACCGCAGAAACTCCAGCGGCTTTGATGGCAATAGGGGCATGCTCCCTGGATGACCCACAGCCAAAGTTTTCCCCGGCAACTATAAAATCACCTGATTTCTTTTTTGTGACCCAGCTAGCATCAGCATCTTCCATACAATGCTCTGCCAGCTCTTGTGGATCAGACGTGTTTAAGTACCTGGCCGGAATAATCAGGTCAGTATCAATATTATCGCCAAATTTCCAGGCTTTACCTTTCATTTTGCTGCGCCCTTAAATTTACACATTTGCTTGTAATGAAATTCCATTATTGCTTGTAGCTTTTTGGGAGACATTTTTGAATAATATTCCTGGTCAGCTTTCTCCGCTTCTTCAAAAGATTTGAACTTTTTCACCCAGATTTTTTTCATAAAAAGAAATTCTCTAAAAAAACTGAAATTTTACCCAAAACCTTACGATATATATATTAGCAAAGCCCGCCAGGTTTAACAAGCCCCGCCAGCCCCGCCAGCCCCGCCAAGCCCCCGCCAAGGCGGGACAAGGGCATTGCAAGGAGGAAGATGAAAATGAGTGAGAGTGAGTTTGTTTTAAGTTGTAGTTCGACGAAGTATACTCGGTTTTGTTCGTTCCAACCAAAGGAAGGGCCCTCTCTTGATGACGTGAGTTATAGATTTTCGATAGAAAAAGAAAAAGGAAAGCCTCAAAGCGCGACAATTAGTGTCAAACTTCCCGAAAGAAGGGAAGAAGACAAGACTCGACAGCTGGTCTCCGTAAAGGAAAGGATGATTGTTTATATTATTAAGAAAGATGGAGGTAAAGATCTTCAAACGGGTTACGAACAAGAGCGAGAGTATGCATCCTCACCGCATGTCTTGAGCCTAAGAGTCTCAGACGAATTAGAAAAGTTTATGGGTCCTCATTTGTCTGTGTTTAGTTCAGAATCAGTCAAAACAACGGTAGGTACTTCCACAGTGTTGGAAAGTAAAAATGGTGATATTAATCCTTACGAGAGCACAGCCCTTAATATGGTTGGATCAATAATAAATGTAGCGGCAGCCCAAAGGCTAGGCAAACCATTATCGAGAGATCAAGTAATTTTAAACCAAATATTTCAAGATTTAAACGCTATAGCCACTGACCAATAGAAAAACATTATTGTGCGCACGATGCTAATAAGAAGGGAATCTCTGATGTGGCATGCAGGACGCTTGGTTATCGCCAAATTTCCAGGCTTTACCTTTCATTAAAGTGCCTCCGGCGAAACAATATTTCCGGCAATCGCCGAAGCAGCTGCAACAGCCACGTTAGAAAGATAAACTTCAGACTTGGGATGGCCCATTCTGCCGACAAAGTTACGATTAGTAGTTGAAATTGAGCGTTCCCCTTCAGCTAGAATTCCCATATGTCCACCAAGGCAAGGTCCACAGGTAGGAGTAGAAACAACTGCCCCCGCGTTAATAAATATTTCTGTTAGGCCTTCTTTTATCATTTGTAGACTAATTGCTTGTGTCCCAGGGAGAATAATACAGCGCAAATCTTTGTGAACCTTTTTACCCTTAAGAATCTTAGCCGCCACTCTCATATCTTCAATCCTGCCGTTGGTACAAGAACCAATCACAGACTGGTTGATTTTAACGGAACTACATTTGCTAACTGGTTTGGTATTACTAGGTAAGTGAGGGAATGAAACCTGTGGTTCAATTGGGGAAACATCCCACATATAAACAGTTTTGTATGGTGCGCCTTTATCAGAATGATAAACGATTCCTTTGCCAGCGCCAGTTCGTTTAAGATAAGCTTTGGTCTTGTCATCAACTTCAAAAATACCGTTTTTACCGCCAGCTTCAATAGCCATGTTGGCCATGGTTAACCGACCTTCAACAGAGAGTTTTTGAATGACAGGGCCAGCAAACTCCATCGACATATAGCGGGCACCATCAACACCAATTTGACCGATGGTATAAAGAATTAGATCTTTGGCTTCCACCCATTTTTGTAGTTTTCCTCGAAAAATAAATTTAAGTTGTTCGGGAACTTTTAGCCAAACTTCACCGGTGGCCATGGCTGCAGCCATATCGGTTGAACCAATGCCAGAGGAGAAAGCCCCGAGTGCTCCGTAAGTACAAGTGTGAGAATCAGCGCCAATAACTAGGTCGCCAGCTTTAATAGCACCCATTTCCGGGAGAAGAACATGTTCAATGCCCATGCAGCCGATTTCAAAAAAATTAACAATGCCATATTTTGCAGCAAACTCTCTCATCATCTTAACTTGCTGGGCCGATTTGATGTCTTTGGCTGGAGTAAAGTGGTCGGGCACCAGATAGATTTTCTCTTTATCAAAGACTTTTTTTACGCCAATTTTAGCGAATTGTTTAATTGCCGGAGGGGTTGTAATGTCATTGCCAAGGACCAGATCAACTTTGCAGTTGATTAGTTGTCCTGGTTCAACTTCTTTGAGTCCAGCATGTTTTGCGAGAATCTTTTGGGTGATTGTTTGTGCCATAATGTAAATATCTTAGCAAAATTGTCTAGAGAAGACAAATAATAGTTAGGTGCTTAGCTGACCACAAGCTGCAGAAATATCCTGACCCAAACTTTTTCTAATCGTCACCAGGATTTTTTCTTTTTGTAGTAATTCTTTAGTGGCTGTGATGTTGCCCTCTTCAAATGGCAAGCCGGGTGAGGGGTTGTAAGCAATTAAGTTTACTAGGGCATCTAATTGCCGGCTTATTTTTATTAATTCTTCAATATCTTTTTTGGTATCATTAATCCCTTTTAGCAGTACATAGCTGATGGTGACGCGACGCCTGATCTTTTTCTGATAGTTTGCTAGAGCGGCAATTGTTTCTTTGATTGAAGGTAATTTTTGGTAGGGGATGAGCTTTCTTCTGTTTTCTTCAAAGGGGGAGACTAGAGACCAAGCTAATCTAAAGGGTTCTTTGACCTTCGCTAATTTTTCAATGCCAGAGATGATCCCAATAGTGGAAAAAACAATTTTTCTGGTGGCCAAATTTTGTCCTGACGGACTATTTAATATTTTTGCGGCCTTAACAGTATTGTCAAAGTTTAAAAATGGCTCACCCATGCCCATAAAAACAATATTGGAGATTATTTCTGTTTGAGCGAAAAAGTAGGCCTGTGAAATAATTTCCGTGCTGGTTAGGTTTCTTTTAAAACCCATCTGTCCTGTGGCGCAAAACTTGCAGCCAATGGGGCAGCCGACTTGAGAGGAGAGACAAATTGTTTTTCTCTCTTTGTTTTGGTCAATAAAGGCGGTTTCAATTATTTGTCCATCGTTAAGTTTAAAGGCAGCTTTTTGGGTGTGCTGACCTTTTTGTAGGTTTTTTAGTGCTAGCGTAGAAATAAAATGTTTCTTTTTAAGGAGTTCTCTTTCAAATTGTTTAAAGCTTGTTAACTCGTCTAAATCTGTGGATAATTTTTTGTTAATTAATTTAAATAGTTCTTTGGCTTTAACTGGTTTTATAGTGTGGCTTTTTAAGAGCTCTTCTAATTCTTGAAGGGATAGACCGAGTAGATTTTTCATCGAAATTATGCTAACAAATATATGTTATAATTACAATCACTATGACCCAAAGAGAAGAAGCCCTAAGAGGGAATATTACCGAGGCCATGAAAGTGGTGGCTAAGGCAGAAAATTTATCTCCTGAAGGAATTCGCCTTGGTTTAGCCAAAGGGACAATCTCTATCCCATGTAATCCATTACACAAAAACTTAAATCCAGTTGGTTTTGGTCAAGGTTTAAAAGTTAAAGTTAACGCTAATATTGGCACTTCAGCTGATTTTCCTGATGTGGCTGAAGAGTTGAAAAAACTTGACGCAGCGCTTGAAGCCAAAACCGATGCCTTGATGGATCTTTCTACTGGCGGAAATATTTCAGCTATTCGTAAATCGATCTTAATGAAATGTACGGTTCCTTTGGGAACCGTTCCTATTTATCAGGCTGTTGTGGAAAAACGGATGACAGTTGAGGGGATGTTTGAGGTGGTTGAAGAACAGGCCCAAGATGGCGTGGATTTTATGACGATTCACTGCGGGGTTAATTTTGAAACCATTGGCCGCTTAAAAAAACAACCCAGATTAATGGATGTAGTTTCCAGGGGTGGGGCACTAATGATGCAATGGATCATGAAAAATAAAGAAGAAAATCCTTTTTTTCAATATTATGATCGTTTGCTGGAAATTGCGCGCAAGTATGATATTACTATGTCTTTGGGTGATGGTATGCGACCGGGTTCTATTGTTGATGCTGGTGATCAAGCCCAGATTCAAGAGCTAATGGTTTTGGGAGACTTAACTAAGCGTGCTTGGGAGGCAGGGGTTCAAGTTATTATTGAAGGGCCAGGCCATGTTCCCTATGATCAGATCGTTGAGCAAATTAAACTGCAAAAAAAAGTTTGTCAAAATGCGCCATTTTATGTTCTCGGTCCGCTGCCAACAGATGTTGCGCCTGGTTACGATCATATTACTGCGGCAATTGGTGGAACTTTAGCGGCCACGGCTGGGGCTGATTTTCTCTGTTATGTTACTCCAACCGAGCATTTAGGCTTGCCAACTCCTGAAGATGTCAAAGAAGGGGTGATTGCTTCTCGCATCGCGGCTCACTGTGCTGATATTGCCAAAGGTATTCCTGGTGCCAAAGATTGGGACATTGCTATGTCTAAGGCTCGTAAAGAATTAAATTGGGGCAAACAGATTGAACTGGCCATTGATCCGGTCAAGGCCAAAAAGATTCACGATAAACGTCATTCTGATTCTTCTGATGCTTGCTCAATGTGCGGCGAATTTTGTGCTTATAAGGTTTCTAAAAATGCCCTGGGTTAATAATATTAAAACAAGAAAAGCTTTTACCTTAATAGAAATTGTTATCGTGGTTGTTATAGTTGGAATATTAGCGGTAATTGCAACCCCCCTCTATAGAAGTTTAACTGGTAAAGCTAAGGAAAGTAAGGTTCTGGCTGTAATTGCGGCGGTTCAGGATGCCACTCGCATGAAATATCTTGAAAACGAATCTAAGGGTCTTGCTATTTGGCCATCGCAGAATCCTTATACCTTATTAGCTCCTCCACCGCCGATGAGGGACTGGTTTGATGGCGGGCAAACCCCGGATGGTGTTCACTGGCGTTATTACCATGTTCCGTCCTTACATGAATGGTGGCTTTATTGTCCTTATTACGATGGAGGATACAATCAAGGTTGGAATTATATAAAAACAGAAGGTAGGTTTTATATCTATTATTATGGCAGTGCTAACCCTAATATCCGTCATGTTGCTCCGGGTGATTGGATAATCTTTGCTCAAAAACCTTACCTTTGATATTTAAAGAAAATTATTCCAAAGCCGAAGTTTTCTTTTTGTTTAATGATTGATTGATCAAGGCTAAATATATTCATAACAAACGTCATTTTGCTTCTTCTGATGATTGTTCTATGTGCGGCGAGATTTATGCCTGTAGAGTTTTAAAAAAAAATCCTTAAAAACCAAACAAATTGCCTCCCTGCTATTTTTGCTCAAACCTGAAATTTTTATTTTTTTATACCGATAATAATTTAGTTATGGGTATCTATTTAACAAAATTAGCTTCGTTTGCTAGTAGGCAAATAAACATGTCAAAGACCTATGTTGGAGATTTGTCTTATTATGCGCGGCAGGTTCAAAGCCATATAAAGCGTTCCGGTTTAAAGAACTTTACCTTTTCTGTGGATAGTAATGGGCATAACGGTAAAAAATTATCTCTAGACAGTGATGTTTATTTTGCTTTTCGTAGGAACGGAATTGAGACTGTCGATTTTGTGATTGCAGAAGGGATCGATTATCCTGATTACCTATTGCAGGCTGCTATTAAAATAAGCTTGACTCACTTGGCTCTAAAGAAAAAGGGAGGGAGGAGAGGGGTTGAGTATCTGGATTTAACCAAAAGACTTGGTCAAGGAAGGGTTCGGTTGGCCCGCTTAAAAATAAGTTATCAAAGCGGTGCTAATCCTCTTGTTGAGTTTGATTGTGCGGAGGTTGCTAATAAAAAAGAGATTGAAAATTATCCTTCAAGAGAACTTCCTGATGATAGAACAATTATTCCTTTGAGTGGGCCGGGTTACAACGTTGAACGACAAACCTTCACTGATGGTAGTCGAGCTTTTATATATTCTCCAAGTGAAGGGAATCCTAAGGGTACTACTGTTATGCCGCGTTTAGGTTATTCTATGTCAGCTGTTCATGATCATCCCCTGGCAGCTGCCTTGAGTTCTCGTGGGTATCGGTCGGTAGTTTTTGATTATCCGGGGCACTCAACTTATAGCGCTTCTCCTTTTGCTAGGGGAAATTATGATCATCTCTCTCTTAATAATTTTGCTGCTAGTACTCAAGAAAAAGTTGCTTGGGTGAGAGAAAAGTTTGGCGGCGAAGTTGCCTTTGTTGGTCAAAGTATGTCCGGCAGAATAGGTCTTGATTTATTTGCTGGTCAAGAGGCAGAGAAAAAGCCGGACAAACTATTTATGGTGGCTCCTTTTGGGTTTGCTTTCATGAGAACTAAGATTACCGGACCATTTTTACTGGCTATGGGAGTTAATCTCCTCAATTTATTTCGTCTTAAAAGTTTTGCCCTGACGGCAGCCATGAGTTATCGTTACTTTTTTAATCAAGAAGAGAGTCCCAGTGACTTTGCCAAGTTTTGGCAATCTGTTCAACCGGTTCCTGTGCGGATTTCTTGGGAATTAGCGGCCACAGCCCTTGGTGGTCCTATTAATAATTTTTTAGCTAATAATTGGGTTGCTAAGAAATTGTTTAATTATTCTTTTGCTGAACCCGATATTGGCCGACAACCTGTAAGGATTATTGAGAATCAAGCGGATGTTATTGCTAGTAATGCTTCTCATCCTATCTTGGCTGATTGTCTAAAGAGAAAATTTGGGGCTAAAGATGTAAAAGTAATAAGTTTTCCAGAAGGGGTGCATAATAGTCCTGTTACTCAGGCAGACCCTTTGGCAGATTTAATTATTAGAAATTTATAGAGGCAAGTTTAGTCTATTTGAATCAATTCGTACTTTCTTGACCCCAACCCAATCTCTTCTGCATACTTCAACTGCACTGCCCAATCAACATTAGAATAAATCGCGCGGAATTTGTTGCGGCTGTTGATTCGACCCTCTGTCTGATTAACCAAATCCACAGAAGCTTGGTCAGTGGCTACAGGATCAAAAGAGGCTAAAACACCAATGTCCGGCACTATTGGCTCTGAATTATGGGGATAGCAGTCACAAGCCTCAGAAACATTAATAATAAAATTAAAATAGGCAGTTTTTTTATCCTTAATTGCGCCATAAGCGTATTCCACGATTTTTTCCGCTACAAAAGCAGGGGAACCAACCCAACAAGCTTCAATGGTTTTGTTCTTTTCACAATGTTTAACCTTGTCGCAGTTTTTGCAATCTTGATGCATTTTAAGCTTGCCAATCCTAGTGCCAAACCCCATGCCCAGATTTTTTAGGGCACCACCAAAACCGGTTAATTCGTGGCCTTTGAAATGAGTTACGGCAATTATGGCCTCTGATTTTCTGGCGTTGTTCCCTATGTGTACGCGTTTGAAATGTTTTTGTCCAATTTCCACGGATTCACAATCATCTTCTGCGGGAATAATTGCTTGGGCGCCAGCTTCTTCTAAGGTATAGCCATGCTCTTTGGCAACTTCAAGATGTGTTTTTGTTTCAGCTCGTCTGCCTTTGTACAAAGTATTACAGTCGGTGTAAAAAGGTTTTCCGCCTAGATTGATAACTTTTTCCGCAATCGTTTTAACCTGGTGCGGTTTTAAAAAAGCAGTGTTGCCAGGTTCGCCGAAGTGGATTTTTAAAGCTACCGAGTCGTTTTTGTTGATGATTTTAGCGATACCAGCAAGATCAAACAGTTCAGCGACTTTGTTGAGATCTTTGATGAAGAAAACTTTAGCCATTAGATGAGAGCTCTTTAACTTTCTTGAGGTAATCCAAGGCATTTTTGATCTCCTTCATATCTTGCCAAGTATGCCATTTGGGACTCCCTTTGGTTTTCTGGGGATTACGCAAGAGATATGCTGGGTGAAAGATTGGCATCACGGAAATGTTCTCGTGATTTGGTAATTTAAACCATTGCCCACGGATTTTAGTGATTGGCTCATTAATTTGTAAAACTCGTTTAACGGAGGGGGTTCCTGCTAAAAGCAATATCTTTGGTTTAATAAAATGGAGTTGGGCTTCTAGATAGGGCCAGCAAGCTGCTTGTTCATCTGCTTGTGGTGCACGATTGTTGGGTGGTCGGCATTTTAGTGTGTTAGCAATATAAATATCTGTGGGTCGTTTAATATCAACAGATTCTAGAATTAAGGTTAAAAGTTTGCCTGCTCGACCAACAAAAGGGAGGCCTTGCTCATCTTCATCTGCTCCTGGTGCTTCGCCGATTAGCATAATGTCACAAGGCACGGGACCGTGACCAAAGACGACTTTGTGGCGGGTTTTACACAGAGAGCATTTTTGACATTTTTCCGCAATCGCTTTAACTTTATCGTAGCTTAAAGATAATAGGTCTGGTTCTTTTGTAAAAAGATCTGTCATTCAATTAATCATAACACATATTTTTATTGAAATTAAGTAAACGAGCTATTCATTGTTTTAGTTGATTATTTTTAATTAGAGGATATAATAATAACAATGGTTAAAAATAAGAAAAACAAAAACAGATACAACCGACCTTTTTTAGAATCTTTTTCTTCTTCACAACTACTTGGGTTTTGTATTGTGGGACTGTTGCGAAATAACGGAGAGACATCCTTGTCAAGACCTCCACGCCCAGCCCTACGATGAATGCCCCTTAAGAAG